>JBARVU010000581.1:0-9300 GCA_049646425.1 Phormidesmis sp. | reverse complement strand
TGAGGTCAGGACCGAGTTCTTCACGGCAGCTCAGCACACCTAGGTCGGTGTACAGTCGAGCGGTTTTGGGATTGTAGTTGCCGGTGCCAATGTGGACGTAGCGGCGAATGCCAGTTTTCTCACGGCGTACTACCAGAGAAACTTTAGTATGGGTTTTTAAGCCCATTAAGCCGTACACGACATGAACGCCTGAGCGCTCTAGCGTGCGTGCCCAGTTTATATTGTTTTCTTCGTCGAAACGAGCCTTAAGTTCGACGAGGGCGACAACCTGCTTCCCGTTTTCAGCCGCTTTGATCAGGGCATTGACGATAGGAGAGTCACCGGAGGTACGGTACAGCGTCATTTTAATCGCCAGCACATCAGGGTCGCTCGCGGCCTGAGTGATCAACGTTTGGACGGTGCCTGAGAAGGCGTGGTAGGGATGATGAACCAGGCGATCGCGCCGCCGAATCAGCGAAAAAACAGATTCCCCTTCTGCATGCTGAACATTCTTCCAGGAGCCGGGAAGCACCGGTGTCCAATGCGGATCTTTGAGGTCAGCCAGCGGTAGCGCCATCAGCGTCATCAGATCAGTCAGACCGATCAGACCTTCGATCTCATAGACGTCTTCTTCTTGAATCTTGAGTTCATTCATCAGGGTTGCGCGCATCGCCGGATTCATTCCCCCTTCTAGCTCCATCCGCACGACCGATCCGCCTAGCCGACGCTTACGCAGCTCCTGCTCGATTGCCAGCATCAGGTCATCGGCTTCGTCTTCTTCTACGGCGAGGTCGGCATTACGGGTAATGCGAAAGGCGTAGCAATCTTTCACCTTCATACCGGGGAATAGCGCGACAATATTGTTCGCAATGATTTGCTCCATCGGCACGCCTATCCAATGACAGCGTCCACTTTTAGTAGGCAGTAAGTCGTCTGGCAGAGGAACAAATCTCGGCAGAACTTTAGGTACTTTCACCCGAGCGAAGTGGGGTTCGGTCGACGCTTGGTCTTCGATCTCGACGGCAAGGTTGAGGCTCAGATTGGAAATGTAAGGAAAAGGATGGCCAGAATCAACCGCCAGCGGTGTGAGCACAGGGAAGACTTGCTCATTAAAATACGCATCTAAGTAGGTACTTTGCTTCGGGTTGAGATCTGCGTAATCGAGTAGATAAATACCCTGAGCCAGCATCCGGGGCCTGAGCTCAACCTGAAAGTGATGGTGCATTTGAGTGATCATCGGGCGCAGCCGCTGGCTGATGTCGCGCAGGTGTTCGGCAGGGGTGCGACCGTCGGGCGTGCGCTTACTGACGTGGGCGTCAATCTGTTGCTTGGTAGCCGCTACGCGCACCATGAAGTATTCGTCTAGGTTTGAGCAAAAGATCGCTAGAAACTTGAGTCGTTCCAATAGGGGCGTACGCTCGTCGAGGGCTTCAGCGAGGACACGGCGATTGAATTCTAGCCAGCTCAGCTCACGACTCAGATACCACTGACTGTCGTCTAGCTGAACAGCGGCAAAAGAAGCAGATTTTTCAGGCTTGGCGTCAGCCAGGCTATCAGACTGAGGGGTAGACTTGGCATTCGTCTTGACATCCGTCTTGGCATTTGACTTAGCGCTTGACTTCGCGTTTGACTTAGCTTCAGAGGCAGGTTTGTCGCTCGTTTTAGCGTCAGATTGGGCGCTGGCTTTACGGCTAGTGGAAGCTTTACTCATTCCTCATTCCTTGAGATCTTTTTTAAAAAACGTCTTTTTCTTGGCCGATCCACCACTGACCTAGTTTCATAAGCTCTGCATGAAGGTCGGCAATTTGAAGGTTGAATTCTTCGGTACTGATTTCACTGCGACGCTCTTTGAGCTTTGCCAATCGCAGCTGAATGAGCAGCCACGGCTTGCTGATGCCGTCAGTGGCTTCGATGTATTTAGCGAGGTCTTTGCTGTTCATGCCGTGCAATCTGCTCTCGTGCTCATGCTGACTTCACTCATTCCGGTGTAGGTATTCTTGTGCCCTCATTGTATAGGAGCTTTTGAAGATAAATGCCTGCCAAAATGAAGCCCGCAGCCAGGGGTGAGTTCCTGTGCGGGCTTGTTAAGGACGTTCGAAAGGTCAGAGCACCCTATCACTCAAAGGAGAGCTATACGCTCAGGCCGGAGCTGGTACTAGCGCTTGAGGTGCTTGATCCAGTCTCTGAGTTCTTCGCTGGCAACGTCACGGCCACCTAGTCCAAAGGCAATGGCGATCGCCACGGCGACTGCACCGAGCAGCAGCCCGAAAGTCAGGTTGACGATATTTGGCGCAACGCCCATTTGAGTGAGGGCCATCGCGCCAACAAAGGCCAAAATCGCGATTCGAGCTGCCTGAGCGAGCGTATTAGAAGAAGCGCTGCTGCTGCTCCTGATCAACCGGAAAATGAGATTAGAGATGTAGAGACCAATGCCGAAGATCAGCACTCCTATCAGTACCTGACCGGCAATTTCCAGGATTGCCGTGACAATCAGCGTGAGCTGAGGGAGCTGAAGGATCTCGACAGCCGTTACCGCACCAAACAGCACCACACCGACTAAAACGATCAAACCGACAATTTCAGAAGGAGATTTACCGCCGCTGGTGCTGGTAGACGGCTGAACTCCGGCAGATGACCTCACATCGGTGGGCGGTTGGAGCGTTGTAGAACCCGGCTGTACAGCCGTGCTACCAAAGTCAGACGGCTGATAGGCAGGGGGGGAGGTAGTCGTCGTCGTCGATGAAGTGGTACTCGTTCTTGTCGAAGGGGCAATGTCGGGCAGTCCAAGCGCTTCCAGAATGTTGTCGAAGCCAGCGCTCGCCAGCAGACTAGTGACTAAGTTACCGATAAACTTACCGATGAAGTAGAACACTGCTAAGACAACACCAGCTGCTAGCAGCAGTGGAATGTAGTCTAAGATCCGCTCCAGCATACTGATGGCTGGGTCGGAGATAGCGTCAATATTGAGCGCATTGAGGGCAGCGATCGCCGACGGGATCAAAATGAGCACGTAGACCAGGATGCCAACCAGGCTAGACACAGACTGCCCGCCAGTACCCGGTGTACCCACAGTACTCGGCGTGTCTGCTCTCGAAAGATTCACATGGTGGCCCAGATTGTCGACCCCTGTAGCCGCCAAGAGATTGGTCACAATGCTGCGGGCAATCTTGGCCAACAGCCAGCCAGCGCCGAAGATCAGGAGGGCCTTGAGAATCTGCGGAATTGCAGCAAAGAACTGATCGATCAGGTTTTGAACGGGCTGAAGTAACCCGTTTAGCTCTAGCGCATTGAGTATCAGTGGCAAGAACAGTAGAAACACCAGCCAATAGAGGGCATTTCCTAGCGTTTCGTGAATTTGCACAGAGTTTTGCCGGGGATCGACGCCCGTATTCTCCGCTAGCCGATCATCTAGATTGAAGCGTGACAATCCCTGCGTGACCAACGTTTTGACGATTGTCGCAACGCCCCAAGCCACCGCCAGCAAAATAGCCGCGCTGAAGATCCGAGGCAGATACTCCAAAATAGTACTGACCAGATTGTTCAGCGGCTCAGACACAACGGTCAGATTGAGCGTCTCTAGAAAGCCAACCACTGCGAGCAGCGCAATGATCCAGAAGACAATACTGCTGATCCACTTAGCAGCCGGCACTTCATCTGGCGAACGACCCGTCACCGAAGCGGCCAGTCGATCATCAATACTGGTTTTGTCGAGCAGGCTCTTAACTGCCCAGGCAACAATGTAGGCAGCAATGATACCGACGACTAAAAGAAGGATGGCGCCCAATAATCTGGGCAAAAATTCGCCTAGACCGACACCGAAGCCAGCGCCGATGGCATCAAGGCTAAAAGCATCTCTTTCGGGCCTTTCGGTAGTAGCTTGAGCAAGGGTCGGCGACAGACCGAATCCAACGAAGCTAACACCCATTCCTTGGGAAGGTATTAGATTGAGCATATTTTGAACTGTGTATTTAGAAAGTTTCCGAGCGTCACTAACCTTAAGAAGCTAGCAGGCTTTATCGAGATTTAGAGATAAGGGTACAGCTTCAAAGCAATTTACAGAGAAAAAGTACGGATATTGACGAGTTTTTTTAACAAAACCACTGTCATCGCATCTGCTAACAGGCATTTGCAGCTGCTTACCTTTACGGATCGCACCAGTCCATAGTCGTCGGTTCAAGGGTGCTGGACGCCCCTAGGATACAGACACCGAGTACTGGAGATAATACATCTAAAGGCGGAATAATGACCTCGATTCGGTCAATGGGCTCAATCCGCTGACGTCATGCCAAGAGCAAGCACTGAAACCAGTTCTAAGAGATGCTAATAAAGTCCCTCAGAACTTGAAATTCAGCGCTGACAGGACATTAGCTTTCTATCGCTTCGCTGTCGTCGTCTGATGAGTCTTCTGAAATGGCTTCGGCAATCTCTTCGGAAACGGCTTCAGGGGCCTCCTCTATAGCAGTGATGATCTGCGCTTCAGCAGCAGTCTCTGCAACCGCTTCCGCCACCGCCTCTGAGGGCAAATCTAAATCTCCGGTGTCTTCCTCTTCTAAGTGCGGGACAAGGGCCACAGCGGCGATCACATCGTCATCGTCCAACCGCTGAAGCTGCACACCCGTCGCCATTCGCGACTGCACAGAAATTGCGTTGATCGACTGTCGCATCATGATACCGCGAGTGCTGACGATCATCAGCTCGTCATCGGCTTCAGCAATCCTCAGCGCCACCAGTTCGTCACCGTCTTTGCGGAACTTAATTGCGACCAGTCCCATACCTGCCCGATTTTGCAGTCTGAAGTTAGACACTGGCACCCGTTTGCCCAAGCCGCCGCCAGAGACCACCAGCACCCACGGCCCCTGATCGCTGGTAATGATGTCATCGTCTTCCTCCTCAGCACCGGCTGCTTCAATCGCCGCGACGATCTGTGAGGATAGGATGTCCATGCTGATCAGGCGATCGCCATCCCGCAGCGACATCGCCCGTACGCCTTTGGTGGGCCTGCCCAAAGGACGCAGCTGAGCGTGGTCGGTTTTGAAGTGAATGGTCATCCCACGCTGAGAGCCGATCAGAATGCTGTCTTCCGCTCGCGCTAAGCGCACCCATCTGAGCTCGTCGCCGTCTTCTAGTGAAATGGCAATCAGGCCGTTGGTGCGAATACGGTTAAAGGCAGAGAGCGCTGTCTTTTTGACAAAGCCGCCCTGAGTCAGCATAACCAGGTATTCATCTTCGGTGAAGTCGCTAACGCTGATCACCGAAGTGACTCTTTCCTCCTTGGGGATCGGCAGCATTTGCACGAGCGGATAGCCCTTAGCCGTGCGGGAGCTTTCAGGAATCTGATAGGCCCGCAGGGAGTAAGCAACGCCCCGATCTGTAAAGAAGAGGACATGGTCATGCGTGCAGCAGGTGATGAAGTGCTCAACGCCGTCGTCGTCTTTCATGCGGGTGCCCGACTTGCCGCGAGTAGCTCTGTTTTGAGCTTCAAAGGTATCGACCAGCATGCGCTTGATGTAACCTTGCTCCGTGACTAAGATAGCCACCTGCTCATTGGCGATCAAGGAGATATCAGAGAGGTCGTTTTCGTCCTGCTCCAGCACGGTGCGGCGCTCGTTGGCATGGGCGTCGCGAATTTGGGTGATCTCTTCTCTGATGATGGTGAGGATACGCTCACGATTGGCCAGAATATCTTCAAGATCGGCAATCTTTACTTCAAGATCTTCATGCTCTTGCTGAATCTTTTCAGCTTCCAGGGCTGTGAGACGACGCAGCTGCATTTGAAGAATCGCGTCAGCCTGGGTCTCGGAAAGACCGTAGGACTCAACCAGCTCAGCTTTGGCATTGGCTGCATCGGCGGAGCCGCGAATCAGCGCAATCACGGCATCTAGGTTATCCAAGGCGATCAGGTAGCCCTGCAAAAGATGATCCCGCTCTTGGGCTTTACGCAGCTGATAGCGCGTCCGGCGGGCAATTGTCTCAATGCGGAAGTCCAGGAAAACCTGCATGAACTCTCGCAGCGTCAGCAGCTGAGGTTCACCATTGACCAGCGCCAGCATGTTGACGCCGAAGTTGTTTTGCAGCGGCGTTTGCTTGTAAAGATTGTTGAGAACCACTCGGGGGTAGGCATCGCGCTTGAGTTCGATGACGATGCGCATACCGTCGCGATCGCTCTCGTCGCGCAGATCGGAGATACCGTCGAGCCGCCGCTCGTTGACCATGTCGGCGATCTTTTCAATCAGCGCGGCCTTGTTGGTCTGGTAAGGCAGCTCGGTGATAATGATGGTTTCCCGATCCGGGCGACCTCTATTTTCCTGGGTTTCGATGTTGGCGACGCCGCGCATGGTCACTGAGCCTCGGCCCGTCGTGTAGGCATCCCGAATGCCCTGCGAGCCAATGATCTGCGCACCGGTGGGAAAATCTGGCCCGGGCACATACGCCATCAGCTCCAGACTCGTAAGTTCTGGGTTGTCGATTAGCGCGATCAGGCCATCGATCACCTCGCCCAGGTTGTGAGGCGGAATATTGGTGGCCATCCCCACTGCAATTCCCGACGATCCATTCACCAGCAGTTGCGGAATGCGCGCTGGGAGTACCACCGGCTCCTGCTGAGAGCCGTCAAAGTTATCGGCAAAATCAACGGTTTCTGCTTCAATGTCCTGCAGGAGTGCCGCGCCCGTCAGCGCCTGCAAGCGCGACTCGGTGTACCGCATGGCAGCAGGGGGGTCATTGTCAATCGAGCCAAAGTTACCGTGGCCGTTGATCAGCGGGTGCCGCATCGAAAAGTCCTGGGCCATCCGCACTAGGGCGTCGTATACCGCTGTGTCACCGTGAGGATGGTATTTACCGAGCACTTCACCGACGACGCGGGCGCACTTGCGAAAAGGCCGGTCAGCAGTCAGTCCTAGCTCGTGCATGGCGTAGAGAATACGCCTGTGTACTGGCTTGAGGCCATCCCTGGCATCTGGCAGAGCTCGACCGACGATCACGCTCATCGCGTATTCGAGGTAGGATCGAGACATCTCATTGCGCAGATCCGTGGGAACAATGCGCTCTTGAGGACTACTCATGTATGAAGCTCCGGAGATTTGTGAGAAAATTTAGTGGGAAGCGGCCGTTTAAGATTTTGAGTTTTAGGATGACAGAACTTAGAAACTGTCGAAGTCTGTTGAAAACCGTAAAAGACAAACATCCTTAATCAACTGACAGCTTTAAAGGCATGAAACAAACGGCCAAAACTCAGTCAAGATTCGGCCAGTGAGATTCAGGTAAATTAAAGCGATTGATAGGCTAGAAATCTATCACAAGTACGCTCATAATTCTACCATATTTCGAGCTTTTTTGACGGTGCCAATCGGCGGCGGATTGAGCTTTTGCTGATACTCTCAAACCCTCATGGAATACAGTTTTCCTGTTTTTTATAGCGATCGCTTTGCCGGACACAATACCGGTATTGGCCACCCAGAAAATGCCAGTCGTCTGAGCGCGATTGTCGAGCACTTGAAGAACTGCCAAAGATCTCAGTTGAACGAGCATAAATGGGCTGATAAAATTAGCTGGGTAGAGCCCTCCGATCGGGCCGTTCTCCCCCATATTCATCGCGTTCACAGCGCGGCCTACGTCAGCGCCCTAAAAGCATTTGCCGAACGTGGGGGGGGATATCTAGATAGCGATACGGTAATGTCGCCCGAAAGCTACGATTTGGCCCTGCTGGCAGTGGCCGCCTGGCTAGACGGGGTTGACTGGGTATGGCAGCAGCGGGCATCTGCCTTTGCGCTGGTGCGTCCGCCCGGCCATCATGCTGAAAAGGATCGGGGCATGGGGTTTTGTTTGCTCTCAAATGCAGCGATCGCTGCCCACTATGCCCTGAGCTGCCTGAAAGTTGGTCGGGTGGCGATTTTAGACTGGGATGTGCATCATGGCAACGGCACGCAGGCGCTGGTGGAGGGCAATCCCAACATTGCGTACTGCTCTTTTCATCAGTCTCCGGCCTATCCTGGCACAGGTTTGTCCGGCGAAACCGGGCAGCATAGCAACGTGCTGAACTTACCGCTGCCGCCGGGTAGTCGGATAGAAGACTATCAGAAGCTTTGGGCTGCTCAGGCCCAGCCTTTTCTAGCGGGGTTTGGGGCTGAGCTGATGATTGTCAGTGCCGGGTACGATGCCAACTCAGCCGACCCTTTGGCGAGCATTATGTTGCAGCCTGAGGACTATAGTTGGTTCACACAGGCTTGCCTACAGTTCGACGTACCGCTGCTGCTAGGGTTGGAAGGCGGCTACGATTTTGCAGCGTTAGCCCAGTCGGTAGCCGCTACGATCCGCTGCGCTGTTCAGCGCCCCGTGTGTCATAGCGGGGCATAGTCGAGTTACTATCTCTGTTAAGCATTAGCGGGTCGCCTTTTAGAAGCTGTCTCTATTAAAGGCGACCTCTTTTGAACGAGGGGGAAAACGAGCCATGTTTCAAGCGTTTCGTAGTTTGTTGAGCACGTTCCGGCAAGCGGAGGAAGCATCCTCTGATCAGGGCATGTCTGCCGATGCGTCAGCAGAATCGGCTGAGCTTACCCGACCCGAGGAACCGTCAGAGACGTCAGAGGAACTGTCAGAGGCATCAGAGGTGATGCCTTTGATTACTCCACCTGCACCTGCGACGACTGCGGCAGCGCTGGCTGGCCCAGTGCCCGCTGCTCGCAATTCCAAGTTTGACAACTTGAAGCAAGTGCTCAACGTCTTGCGGGCCTACGTGGTGACCTTCGGCCAGCCAGGTTCTGAAGCTGAACTGCGGGCAGTTGTGGGCGCGGTGGTCGCAAATGTAGAGACGGTATCAGTCGAAAATCAAGACCTAGAAAAGTTTACGACTGAGGTGATCGCTGCCTTCAAAAGCCTGGGTATAGAGGCGTCGCTGGTCGATGTCGCAGCGCAACATCTGGCTGAACAGGTAGCCATATGGCTAAAAGAGCAGGAGACAATGACTAGCAATGTGCTCAGCGCTTATTTGCAGCAGTTTGCACCGGATGACGCCGATTGGCGCCCCGAAGATATTATTGCGCTGACGCAAACGATTGTTGCGACCCTGAACGATGGCTCACTGAGTAAGTCGGGCGGACGAATGCTAGTCAACCAAGTGGTAGGGGCCTTTAACTTGGATAAGGCGCTGAGTCGGTGGGTGGCTCCAGAATGGGTAGCGCTGGCGCAGCGAGTGGCAAGCTACGTGGAAAAGGGCAGCTTGCAGCAGGAACTACAGTCAATTTCCTGGGCCTATATTCAGCAGTTTGAAGCCACTTTGAGCCCGCAGCTAATCGAGCAAATCATTCAGCAGGGGCCGATCAATAT
>JBARVU010000580.1:0-2696 GCA_049646425.1 Phormidesmis sp. | reverse complement strand
GAGCATGAAAGCCCGGATATCATTTTAGTAGAGGGACAAAGCGCCGTTAGCCATCCTGCCTTCATGAGTTCCCTGGGCATTTTAAAGGGCAGTATGCCCGACGGCGTTATTTTGCAGCATCCCCCGGCGCGACAATTCCGCTGCGACTTTCCTCACTTGCCCATGCCGACTGTGGAGCGCGAGATTCAGCTGATTGAAGCGATGTCTGCTGCAAGCGTGATGGCGATCGCCCTCAGCCACGAAGACTTATCAGAAGAGGAAGTCCTCGCCGTTATCGCGCAATATGAGCAACAGTTTCAGCTGCCGACAACCGATGTCTTGAGCTACGGCTGCCAAAAGCTGGTTCAAGCCCTAGCCGACCGCTTTCCCAAATTACACCAAAAATTACGCCAAAAATTGAGTGACGTTGCGCTTTAGCAAAACAGTCTTCCAATCTTGGCAACCCATCAGACATCACTGTCTGAGATAAAAATGAAGTTGTTTTTACCGAGAATAGAGATTTCTCTGTCTCGAATTCAAGAGAACGCCCGCCTGCTGTGCGCCCTCTATGGGGAAAAGGGTCTTTCTCTCATGGGCGTTTCTAAAGCGGTGCTCGGAGAACCTGCGATCGCAGCCGCAATGATCCGAGGCGGCGTTCGGTTTATCGCCGATTCTCGCATCGAAAACATTCAAAAAATGAAAAAAGCTGGGATACCCGCCCAGCTCGTTCTGTTGCGAACAGCGCTCAGCCAGGCCGAGTCTGTTGTAGAGAGCGCAGATATCAGTCTCAACACTGAGATCGAGACTTTAAAAAAACTGTCGTACTACGCAAAGATACATAACAAGATCCATCAGGTAATCGTCATGGTGGAGCTAGGCGACCTGCGTGAGGGCGTGCTGCCTTGCGACCTGATTCAGTTTTTCAGCAAAGCGCGCCTGCTGCCTCAGCTGAAGATTGTAGGCATTGGCTGCAATCTAGCCTGCTACGGGGGCGTAAAGCCAGACGGTAACAATATGCGGTTGCTCTCTGAACTCGCTGAAATGCTTGAGAGTGAATTTGACATGTCGTTAGAAATTGTTTCCGGTGGAAATTCGGCCAATTACGAGTGGTACAACTCTGCTGCCGCCACCGGCAAAGTCAACAATCTGCGGGTGGGCGAGTCGATTCTGTTGGGATGTGAAGCGGTGAACCGGCAAGCTATTTCAGGGCTTCACCAGCGTGCCTTTCAGCTCGTTGCGGAAGTGATTGAGTCGAAGCAAAAGCCCTCGCTTCCCTTTGGGGAGATTTGTCAGGACGCGTTTGGCGAGGTGCCTCAATTTCAAGACCGGGGAATTCGCCAGCGAGCGATTGTTGCTTTGGGCAGGCAAGATGTTCTGATCTCTGGTCTGACCGCTCACGACAACCTGGAGATACTCGGCGCGAGCAGCGATCACCTGATCCTCGACAGCCAAAATCACAGGTTACAGGTTGGCGATGAGGTAAGCTTTGACCTCGACTATGGCGGGCTGCTCTCAGCGATGACATCTCCTTTCATCCGCAAGCAGTTCGTCGTTGCCAAACCGCTGGTCTCACTGCCTACCCCAAAGCCGTTCGCGGCCCTCGCGGGGAGTCTGTAACCCTCATTCCTTACCGTTCATTGTGCTGACGACTCTACCTCGAACGCACTTTCCCAGCCAAGGTGTGTTACTGCCCAAGGAATGCAAGCAATCAGCCGTTGCCTGCCAATTAATACGCGGGTCAAAAAGCGTCAATTCGGCAATGCTACCCGCTTTCAGTCGGCTAGGGACAAGTCCTAAGCAGTGGGCTGGCCCCTGGCTCAGTCGCTGCCACAAGTCAGTCGGGCGCCACTGGCCACTGGTAACAAAGGTTTGCCAGAGTACGGGAAGCGCTAGCTCTAGGCCAATCGCACCGGGCGGGGCGTTGTCAAAGGCGACTGTTTTTTCTTCGTAGGTGTAGGCGCTATGGTCGATGGCGATCGCCTCAATCACCCCTTCAGCCACCCCGTCAATCAAGCCTTGCCGGTCAGCAGGCGTTCCCAAAGGCGGCTCGTGTCGCAGGTTGGGGTCATACTGCAATAAATCATGGGTGTCAAAGATCAGATGGTGCCAGGGAACGCTGGCGCTCACCGGTAGCCCTTGAGCTTTGGCCTGGCAAATAAGCGCGACGCTGCGAGCTGTCGAGACTCGCATGATGTGAACAGGCGTGGGAATTTCGGCAATGCATTCTAGTAGGGCCGCTAAGGCGGCGGTTTCAGCGATCGCACTCACCCCGCGCAGCCCCAACCTCAGCGCATCTGGCCCTTCTCTAGCCGCGCCACCGCCCGCCAGTTTGCGATCGCAGGGCCACAGAGCAATCGGCTTGTGCAAAGGCTGAGCATATTCCAGCAGCCGTCGGAGCAAGGCTGAATTATTCAGCGGCCCTGCGTCTGTAAACCCCAGGGCGCCCGCTGCGGCGAGTTCGGCCAGTTCAGTCAGCTGCTCGCCTGCTGCGCCCTGAGTGATCGCCGCCCAAGGCATGATTTTCACCTGGGGGTGCTGACGATTGCGCTGATGCAGGGCGGCAATGGCGCTGACGGTGTCGACGGCTGGCTGCGTATTTGGCAACAGCCCGATGCGGGTAAAGCCTCCGGCGGCGGCGGCGCGGGTGAGCGACTCGTCGGTTTCCCGCGATTCGTTTCCCGGTTCGCCGCTCTGACTATACAGGTCGATTAGCCCTG
>JBARVU010000579.1:0-8288 GCA_049646425.1 Phormidesmis sp. | reverse complement strand
ATGTTAAACCGCTCGTAGAGAAGAGTTTGCGCCCAGGCGGCGGTCGATGCCGCCACATAAAGCGTGCCTTGCTGAACGCTCACCGGGCGAGTATGACGAGCAACCGCAAACCCCACCGCTTTTGGCCACTGCTGCAATACCTGGCGAAACTGTCGCTGTGCCTGCCAGCTTTCTTGACTTTCCAGGCCCTTGATCAAATTTCCTAATCCGTCTAATCCCATGGGCTGCTGCTTACGAGTGTTTTCCAGTCTTGTTTTCTGGCCTTGTTTCTCTAGCTCTTTATGAAAGAGCTAAACCGTCACCTTCAGTCTTGATTTTGAGGCCTCATTAATGTATTTTAATGGACTTGCTGGTGTATTAACTACCCTTAATTCAGGAGTCTGTCATGGCAGATCAGCGATCTTCTTATCAGCTATCGTCGCCGCTGTGCGCTGTTTTGAGTAGCCTCAACGTTAACTTGGAAGCCGAGCTGAGCCGCTATCGCCGCAATCGGCTTGCTAGCCCGTCCAGCCGCGAGCCGCTAACTGAGCTAGAAGAGGCTGCCTTTGATCTCACTACCGTTGACAGTACCATTGACGATATTGCTGCTAGCATTGCCCCAGCTGCCTCTGTCACACCGCCGCCGCTACCCCGCAATAAAAAACTGTTTCCGGATGCCCTCGCAGTCGCGGCGATCGCACCAGCCCTGGGCGCTTCAACCGGCTCCTCAACCAATGGCTATTTAGCCTCTTCTGAAAAGCTGATTGAAAGTCTGTCAGAAGCGCCACCAGAGCCCGAGCCAGTCACAACGACTTCCCAGCAGCAGCGCCGGACTGTTTCCCTGGTGGCAGGGGCCGCTTTGGGACTTTTGGGACTGGCAGCAGGGCTGGGCGCCAGCTATTTGCTGTCTAACCCTCAAGTGGCTCAGCGGTTGGCTAATCGGCCCGGCGGCGATCGCACTGCCCTCGCCACCGCCGATGGAGAGACGTTCACCCCGCCTGGGCCAGACCTCTCGGCGCAAGAATTTGTCAATCTTGAGTTGGACAATCTCAGCTCTCTCAAGATGCCGCAGGCTCCGCTCGATCCCCAGCCTGCGTCGACGCCACAGGCGGCATCCCCCCCTACTCAGCCTCTGCCGCCGATTGCGAATGAATCCGGCAGCCCGCTCCAGAGCGAAACTCAGGCTGTGGCGATTCCGGCGGGGAGTAGCTACTACGTCACCGTTCCCTTTACCACTGAACAGGGACTGTTAGATATTCGTAAATCGGTCGATGAAGCCTTTGTCCGTCAGTTTGCGGATGGTACTCGCGTACAGCTGGCAGCTTTTGACAATCCCGAGTCTGCTCAGCAGTTCATTGCGGAGATTAAAGCTCAGGGCATTACTGCTCAAGTCTACGGCCCTACCAGTGAGTAGCGGCACAGCTCGATAGGAAGCTTGCTATGCTCTTAGAGTAGGCAATTTTAAAGTTATTTACTTTGCAGGCGGCTTATGGGACTGCTAGATCGACTCTCTCGCCTCGTCAGGGCTAACGTCGGCACCTGGGTAAGTGGAACCGAGGATCCGGAAGAGGTTTTGCAGCAGGCCGTTGCTGACATGCAGAGCGATCTGGTGTCCTTGCGGCAGGCGGTGGCTCAGGCGATCGCCACCCAAAAGCGCACCGAAAGACAGGCTGAGCAGGCCGGGCGCACCGCCCAAGAATGGTACAGCCGGGCACAGCTGGCCCTGCAAAAAGGGGATGAAGCCACCGCCCGCGACGCTCTCAACCGCAGAGCGAGCTATACCCAAAATGCGCAAACACTCACCGCCCAGATCGCTCAACAAAGAGACATCGTGCAAACGCTCAAAGCCAATATGACCACGCTAGAGCACAAAATCGCCGATGCCCGCACCCGCAAAGACATGTACATTGCTCGGGCTCGCGCTGCCCAGTCCAGCACCCGGATCAACGAGATGATTGAGAACGTTGGCACCGCCAGCGCGATCAATGCCTTCGAGAAAATGGAATCGCGCGTGCTCGATCTAGAAGCTCAAGCAGAAGTCACTAGCGAACTGGGCATAGACCCAATAGACCAGCAATTCGCCCAGTTAGAGGGACAAAGCACAGTCGACGCCCAGCTCGCTCGGATGAAGGCGCTGATCGAAGGCGAGCAAAGCTAAGGTGCAGACCTCCTCCCCTTGCCCCCTATTCCCTCATCCCCGATGATCAACTAAAAAACAAGCGCTGCCCTAATCCTATCCTCTATACACCGGCAGCGTAAAGTGAAAACAGCTCCCTTCGCCCTGTTTGGCATCTACCCATATCTGTCCGTAGTGGGCGCGAACGATCCGCCGACACAGTGACAGACCCAAGCCGTAACCGTCTTCAGCTTGATCGCGCTTGAGCCGAAAATTTTCCTCAAAGATGTTTTTTTGATTAGCTCTGGGGATTCCCGGCCCGGTATCTCGGATGCTGACCTGGACTTTTTCGGTCGTACGATGCAACGCCACAATGCCAATCTGACCCCTCACAGGGGTGTACTTAACCGCGTTATCAATCAAGTTGGCCAGTACTCTTTGCACTTTGTCAGCGTCGGCGTACACGAAGGGTAAATCCTGAGGAATGTCAGCTTCAATAGTCTGCTTTTTATGAACGAGTTTGGGCTGAAAAGCGTCCATTACCTCAATACACAGCGCCTGTAAGTTGAGCTGACGAGGCTCAATATTGAGGTCAGCGCCTGATCCTTTCGCCGTCTGCAAAATCTCAGCAATCATGCTGTTGATGGTGCGGAGCTGCGTTTTAGTGCTTTTAATTAGGTGAGCAATCAGTTCAGGCGTCACCTTTGCTGCTCGCTGACTGTCGGGTTCATAGGCTAGCTCTAGCGTTTCTAGGGCAATGGAAGCAGCGGTGAGCGGATTTCGTAAATCGTGAGCCATCATCGCGATAATGCGATCTTTGAAGGCAAGCTGGGAATTCAAGGCTTCCTTTTCCTGGTCGAGCCGAAAGATTTCATCGGAAAGACGCAAAATCTCAGTGGATTGTGCCGCTGTGTCTGCGGGGATACTGCTGTCATTCGCGAATTCTTTGTCTGAGGGTGATCGCTGAGCTGCCCTGATTTCACGCTGCCAGCGCGGCCACCAGTGCTTGAGCTGCGTGGCAATATCGCTACCTGCTAAAACCTGATGCTGATTGGCTGAAACTCTGATTAGGGCAGGCGTAGCCACTAGCTTAAAGTGCTCGACTAAGTACGGTTGATTGGTTACGTCAACGATTTCTAGGTGGATCTGGTCGCGATCGCTGAGTACGCCTAGATGATGTCGAATCAGCCGTACCTGCTCAGTTGAGGCGGGTCGCTTATCGATAAACAACAAAAGCTTAAACGGCCCGTCGGCCTCGGGCGAAACGGGCAGGCGAGCCTTCATTCAGCCTCCTAATTACAGTGCGCTAAGTCAGATATCCACCATACCCTTTGATAAATTCTTTGCACAAGTCAACATTTCCAGGCAGAGACGATTTCATTCCCAACCAACTTGAGCTGAAGCAAAGGACTTGGGCAACATGAGCAAAGACGCGATGACCTGTGCCCACAAGAATATTAAGAGGTGTGACCAATGGTGCTGTTTAGAAGAGGTCAGGGACTGCTGTCAGCGTTAGGGCTGGCTCCTGCAAACGCTGACAGACCAGACAAATGCCTGATAGGGCGGGTTGTCAGTTGTTCCGGTCTTTTATCAAGCTTGCTAAGCCTGGCAATCGGACTGTCTGCCCAGGCAAGTGCTGTCTCGGCAGACGTCGACACCGCTGCGTTTCTAGCGCACGCAGCCCTCCCCCAAAAAGGGGCAAGCATCGACAAATCTACTCTCCGGTTTGAGCAGACCCAGTTTGAGCAGCGCCGACTTGAGGCAGCTCTGCTGAGACAGCGCCGGCTTGAGCAGGCCCGCATCGAGCACCTCCGTCGTTTGCAGGCACATTTGGGTTCCGCTCGTCATTGGGAGCAAGCCTCCTTGCCTGCGACCGCTTCGAACCGCTCGGTCGATGGGATCTATCTATATGGTCAACAACCGATTCCAGATCAGCTAGCGACCGCCTACTTCGTGTTTGAATTGCAGGACGGCAACATCACAGGTGCGTTTTACATGCCGTCGTCGTCTTTTGACTGCGTGCGGGGCCAGATGGAATCCGATCAGATACTGCTGAGTGTGACCGACAGCTATTCGCAAGAAACGTCTCCTTATGCGCTCAGCCTCAATCCACCTGCTGCTGTAGTGGCCAGCCAGCTTAGTCCCGGGATCGCACCCCCCAACATTTCAGGATTCTACCGACTGCCGATGAACGATCAGGGCCGAGAACTCTTAACCATTTGCCAAGCGAGATATTGATAGCGATGTGTTCACCTGCGCCTCACAGGTCTCTCTGTGTCAGAATTATCTGACGATAGAACTCAGCTCATCAAATTTTGGCCGCTACAATAAAAAAGCGCAGTGTAGGGCGAGGTGGTGTGAACGCAGCAGAACAGGCATCGACCATTGAATTTGCGAGTAAGATTGCAGCCACAATCGGCCTATTTAAGTCGGAGCTGCCCGACTTACGCGCCGATCTTAAGCCCTGGGCAAACGACCCAGAAACCCGCGATCTGATCGATCCTCACTCGGTAGACATTGGCTTTCACTTTCCGGGTGTTAGCCGGTTGTTTCAATGTCGCAGTCTGCTCATTCAAATTCGCTTGCATCAAGATCTGGAGACCGATCGGTTTCGCGCAATCGGGCTAGAAGTAGCTGGATTTGATCATCGCGGTCAGCAGTGGCGGCTTTCAACTATCGACGATTGGCGCTACGAAGGGAATATCGTCCCCGAGCCGTCTTCTGGAGAATCTTTGCGAAACTGCTGTCGGCAGGTGTTTGAAGTATTCAACCATTAATTTTTGGCTGATCTGCTGGGCGCTAAGGGCAGACGCAGGTATGAGCCGGTAGGACCGCCGATCGCGATCGCCAAACTAATAATCTCAGCCTCTATCAGCTTTGCCTGCTCAGGCTGCGCGCCAGTCCCCGGATTGACCGGGTAGGCCGGGAAACAGGCGGCACTCAGGCTCAAGCGTAAAGCTTCTGGCGGCGACAGGCTAAAGCAGGTAGGATGCAGCCGCAGCGTAACGCGAGTGGGCTGATCGATCAAATCTGGAACATCCACTCGCCGGTAGCCCTGAGTCAGGTTATGGACTTGGCCATTCTTAACCCGAGAAATCACCGCGCAGAGGTCATAGCTCGGGGCAGATGACGCGATCGCGCAGACCACTTCAATCATCCCGGCCACTCGCACCTCCTGCGTCAACGGCGCGCTCGTATAGGTCAGCACATCCCCACGAGAATCGACAGACGTTCGCTCAAACATCCCAGCCGGTACAGCGCTGTGCCCGCCCAAGGCAGGCGCCGGATTCCACGGATCGTGAACGAGCCTATCATCGGTTGAATCGTTCGCTTCATGCTCCGATAGCCTGCCGCTGTCTGCTCGAATATGGGTTATTCCGTCGCTGTGTAAAAAATAAACCTGCTCAGGCGCTGTTGGCCAGGTAGCTAGCCGCCGCCACTGATTGCGGCCCATCTCAAACAGACATAACGGTAAATCGTCTTCCGGCCAAGCTCGCCCTTTGAGGATATGGTCGAACCAGTCGATCTGTAACTTGTCTATCGGACTCATCGCCGCCGGGCCAAAGTCCATCGCGCCGACTTTGCGCCCCCAGGGAATATGCCCCCAAGGCCCTACCCAAAAAGGATGTCGGTTCTGGCTGCGGGCTGCCATTTCCTGATGCAGCCGCACGTCACCCCTCAGGTAAGGATCAAACCAGCCACCGATATGCAGCATGGGCAGATCCACCTGCGCTAGCTGAGGCGTCAGTGCCTGCCAATAGCTGCCCCCGGCGGGATTAGCCACCCAGTCGTGATAGAAAGAATCGAGCGATCGCAGCACGTCCGGACAGGCGGGTACCGGATCAAACAAAGGGAGGCGCTGCGCCGCTGCGACTAACTGCTGATAGGTATTGGTTTCACCCTGCCGCCGCGCCGTTTCCGCCGCGAGCTGGATCGCCCAGCTCAGGCCCAGCTGCAGGCACAGCGCGCCATTTTCATAGGCCCAGTCTTCGTAAAGGTGGTAGCCCGTCATCGCTGGGGCAATTGTTTTCAGTGCCGTCGGTCGATTTTGGGCAGCATAAAGCTGGGTCATGCCCTGATATGAAAAGCCGTACATCCCCACCTGACTGTCGCTGCGCGGTAGCTGCGCGGCCCATTTCACCGCATCTTCACCGTCCTCCACCTCATGGGCAAACAGATCAAACACCCCTTCTGAAGTTCCCCGCCCGCGCACATCCTGAATCACCACGATGTAGCCATGCGCCGCGTACCAGCGCGGATGGGCATAGACGACCGTCGAAGCGATCGCTCGCCCATAAGGCTGACGCATGAGTAAAACTGGGAAAGCACCCTTCCCAACCGGCATATAAACGTCTGCATCCAGGCGAATCCCGTCGCGTGTCAGCATAGAATAGGGTCGCCGAGCCTGAACAGAAAACATGGCCAATGACACAGTGTGCAGCGGTGATATCTTAGCGAGGATCTCGAACAGGCCACTCAAACAGACTGTTATTTTAAGGAAGGAAGCCTCCGATCCAAAGAGGCAAGAGGCGAACGAATGGAACCCATCTTAATCATTAGCAATCTGTTGTTAGTGGGACTCACCGGTACCTACGCTTGGCTGGCTAACAAAAACATCAAACAGCTCCAGCAAGAGAGCCAATACTATCGCAGCGTACTCGGAAAGCAGCTGCGCTTGACCGCCTTGCCCCATCTCTACTGGGATTTACGCCCTGCTGAAGGCAGCAGCAGCGGTTTAGCCTTAGAAGTTTTTAATATCAGCAATGTGCCTGCCTACGACGTCCACGTCAGCTTAATTGGCGCTTACACCGAAGAGGGTTTAGGCATTGCTACTTTCATGCGCACCTATGTCCAGCCCACTCACCGTAAGTACCCCCTTCAGCCTGATAAAGTCGGCTACTACGGTGTTCGCAATGCCGTCCGCCTCTCGCTACTGCCCACCCAGCAGAAAATTGTACTGGCACTGCCGTTTCCCCTCCAGCCGGTCGATGTCTATACGCTGGTTCAGTATCGTGAGCTATCGGGTGAAAACTACTATCAGGTGTGCTGTTTTAGCGCTATCGATGAATCGGGTACCTACCGAGCGAACATCATTGAGCCCTCAGCAAGTCAGGCGATGGAGCGTCTCCATCTGTTCGATCTCGAAGACTTGACTCCCGCTGAGGAAAACACTGTGCCAAAAGAAACGCCCTACTATCTAGCTGACTTTATCGACCTGTGGAACCACGCTATTTCCAGTCGCCTGCTTCTAGACATGTCGGATGCTCCTGAAGAGGAGGTTCCGGTTAAGGCCACCTATGATTTTTAAACCTGCCTTCTCAGCTGCTTCCAATCCGCCAGAAGATCGATCCTCGGCCTTCTCTACTCGCCCGCCCGCCCAACTTCCGGCTAGCGTTATCGACATCCTGGTGATTGACGATGATCCGTTGATTTTGCGAAGCCTACAGCGGCTACTGCAAAAGCGTGGCTACCGAGTGGCGACTGCTGTAGATGCGGCAGCCGGGCTGCGAACGGCGATTCGGCTAGCGCCATCGGTGATTATTTGCGACTGGCTGCTGCCCGGTAGCACCAGTGGCCTCGATATCTGCCATCGCATCAAGCAGGATCCTCAGCTTTCGACCACAGCCTTTTTAATGATGACCAGTCATACGGGGATCGCCAATCGGGTAGAGGCGCTTGAAGCTGGGGCTGACGATTTGCTGTTTAAACCGGTTGATACCGCTGAACTCACAGCCCGAGTTAAAGCCGGTATGCGCCTCCATCAGCTTACTCAGGCGCTCAGAGCGCAAACTCACAGGCTAGAAACCGAACTCGCCGAAGCAGCTGCCTACGTGATCTCTCTTCTGCCCAAAGACATTCCCAAAGCCGATAAAAACAGTCGACATCCCACGAGCCGTAGCTTAGGTCAACAGATCTCTATTACTTCTCGGTTTATTTCTTCGCAAGAGCTCGGCGGGGACTGTTTCGACCACTACTGGCTTGATCCTAACTATTTGGTGATGTACCTACTCGATGTCTCTGGGCATGGGCTAGGGGCAGCGCTGCTCTCTACGTCGGTACTCAATGTATTGCGATCGCAGTCCCTTCCGGGTGTCAACTTCTACCGCCCAGAGACTGTGCTTGAAGGACTCAACGGCGCCTTTCAAATGAGCGACCAAAACGATAAGTACTTCACCATTTGGTACGGCGTTTA
>JBARVU010000578.1:0-8140 GCA_049646425.1 Phormidesmis sp. | reverse complement strand
GCATGGCCCGCACTGCTCAAAAGAAGTTTGAGATTGCTCAGCGGGCCTACCGGGATGCGGTGGAATATGGCTTTCCGCCCTATGAGCTGTTCTTTGACACGCTGGTGCTGCCGATTTCTACCGGCATTGAAGAAGACCGGGTCAATGCCAGAGAAACGCTGGAAGGCATTCGCCTGATTCGCGAAAATCTGCCCGGTTGCCATATTATGCTCGGCGTTTCTAACGCTTCCTTTGGGCTCAATCCGGCATCGCGGGTGGTTTTGAACTCGGTGTTTCTCAACGAAGCGATGGCGGCCGGGATGGATGGGGCGATCGTCAGCGCGAGTAAGATTCTGCCCCTGGCGAAGATTGACCCTGAGCATCAGAAAATTTGCCGCGACCTGATTTATGACAATCGAGGGTTCGATGGTGACGTATGCACCTACGATCCGCTGGGTGAACTAACAACGCTGTTTGCTGGCAAGAGCACTAAACAGCTGAGAACGACTCAGGACGAAGATCTGCCGCTGGAAGAACGGCTGACGCGCCACATCATTGACGGTGAGCGGATTGGGTTGGAAGACCAGCTCGCCAAGGCACTGAAAAAATATCCGCCGCTAGAAATTGTCAACACCTTTTTGCTGGACGGCATGAAGGTGGTAGGTGAGCTGTTTGGCTCGGGTCAGATGCAGCTTCCCTTCGTCCTGCAGTCGGCGCAGACCATGAAGGCGGCGGTGGCTTACTTAGAGCCGTTTATGGACAAGGCCGAGTCGGACGATAGTGGCAAGGGCACGGTGGTAATTGCGACCGTTAAGGGCGATGTGCATGACATTGGCAAAAACCTGGTCGATATTATCCTGTCTAACAACGGCTACAAGGTGGTGAATATTGGCATTAAGCAGCCGGTTGACAACATCATTGCAGCCTACCAGGAGCACCATGCAGACTGCATTGCGATGAGCGGCCTGCTGGTGAAATCGACTGCATTCATGAAAGATAACTTAGCGACCTTTAATGAGCATGGGATCGATGTGCCGGTGATTTTGGGGGGGGCGGCGCTGACGCCGAAGTTCGTGCACGAAGACTGTCAGAATGTGTACAGCGGGCAGGTGATTTACGGCAAGGATGCCTTTGCCGACCTACATTTTATGGATGCACTGATGCCCGCGAAAAAGGTTCAACAGTGGGACAACCGGACTGGGTTTGCTGACGATCACTCGATGAGCAAGGTAGCAAAAGTCGCCGTTAATAACGCGTCCGAGCTAGCGGAAATTGCCGCCGCCGAGCCTACGATTATCGATACTCGCCGCTCTGATGACGTCGCAATTGACATTGAGCGGCCTGCGCCACCGTTTTGGGGGCCGAAGGTGCTGGAGTCCGCCGATATTCCGCTGACAGAGCTATTCGACTATTTGGACATGCAGGCGCTGGTCGCTGGGCAGTGGCAGTTTCGCAAGCCGAAAGGTCAGTCGCGCGAGGAGTACGACGCTTTCCTTGCAGACAAAGTAGAGCCGGTTTTAGCGCACTGGAAGCAGCGAGTTGTGAATGAAAAGCTGCTGGCGCCAAAGCTGGTATACGGCTATTTTCCTTGCTTGGCAGAAGGCAACACGCTCTATGTATACGACTGGCAGGCGGCGCAGAAGGGCGAGCCCAGTGAACCGGTGACTTCGTTTGAATTTCCCCGTCAGCGCTCCATGCGGCGGCTTTGTATTGCTGACTTCTTTTTGCCAAAGGATCGGGCCAAACCTGGTGAGTATGACGTTTTTCCGATGCAGGCGGTAACGGTAGGCGATGTTGCGACCGAATTTGCGGCCAAGCTATTTGCTGAAGATAATTACACTGACTATTTGTACTATCACGGCTTGGCAGTGCAAATGGCCGAGGCTTTAGCCGAGTGGATACACATGAAAATTCGCTGTGAGCTGGGCTACGGCGATCAGGAGCCGGAGGGCATTCGCAACATTCTGGCGCAGCGCTATCAGGGATCGCGCTATAGCTTTGGCTACCCGGCCTGCCCGAATATGCAGGATCAGGTGAAGCAGCTCGATCTATTAAACGTAGGTCAGATTGGCATGCATATGGATGAGAGCGAGCAGCTTTACCCTGAGCAGTCGACCACGGCGATTGTGACGTATCACCCGGCGGCGAAGTACTTTAGCGCGTAGGGTCAAGGGATTTTTACCAGCCGGATTCGGCCTGCTGTAGAACGTAGCGAGCGATCGCCTCAATCTCCTCAGCTGTTAGCCGGTCTGCATAGGCAGGCATTGCGCCTTTGCCCTGGGTGATGATTTGAGCGATCGCCGGGACTTCTCCATAACCATTGCGCACCAGCGTCTTTTGCTTCAGATTTTTTCCTCGGCGAACAATATTGCCCCCACGGGCGTGACAGCCTGCGCAGTTGAGTTCAAAGGATGCCTCGGACGGTTCTACAGCGCTCGGGATAAGGCTGGGCACTGTCTGAGCGAGGGCGCTGCTAGGCCAGGTCAGCCAGAATAGTCCTGCTAAACACAGGCAGACCCCTAAGCAGGCACTCAAAAATTGCTGACGGCTGGGCATGGGAAGAGGATATAGTTATGAGTAATAGATGAAGTAGCAATAAGATATGACAAGCAATGCTTAGAAAAGTCACGGTTTTTGAAGGGAGAGTCGCTAAACTAACCGCCTGTTAGATCGGCTTGTCAGAAGTGCAGATTGGTCTGTCACAGTCAGCCTGCCTCGCATTACTTTTAATATTGTGAACCCCTGCCTGAACTGTAGGGTTTTAGCTTAACACTCGCAGTAGTTTAAGAAACCCCTTTGTCTGCACAGTTTCTCATTGGCGTGTTTGTTCCCTCTGAGTCTTTGGCCGATCCTTTGCGTCGGCTGCTTTCTCAGAAAAGTTTTGCGGTGAGCTGGAGCCAGACGGAGTCAGATTTTACGGGCTGGGTGATCAGCAACCGTCATCGCATCGACTGTCTGGTGGTTCAGTCCTCAGATACGGTCTTTCACGCTCTGAACGATCTAAAGCAGCGCGACATCTTGCTGCCGACTCTGATCGTCGGTTCCTGTGAGCCTGCCGCTGAGGCGTATCATGAAGCCGTTATCGCCTTGGCTGTCAACGACTTAGAAGGTATCGACGCCGCAGTTCGTCAGGCTGTAGAGCGCTATCTGCGCTTGCCTGCCGAGATCAAGGTCAAGCCGGTTGAGGAAAGTGCGAGTGATCGCGACAAGCGCCTATTCCTATTAAGCTTGCAGCAGGAGCGCCTGAGCGAAAAACTCCGGGAGCGGTTAGGATATGTCGGCGTCTACTACAGGCGCAATCAGCGTAACTTTTTGCGGAACATGAGCGTCTCTGAACGAGAGGGGTTCTTGGACAAGCTCCGTGAAGATTATCGGCACATCATCTTAAACTATTTTGCCAATGACAATACGATCAACCAAAGAATCGATGACTTTGTGAACGTCGCGTTTTTTGCCGACATGTCAGTCCCTAAAATCGTTGAAATTCATATGGAGCTGATAGACGACTTTTCTAAGCAACTGCAGCTGGAAGGCCGTAACGAAGAAATTTTGGCAGATTATCGTCTAACGCTGATCGATGTCGTTGCCCATCTCTGCGAAATGTACCGCCGTTCGTTGCCCAGAGAGATGTAGCCTGTGTTACCCATCTCTGAAACGGTCATCCTTGCTGACTGGTAACTGAGTAGTCAGCGCTGATCTGTTTAAAGAGGTACTAGCCTCCGAGTCCAGCACTTTATCCTCAGCAACAACTATGAGCGCCTCTCAAAAGACCTACATTTTGAAGCTATACGTAGCCGGAAACACGCCGAGCTCTGCTAAAGCACTCAAGATGCTCAACACCATCTTAGCTGAGGAATTTCAGGGAATATACGCCTTGAAAGTGATCGACGTCCTCAAAAATCCCCAGCTAGCAGAGGAAGATAAGATACTCGCAACACCTACCCTAACCAAGATACTGCCGCCGCCGGTGCGAAAGATTATCGGAGATCTCTCAGACCGAGAAAGGGTTCTGATTGGGCTCGATCTTCTTTATGATGAACTACGAGAAGATGGGCGGTTGTAGCTAGCTAGGTGGCGCTAGTCACTGACTTTCGTATTTTTCCCCAGGTCTAATCGTTTAAGAAAACAGTTATGAAACCACCGTCAGCCGACCATCAAGCACTGACCCGTTCCAAGGGTGTGCAAAAAATCCGCACCATGATTGAAGGCTTCGACGATATCAGTCACGGAGGCTTGCCCGTAGGGCGTTCGACGCTGGTGAGCGGGACTTCGGGTACCGGCAAAACTCTACTGGCCGTACAGTTTTTGTACCATGGGATGACCTACTTTGATGAACCGGGGGTGTTTGTTACCTTTGAAGAATCGCCGGCTGACATCATTACTAACGCCTATAGCTTTGGCTGGGACTTGCAGGCGCTGATCGACGGCGGCAAGCTGTTTATTTTAGATGCCTGTCCCGACCCGGAAGGGCAAGAGGTTGTCGGCAGCTTCGATTTGTCAGCGCTAATTGAGCGGATCCAGTACGCCATTCGTAAATACAAAGCCAAGCGCGTCTCGATTGATTCGGTGACGGCGATTTTCCATCAGTACGATGCGGCAGAAGTGGTAAGACGGGAGATTTTTCGCCTGCTCGCTCGGCTCAAGCAGATGGGTGCGACGACGCTAATGACCACCGAGCGGGTAGATGAATATGGGCCAGTGGCTCGCTTTGGCGTAGAAGAATTTGTCTCAGACAATGTGGTGATTGTGCGTAATGCCTTGGAAGGTGAGCGACGGCGACGCACGCTAGAAATTTTGAAGCTGCGGGGGACTACCCATATGAAGGGCGAGTATCCCTTCACGATTACTGATGACGGCGTCAGTATTTTTCCGCTGGGGGCGATGCGGTTGACTCAGCGATCTTCGAATGTGCGGGTGTCTTCAGGGGTAGAAACGCTAGACAAGATGTGTGGCGGCGGCTTTTTCAAAGATTCGAGTATTTTGGCCACAGGGGCCACCGGTACCGGCAAAACCCTGCTAGTCAGTAATTTTTTGGCGAATGCCTGTGAGAATGGCGAGCGCTCGATCCTATTTGCCTACGAGGAGTCGAGGTCACAGCTATCGCGAAATGCTGCTTCCTGGGGGATTGATTTTGAGGCGCTAGAGCATCAGGGACTGCTCAAGATCATTTGCGCCTATCCAGAGTCAGCTGGACTGGAAGATCATTTGCAAATTATTAAGTCACAAATTGCAGAATTCAAGCCTTCGCGAATTGCTATAGATTCGCTCTCAGCGCTGGATCGAGGGGTGAGCAATAATGCTTTCAGGCAGTTTGTGATTGGGGTGACGGGATTCGCTAAGCAGGAAGAAATTACTGGCTTCTTTACGAATACCACTGAGCAGTTTATGGGCTCTAATTCCATCACAGACTCTCACATTTCGACGATCACAGATACGATTTTGATGCTGCAATACGTGGAGATTCGCGGCGAAATGTCACGGGCGATCAATGTTTTTAAGATGCGCGGCTCCTGGCATGACAAGGCAATTCGGGAGTACACCATCAACGCTGGTGGCCCGCAAATCCAAGAGTCCTTCCGCAATCTTGAAGGCATTATCAGCGGTTCGCCAAGGCGAGTCATCACGAATGAAAAGAACGAGCTATCGCGCATCGTGCAAGGGGTGCGCAACAAAGATGACGATATGAATGGCCCACTTTTATAGAGCTTTCATAGATCTGCTATAGGCGATTTTTTGACGAACATGGAGGGATTCGAACCCCCGACCCTCAGAACCGGAATCTGATGCTCTATCCAACTGAGCTACATGTCCTTGGCTTTTGCGAGTCTCGGCACTTTGCACAGAATGCAGCGCCAATCTCAGCTAAATTCTATCACCTCTTGCTCCAAAGATAGTGTGCAGGCCATTACTGACTGTAAAGAGGAAGGCTATGCTTTTGCACTGAATGATTTAATGAAGAGGTTGTTTGAAAAGTATCAGACAATACGCGATCTTAACGGTCTGAGCTGATGAAACGTAGACGAATTTTGGGATATGGGGTGATCGCAGCCAGCACCAGCGCTGTGTCTGCCTGTACTCAGCAAGGCGCAGGCACCGCGAGCGGCGACTTACCTCAGGTGCGGTGGCGCATGGCAACGAGCTGGCCGCAGTCACTAGACACCATTTATGGCGGAGCGCAGACGGTGTGCGATCGCATCTCTGCCCTCACCAATGGCCGCTTTACCATTGATCCCTACGCCGCTGGCGAAATCGTGCCGGGACTGCAAGTCCTCGACGCGGTACAGGAAGGCACCGTCGAATGTGGCCACAGCGCCGCCTACTACTATGTGGGTAAGAATCCGGCCCTGGCCTTTGGTACCACCGTTCCCTTTGGCCTCAACGCCCAGCAGCAAAATGCCTGGTATTACCATGGCGGCGGCCTAGATACGATGAACAGGCTGTATGCAGACTTCGGCGTGATCGGCTTCCCGGCAGGCAATACCGGTGTGCAGATGGGCGGCTGGTTTAAGAACCAGATTCAGTCTACCAGCGACCTCAAAGGTTTGAAGATGCGCATTCCAGGTTTAGGCGGTGAGGTGATGACTCAGCTCGGGGTGAATGTGCAGGTGCTGCCCGGCGGCGAGATCTTCCTAGCGCTAGACCGTGGCGCCATCGATGCGGCGGAGTTCGTTGGCCCCTATGACGATGAAAAGCTCGGGCTGCACGAGGCGGCTCAGTACTACTATTATCCCGGTTGGTGGGAGCCAGGGGCAACGCTCGATGCGACTGTGAATTTAGACGCCTGGAACACGCTGCCAGAAGAGTATCAAGAGATCTTCAAAACAGCGACTTACGAGGCCAATATCAACATGCTGGCCAAGTACGACGCGCTCAATGGCGCAGCGCTCCAGAGCCTGGTGGAAAAAGGCACTGAGCTAACGCCCTACAGCGACGAAATTCTCACTGCGGCGGCGGCGGCCTCTACTGACTTTTTAGAAGACAACGCAGGCAAAGACGGCACCTTTAAGGAGGTTTACGAAGGTTGGAAGCAGTTCCGCGACTCTGTACAAAGCTGGAACAAGGTGAACGAGCTAAGCTTTTCGCAGTTTACAAACAAGTAAGGCTATCAATAAATATGGGCTATGCTGTCTTTAGAAAGAGGGGCGACCTTAGACACCTGTAATTTGCGTAGATTCTGTACAGAAGCTTCAAGGAGAATGCTCAATGGAGGCGTTAATTGAAAAGATTTTGATCAAGCTACAGCGCTTGCCGGTTTCTGAGCTGGAGACGACCCTGGAGTTTGTGGATGCACTTGATAGACAGAGCGATCAATCTTCGTCAGATGACTTAGATGTAGACAACTCAGATATATCTATTAATCGTCTTGATGAACAGGCTAAGTGGCAGGCATTCGTCCAAGCGTATTCCGGGATCTGGCCTGATTTCCCACTGGTTGAGGAAATCAGAGAAGGCATGGGTGAGGATGTGCCTAGAGAACCGTTTTGACTTACGCTCTCGATGCGAATACGCTTATCTACTATTTCAAAGGAATGGGAAGAGTAACGGCTTGCATGAGCAGGGTTCCCCCCAACAGTATTGCCCTGCCGACGGTGGTCTTGTTTGAGCTGCACATTAATCTTGTGAAATCTCGAAATTCTGGCAGGCGAGCAACTTTACTACAAGCGTTTGTTGCTAAGTCTCTTATTTTACCTCTGGATCAAAATGCGGCTATCTGTGCTGCTAGAATCCGTGCTCAATTAGAACAAAGAGGTCAGCCAATCGGCCCCTTTGACACACTAATTGCAGGAATAGCCATGGCTTCACAGGCGACGTTAGTCACTCACAGCACGCGCGAATCCAAAGTGGAAGGCTTGATGCTTGAGGACTGGTATTGACGCTTTGCAGAGTCGTTCGCCTGACGGCTCAAGGAGTCGGTGGAAAAATGGAGGAGAGGCTCAAGCTTAGGTCAGGAAATGCCAAAGGCGCAATCTGATTTGGTAGGGAGAGGATGAGGTGACTGCTGTAGCCACTTGAGGTCGGTTCTCTAAAAATATGTAGGGCTTGCTGAAAAAGTATAGAGTGTAGTGGTTTCAGAGGATTTGGGCTGTCTAGGGGTTGAAAAGTGCAAGGAAAAAGGTAAAGAATGGTCAAAACCCTTGCACTTAAGACGGCATGTATCGCA
>JBARVU010000577.1:0-14134 GCA_049646425.1 Phormidesmis sp. | reverse complement strand
TCCTATACCTCTATTATCTGCTGATATATCTGCTCCGTTACGTAGACTTAGGCGCTCAGCATCGATAACAAGGCTACCTCCATCCCCATCCGGAGACGTTTCCGATCTTGGATCGAGCGCAAGTCCTGCAAAGATACCTGTGGAGAAAAAGTTGTTTGCATCTTCGCTATCGAAAACATCAATGTCGCGAGCGCTGATGAGCAAAGTTCCAGCATTGCCCTCACCGAAGTTAGCAACTTGGACTTTACTACCGTCACGAACAGTTAGTGTTTCAGTATTGATAGCTATACTTCCACTCTGCCCTCGTCCGCCGTCCCGCTCAACTTGAGATAAAATACCGCCCGGAGAAGTTACATTCCTATTAGAGTCTGAAATCTCACCGATTAAAGCAACGTTGGTAGCATCGACGTTAATATTTCCGGCTGCCCCTTCTCCAAAGACAGAAGAGATAATTTGTGAATTAACAACAGACAGATTATCGACCTCAATACTGATTGTGCCTGCTATACCTTCTTCAGATATGTCAGAATCCACACTTGATCCATTTAACAGAACTAGGTTGCTGGCATCTATGCTGATTGCACCTGCTGTACCTTTTCCTTCTTCAAAGATGCTAGAACCCACACTTGATCCATTTAATAGAACTAGGCTGCTGGTATCTATACTGACTGCACCTGCTATACCTTCTCCTTCAAATATATCAGAGCTTATTCGAGACCTATCGAGTAAAACTCCGTTAGCGGCATTTATTCTAATTTCCCCTCCTTCACCAGTTCCAAGCAAAGAGGTACCTAACCTAGCTTCATTCAGCCTAACGGTATCTTTTGCTAGCATCACAATATCGCCTACTTCATCTGAACCGCTCGTACTGATAAAGTTGTTGACTACTTCAATGTCCTGGCGTGAATCTAAATAAATAGCGCCGCCCTGTCTATCAAATCCGCGAGCATCGAGACCATCGCCATAGATGCCTTCTCCTTCGACAGAAATACTGCCTCCTTGAATATTAGGATTTGGCTGATACCGATTAGTTAATAGCATCAACCCGTTCTCTGCATCGATGTATCCATCACTAATAGTAATATCAGCACTAGTAGGTATTTCCGTTTCAAATAAACCTTGGCCATCGAAGGAATCTTGAGAGTCAAACCCTGTTTGAAATGTAAGAGGGGGCGGACCTATAACTTCTGGCATCACTCCTGCCCTAATGTCGAGGGTAGGTTGGGCTCTGCCGTCTACTTTTAGAATCGTTCCATCCGATAGTATTACAGTTTCTTGTAAGAAATCTATACCTATGTTCCCTTCATCGGGCGCATCTATCTCAGCAGTACCAATATTTACCGATCCACCTGCCAGAATATGGAGTGAAGACCCTTCGTATTCACCAATAACAACGTTTCCAAAAGATCGGATAATAGGGTCGATAGGACTGCGTAGGTTACCTGCTCTATTATCTAGTGTCTCAACACGGAAGCTGCCTCCACTCCAGTAATGCGCATCACCACCCACAGGATTAGCCGATCTCAGTACCATATCCCCATACGAATACAGCCCGCTGTCCGCATGGCTTAGCGCCACAATATCCACCTGCTGGTTTCCCTGAACCAACAAGTTACCTCCCGCAAACCCAACAAATGGAGTCTCGACAGTATCTCGAATCTGTACCTCGCCCAGCGATAGCAACGTCAAATCTCCTCCCGCTATCACCTGTCTCTGCAAGTTCAAACCATTCGCTGCTATTGTTATATTACCTGACGCAGCAAGCTGACCTTGATTCTCAATATCACCAGAATTAGCTGTTAAATAGCTCTCAAGTAAAACGCTTGGACTCACCCTCAACAAGCGGCTACCTTCAGGCTCCCTTGCGCTAAACACCTCATCACCTAACTCAATCGCATCCCCTGTTGTAACGTAAAAAGAGCCCTCAACATCAAGATTTGCCATCTCTCCAAAGACAATGCCATTTGGGTTTAGCAAGAACAGGTCAGCAGTCCCGTCAACCCCAAGCGTACCAAAAATATTTGAAAGGTTACTGCCCGTAACTCGACTCAAGATAGACTCAACTCCCTGTGGGTTGGCAAAATAAACCCGCTGCGAGTCCAATACATTGAAGTCGCTAAAGCTGTGGAATAGGTTTGGCCCTCGCGCTGCGCCGCCTTCTACCAAATCAGTTAGCCCACCCCTCACTTCAACATTGGGTGTCACAATTGATTCTTCAGTACCCAGGGTTTGATCGGGGGTGATTTGAGCGATCGCTGGTGCACCCAATAGCGCGGCAAAGCTGCTCAACAAACAGGTCAAAAGAAAGCGGGGGCTACGCATAACTGTTTGGGTACTAAGAGATAAATCATTCGATAGTGGTAGGAATCTACCATGACTTTTTGATACGTCAGATAGTCAGTCGTCACAATTTACACAAACGTTACCTACGTAAGCGGAACGTATGCGCAGCCCCCAGGCTCAATATCCCAGGCCCAACATTGCGCTTTTCTGCAATAGCGGTGACCGGTAGCAGCGATAAGCTTGGAAGCAACCTGACAGCCGCAGACCTGACCACACCGCTAACCTGTATGCAGGTCTGCTAGCCTACGTCAGGCGCAAAACGTCAGCGCTCAGCGTGGTAAGACCCCAATGGATAATTTACTAATTGAGGTCATGATACTGATTACTCTCGGGTGGGCAGCCACACTGTATAAGTCACAACGAAAATGGCTGCGCCAACAGCAGGCATGGCAATGGTGGCACCGTCAGCAAACTTTACAAGCCCATCACAATGCAGAGTCTATTCGCGATGGATTGCTCCAGCAAACCTTTGCCTTCAGACGCTACTTAGAAAGCGCGGCTGTTCATACTGCCAGCTCAGATACTAGTACTTCTGTCAGCCCAGATACTGCCTCTATGCCCGAGCAGACCCGCTGGCTAGAAAGGTTTCAAACCTTCTATCAATCATTAGAAAGCCTCAGCGATCAGCTCTCACCGCCCTTCCTGGTCGATAGCCTTCCGCTCGCCCTCCGATTCGCCATTGAAAACTGGCAGCACGAGCAACCCCACTCCTCCGCGCAGCGTTCCTCAATCACAGATATTCAGTTCAGCTTCCCTCCTGACTGGCCCCAAAGCCCACCTCACCAAAACCAGATTATTCTTTCTGTCGTCGTCAGTCTTTTACCCCTACTTATTCCCCCTGGTCATAGCGCATCACAGCTAAACATAGCGCTGAGCCGAGAAGACACATGCAGTGCACTTATCCTGCAATTACACAATAATCCCGACAAAACAACACCAAACATTTCAGAACTTGCAGAGATTCAGCATCTTAAGGAAATATTCCATAGTTTAGCCGCCGGTCGATTAGAAATTAGTCAGAAAGCGTCTTCACTGACCAGTCGGCTTCACTGGCGCACCCTATAAAAGCACCCTCATCAAGAAACTACTCAGGAAACAGCTACCTAAAATGACCTCAACATTTGTCGTCGTCGATGACCATGAATCCGTTCTGGAAGGCACCTGTAGTGTACTACAAAGCCAGTATCCAGACGCCAAAATCATCACCGCCACCACCGCTGATAAAGTCCAGCCCTTAATTGAAAATGTCAAGCCCGAGCTAGTGGTAACGGACTTATCGATTCCTGCTGCACCCGGCGAAACCCCAAAGATAGAGGATGGCTTACAGCTATTACAAGCCTTACTGGCTAGCTATGCCAATCTCAACTTTGTGATTCAAAGCGCTCATGCCAGGTCGCTCATCCGCCTAAAGCCCACGATAGAAGCCCACCGCGCAGGCTTCACCATCGCTGACAAAAGCCTATCTAGCCGTGAGATGCTGATCAAAGTCGACTGGGCCTTAAAGGGGCTGCTCTATACGCCGCCTGAAATGCGCGTCGGGCTGGAGATCAAGCCAGAATGGTTAGAGATGCTTCAGTACGCCTTTGTCCAGGGGTTAACAGATAAAGCGATCGCCCAGAACATGAACGTCTCCGAACGCACCGTTCGCCACTACTGGACACGCACCCAAGACGCCCTTGAAGTCTACCCTGACGAAGGCATCAACATCCGCATTCAAACCTACAACAAAGCCAGGCTTTCTGGTCTGCTCGACTAGTCAACGCTCACCTGATATCTCTCATGAAACTCTGGCAACGAAACTGGCGAGCAGGTCTCTTACCCGGCCTTTCTATCACCGGATTCGTCATCCTCACAAGGCTACTCGGCGCACTTCAGCCCCTAGAGTGGAAAGCCCTAGACGTAGCGCTCAGAGGGCGACCCGCCGAAGAAACCGACTCTCGAATCACGATTGTCGCCATTACCGAACAAGACATTCAAACAGCGCTTGGCCATCCTATCTCAGACGAAGCACTGGCAGAACTGGTCACTACCCTGCAAGCCTATCAGCCTAGAGTGATCGGCATTGACATCTTTCGAGATCGGCCCGTTGGGGAAGGCTACGAAACGTTGGCCGCTACCCTACAAACCGCCGATAACGTGATCGCCATCGACAAGATCAGTGATCCGCCCGTACCGCCACCGCCGATGCTAAGCGAGACCCAGGTGGGATTCTCCGATGCCAGCCTGGATACAGATGGCTTTCTCCGCCGCAGCCAGCTAGCAGAAGCCGATGCAGAAGGCATCTATCGATTTTCGCTAACGCTACGCCTAGCAGAAACTTACCTAGCCGCAGACGGTCTGACGCTTGAAAATGGAATTCAAGACCCCGAAACCATGCGGTTTGGCACGACAGAAATCCCTCGCTTTCAATCAAATACCGGCGGCTATGTCCGCACGGATAATGGCGGCAATCAAACTCTGATCAACTTTCGAGCAGGCCCAACCCCGTTTGCCCAGGTTTCTTATTCAGACGTGATGTCCGGGCAGGTTTCGCCTGAGCTGCTGCAAGGGCGTGCTCTCTTAATTGGCTATACCGCAGAGTCGGTGAAAGACTTTGTGAGTTCGGGTGCGATCGCTACCCATAGCCCCAGCCTCATCCCCGGCATCGTCGTCCAAGCCCACGCCCTCAGCCAAATTCTCAGCGCCGTCCGCGATGATCGTGCCTTCCTCAAAACACTCCCCGATGGACTGGAGTATCTGGTGATCTTCAGCGCTGGCTTGCTGGGTATAGCCTTAGCTCATTGGCAGCGAAAACCAGCTATTCACTGGCTGTTCGTGATGGGGATAAGCCTCGGTGCACTGCTGCTGAGCTACCTGATTTTGCTAGCCAGTCTGTGGCTGCCGCTAGTGCCAACGCTTGTTGCTTTCTTACTCAATGCAGTCGCCCTCTATCCGTTTTATCAGGCGCAGCGACAGCTACAGCTGCGAATTGACGAACAAGAGAAACTCATTGACCACGCCTACACTGCCATTCACAACGGCTCGCTACAAACGATTGCCGCCATGCTTAGGGCTTGGCCCCAGAAAGAATCGGCTCCAGCGGATATGCGATCGCAGCTCGAAGCCCTCAACCGAGAGCTGCGCGGTATTCGCAAAACCCTAAAAACCGAAATCCGCTCCTCCAGCGAACAGCTTGCAATGATAGCTGGGCAGAGCGTAGATCTCAAAAAGCCCTTACACAGTCTGCTCTATGAAACCTATATCAGTACCTTGGAGCGCTATCACGACTGCTTTGAACCCATCCAAAAAATTAGAAAACTCGACCCGTTAGACGATAGCCGTCTTACCCTCAGAGAAAAGCAATCTGTTAGCAGATTTTTAGAAGAAGCCCTCATCAATATCTACAAATACGCAGAGGGCACGACCCGCATCACTTTGACCAGCCAAAGCATCGGTGAACACAACATCATCAAAGTAATAGACAACGGCTCAGGTCGCTCCAGCCCCTACCAGAAGGTTCACGAGGGCGATGGCACCAAACAAGCCAAGCGGCTAGCCCGCCAGCTCGGCGGCAGGTTTACTCGCACATTCCTAAAGCCCCAAGGCGTTTGCTGCGAGCTACGCTGGCCCATCCGGCTATCACCTTGGCAACGATGGCGCAAGTGAGTATAAAGTCTTTTGTACTGCCTTGACAGATTTCTTTAAAGCTTGCAGAAATCTGTATCCCGCTTCCTCACTAATGCCGTAAGAATAGAACAAGCAAAGTGTTGAGAGCCCCTATCATGACCAAGCTTAAATTAACTTTCATTCGACTAAAAACAACCTCTGCGGCTGGGCTGGGCCTTGCCCTCCTGGTTGCTGCAATCGCTAGCCAACCTGCACATGCTCAGGTTACTCCCACAGAAGATTCGCCCACTGAAAATCTCGTCGCATCTACCACTAGAGCCTTCATTCCCCCCAGCAACCCGCGACGGAGGGGCAATCGCACCACAACTGGCACAAGGCAGGGTAGCTGCGTCGGCGATTCAGAAACCGCCTTCACCATTCTTGGCCCGAGTGAAACGGTCGGTCTGACTACCTCAACCCGTCCCGAATTTGTTTGGTACTTGCCTCCATCAGAGACCACTTATCCGGTTCAGTTTCGGCTGTTAGCATCCGATGCGCAAGGAGTACCTACCTTTATCTACAGTACCGAATTTAGCTATACCGAAGGGTTTATGCAGTATCAGCTACCTGCGGAGGAAGCACCCCTATCGCCTGATATAGAGTATCGCTGGCAGGTCGTGGTGGTCTGCGATGAGAACTATCTCTCGCGAGCGATCGCTCAAGAACGCTCCTTTGAAGTTATTACACCCTCTGCTAGCCTACAGCAATCTCTAGCTGCCGCAACTACAGAGGACGAGAGCGCCCTAGCCTACGGCGAAGCAGGCATTTGGTACGATGCGATCACCCAGGTCGCCCGATCCACCGATCCCCAGTCAATCGCAGTCCGTCAGCGCCTGCTAACAGATCTCGCTGCAATAGAGGCAGACGACGAACAGCTCAGCAAAGACCTTACCAAGATCGCTGAAATTGCCGATTAGTAGTCAATCATGGCTGGCTGTGGAAACCTACAGCCAGTTGCCAATCAGAATAAAAGGAGCCCAGCGATAGGGGTGCGTATCAACAAAGTCGTCTGAGCGAATCATCGAGATTTGGGCTGCTCTTAGCGCCTCTGCCTTCGTTAGTTGCTGAGGCATATCTGACGTTTGCAGGTTGGCGTAAAACTGCGAAATCAGGTCAGCTGAGGAGTCGTCGCTAACGGACCACAGAGTGGCGATCGCACTCCTTACACCTGCTCGGATCGCTACACCCGCCAATCCTAGCGTAGAGCGATTGTCACCGATAGCCGTCTCACAGGCTGTCAGCGTCAGCAGCTCAATGGGTTCACGAGTCGGATCGCTCACGCTGCGAATCAAATTATCTAATTCGCTAATTGTCAGCGTTTCATTAAACTGATTGGCTTCGTCCTCTCGCTTCGCGCCAGCCACAATGTAGTTCTCTGCTGGGTCAAACCCAAATGTGCCATGGGTTGCCATATGTAAAATGCGATAGTCTTTTTCCGCTAAGGCGGTTCTCAAAGCAGATATCGAAAAAGCCTCATTCAACAACACTTCACTATCAGGTAGCTTTTCCGAAACAGCACTTAGCTCTTGTTTTACCGCAGGCAATTCGTTAAAGGGACGCCCCTCTACATCTGGTCTATCGCTTACCCCCATGAGTAGAGCGCTAAGCGCCGTTGGTCGAGGAATTCTCTGCGGATCGGTCAGCGTTAGACTAGGCGTCGTCGCCACTGCAAACTTCTCAATCAAATACTGTTGTCCGTCGTACAGCGCTGCCATCGGCACACTGCGAAGCAACCCATCGTTCACAAAAACCAGCGTTTTTACATTAGTCAAGTCTCGTTCAAAAGGTTTGATCAGCCAGTCATAAAGTTGCTGAGAAGGTGCAAATTCATATTCGCTGATGTACTGACTTCCCCCTGCTTCTAAAGTGTTTCTAAACTCCTTAATCACAGACTCAATCTGCTGCAGAGTAACTGGCGTTTGAGCCACCTTTTTACTCCCGTCAGGCAAGCTCATAATGACAGCAAGCTGTTTGGCAGGATCGCTTTGTTTGCGAGACAAAGGGACATCTGAATCCAGAATAGCTGTACTCAGCACTGCTGTCGCTTCAATATTGTCGACATCATCTATGCGAGTATCTACCGGCACAATCACACAGTCATTCGCGAAGTAACTTTGCAGCTCTGCTACCTTCAGTGAATCCAAAGTCACCAGCGTTGTATCTAGCTCTTTGAAAGCAGGCTCGCCTTTCTTAAGAATAACTTCAGGCGGCACTGCTTTCAGGTTCAGCTCCGCATACTGACGGTAGATGGGCTCTACCGTATCGCGAAAGTCAAACTGTAAGTCTTGGCTAGTATTGAGGATATCGCTCCGAATTTGCTCTAATATCCCAATTGCTTGGCGGTAGGCTTGCTCTGCGTCGGCTAAATTGCCTTGAGCTTTCAAGATTCGGCCTGCTTGCCATGCCCATAGGTATAGGCTGTCTTGTGCTGCTAAGGATCGGTTGGCCGCTAGTCGGGCACGTTGCGTTTTCTCCAAAGCGCTTGCGTAGCGCCCTGAACGCTCATCTAAGTTACCCAGTCCTCCCAATGCAAAAGAAACAACGCGAGGATTTTCAATTGCTTCGCCGATCTTTTGCGCTTGGCTGAGTAGCTCTGTCGCCTGCAACTCTACCGCTTCAGTTGGAACAGTGGCATTCAAGCTGAGGAGTGTCTCCCTAAGTGCTAGCGGCTCTAAAAAATTGGCAAGCTTGATGGCAGCAAAGGCTTTAACTTGAGAGTCGGGCAGCTGGTTAAGCGCGGAATAGGCAAGTTGCCAGTGCTGCTGAGCAGCCGCTAGATCTTCAGCTCGTTCGTAAGCAGGAATAAGGCTAAGAAGTGATCGTAGTTGGGCTGCGGCAGACGTTTGCTTAAGCGCCAGCTGATAGCTGGCGCTTAAGCTGTTGATGCCCTCAGCATTATGTTCGTCGGCCTTCGCCTTCAAAGCAATAGCATCACTGTCTCCTCGCTTTTTTGCCTCGCGCGCGCGGCGATAGCTGACTTCAGCCAATCTCACCGATGTGTTACCTAAGCTATTGAGCAAAGCGCTCTCTAACGCTACATCTGTCAATTCGCGGCTAATGTCGAGTCCTTGCTTTAAAACCTTGAGTGCTGTTACAGAATCGCCACTTAACCGATAAGCTTCCCCTAAACTGCCTAATGCCGCGACTTGTCCAACGTTGTCTTCGGCGGTTTGAGCAATTTGCAAGGCACTACCAGATTGACAAGCGTCCATTTCACCACCCATCAGCGCACCGCATAGGATTGTGATCGCCCTTCTGTGTTGACCTAACCGACTATAGGCTTGCGCTTGTTCAGTAAGCAACCGTCCCAGCTTAGGATAGTCATTTAAAGCTTTTATAGAGGCAATTGCCTGCTCCCAATAGGCAAGCTCTGTAGAAGTTTGTCCTAATTCCTGGTAAGCCCGTGCTAAATTCTCGCTGACCACTGCCATAGCAGAGGTATCTCTAGTAGCTTCGTATACAGCGTAAGCTGCTAGCCAAGGCTCGACTGCTGCTAAAAAGTTGCCCGTCTGGTAACGTTCGACACCGGTTTGTACAAGCTGTTGTACATCCATTGATTGGGCGGTTGCATAAGACCTCCCAGAGAACTCCCCCAACCAAACCGTAATCAGTAAGGAACAGGCACACAGCAATAAAAATGCACGGCGGATACGAATCCTGAAACGGGGGCGGCGCATGGAAGAAGCTCCGGGGATAGACTGGATCACAGCTTGCCAGGGTCTTTAGGACGTGCTTATAGGCAGATGTTTGCTACCCTACCAAACCTTCCTGACGAATAAGTATTTTCATCACTATTTATCCATATCTTTGCATAGGCTACGTCCGGTCTAAACAAAAGTGGCATGGTTCATTTTCGATCAATTTCAGGTAATACTCGCAGTACGAGATAGATCAATATTAGTGATAGTCTGTCAGGCCGACTGCGTCAGCGCCTACGCTCTCTGGAACCGCTTAAAGCCCATTCATGCGCTGAGCGGCGATGACACTGTTGCGGGTGGTCAAGGGGATGACATGCTGTTTGGTGAGGACGGTGACGATGTACTACGGGGCGACCGCAACAGCCGCAGCCCTGGTGGAGCAGCTGGCGGCGATGACATTATCTATGGCGGTAACGGGAGCGATCGCATCGGTGGTAAATCCGGTAATGATTCACTCTACGGCGATTCGGGTGACGACTTCATTTGGGGTGACGATGGCGATAATATTATCTGAGGCGGCGGCAATGATGTCTTAACGGGTGACGATAATTCTGGCGGCAGCGGTAGCGATACCTTTGTCTTGACCTTTAGGGACGGCACGGATACAATTACTGACTTTGAGGTCGGCACTGACTTAATTGGTCTATTTGGCACGCTGAGTTTCGGTCAGTTATCAGTGAGCCAAGCTGAACAGAACGCGCTAATCGGATTTGGCGATGATACTCTAGCGATTTTATTGGGTATTGAAGCAGATGCGCTAACCGAGACCACCTTTGTCCCAGCGTGACTACTCTCGCGTTGTACCGCCTAGCGGTTAACGTCGGGAATAGCCACTTATTGGTGAGATCACAGGCTAGGCCGTCGATGGCTGCTAAGCGTCGCTAACCGATACCCCCTTACTGCATACTCAAAAATGCCTGACTCTCGTTCGCCCGACCTTCAATTCCTCAGAGACTCTCTAGAATCTCAGGGCGTAAAGTACGCTTTGGCCAGCTTTGCCGATATTCACGGAATGTGCAAAGCCAAAGTTGTTCCCCTAGCTCACCTAAATCAGATGATGGCAGGTTCAGAGCTGTTTACAGGAGCTGCCCTAGACGGCGTACCACAGGCTATAAACGACCAGGAAGTCGCTGCTATGCCCGACCTCGATAGCGCCATTATCTTGCCATGGAACCCGGAGATAGTGTGGTTCGCTAGCGACCTCTACATTGGCGATGAGCCCCTTGAAGCTTGCTGCCGAACGATTCTAAAAAATGTGTTAGCCCAAGCCGCAGAGATGGGATACCGCTTCAACTTGGGCATTGAGACTGAGTTTTTTGTGCTGAAGAAGGGCGAGCAGGGCCTGACGCCTGTGAGCGATACTTTAGCCAAGCCCTGCTACGACTTGCAAGGAATGCTCGACAACTATTCCTGGATAAGCGAACTGGTAGAGGCGATGAATTAGCTCGGCTGGGATGTCTATTCCTTTGACCGCGAAGACGGCAACGGTCAGTTTGAAACCGACTTTGCCTACTGCGATGCGTTAAAAATGGCCGACCGTCTAACTTTCTTTCGGCTCATGGTCAAAGAGATCGCTCGCCGCCACGGTCACCTGGCCACCTTCATGCCAAAACCCTTTGCCGACCGCACCGGCAGCGGCGCTCACTACAATATGTCGCTCGCCGACCTCACTACGGGCGAAAACCTATTTGCTAGCCCTGACGATGCCCGTGGCTGTGGCCTATCGACGCTGGGCTACCAATTCATTGCGGGAGTCTTGCGTCATGCTCCTGCCATTGTGGCGGTGACCTGTCCTACCGTCAACAGCTACAAGTGCCTGGTACCCAAAGGCAGCATGTCGGGGTTCACCTGGGCTTCAGCGTACATCTGCTACGGCAACAACAACCGCACGAACACGCTGCGCATCCCGCTAGCGGGCGGGCGGGTGGAGTGCCGGGCCGCCGATATTTCGACCAATCCTTACCTTGGGGCAGCGATGGTGTGAGCAGCCGGACTTGAAGGGATTCAATCTCAGCTTGATCCGGGCGAACCGCACACTGAAAATATGTACGACTATTCCCGAGCAGAACTACGAGAGAGAGGGATTAAACTGCTGCCCCGTACGCTCTCAGAAGCCATAGGTGCTTTTGCTGCTGACCCGCTTAGCCAGGCGGTTATGGGCTCGTTGATGTTTGATACATACGTTGACTTCAAAGAAGAAGAATGGGAGTCTTACCATGCCCACATTTCAGATTGGGAGATGCAGCGGTATCTTAAATTCTTCTAGCGCCCCGCCGCCACTGATCAGCGATGCTGCAAGACTGCTTTGAAGGCAGCAGCGATCACCAGCAGATCTGTCTCTCTCCCAGGTTTTCCGACAAGCTGTAGGCCCACAGGAAGCCCAGAGGATGACCAGCCACAAGGAATAGAGATAGCGGGCAAACCTGTTAAGGAAACGGTATAGGTGATAGTTAAGTAGTCAATAATATTCCGCTGAGGAATGCCGTCGATTTCGAGAATCTCTAGCTGGTGATGAGGAAAGGGCGGAATGCTAGCGCTGACCGTAGCTAGTACATCGTATTTTTCGAAGAAGTTAAGAAAGTTGAGGTAGAGCTGATCGCGTTTTGCCTCGGCTGCCAGCAGTGCTTCAGCGGAAGTACCTCGTCCCTGTTCTATATTCCAACGCACACTTTCTGAAAGCTGATCGGGGTGCTGCTGGTAAAGAGACTGCATTTTGTGCCAGAGCAGTGCAGCCCGCAAGATTTCAAAGGACGATTGAGCCATTGTACAGTCAGGGTGAGCGGCAGTAACGGTACGACATCGGGGCGTAAGATGAGCGATCGCCTGCTCAAATGCCCGAGCAACGTCAGCATCAATAGCGGCAATCCCTAAGCCAGGGCTGAATCCTATCTGTAGCCTCGCTAACAGAGATTCACAGTTTTGGCCCGATAGATCATGCATCTGCCAAACCGAACGCCCGACTGAAAGTGGGTCGCGCCAGTCTTCGCCTGACACTACCGACAGCATGAGGGCGGCATCCTCTACAGTTCGGGTTAAGACACCATCGGTTTCAAGATAGTCCCATAGGAGCTTTTTACGGCGACGAGGAATGCGCCCAGCCGCAGGCCGCAGACCGACCACATTACAAAAGCTGGCTGGCGTTCGCACAGAACCGCCCATGTCGGTGCCCTGGGCTAGAAAGCACATACCTGTTGCCACTGCGACAGCCGCCCCCCCGCTAGAGCCACCGGAGCTATAGTCAGCATTGAATGGATTTGCCGTGGGGCCATAGAGCGCATTTGTACAGTGGGCTCCCAAGCCAAATTCGGGCGTGTTGGTTTTGCCAATGAGAATTGCCCCAGCCGCTTTCAGGCGAGCGATGCAGAGTTCATCTTTAGTAGGAATGTGGTCTGCGTAGATAACAGAGCCAAAGGTAGTGCGTACTCCAGCGGTCGGCGTCAGATCCTTGGCGGTAAAGGGAATACCGTGAAGCTGGCCGATATGCTCCCCTTGAGCAATGGCTTGATCGGCGACTTGAGCTGCGCTGAGGGCGTGATCGCGGCAAACCGTGATCAGCGCCTTCAGCCGGTCGTTATGCTGGTCAATCTGCTGAAGACAGGCATTGACCGCATCGGTCGCCGTGAGCTGGTGGCTACGAATGGCGGCGGCCAACTCACAAGCCGATAGCTGATGAATTTGCATTGTGCCTTTGAGCTACAGCTCAAACTCGGGGCCGTCGTACTCTTCGGGGATGTCGATTACGCCTGATACAATCTGCTGCGACAGTCGCTGTATTTCCGCCTGAATTGCGGCAGATACAGTGGGAGCCATAGCCAGACTGACCGCTTCAGAGACTTCTAGGCCGATCTTACGCAGGCGGTCGCCCCGCAGGTCTCCGGCTAAATAATCCTGAGTGGCTAACACGCTGGCCAGACTGACATCGGCGATCGCTGAGGCAATAAACACATCAGGCGCATCAGGATACCAATCGCGAACATTGCCAATTTGATACGCGCCCTGCTCCCGGCAAGCTTCAATGGCCCCCGCGCGTCCGGCATTGAGCATGGTGAAAATGATGTCAGCGCCAGCCTCAATTTCGGCCAGCGCGACTGTTTTAGCCAGCTCAGTATCATCCTGGTCGCCGCAGAAAATCGTTAGAAACTCAGCCGAGGGATTGGTGTAGCGTAGGCCGTCAGCAAAGGCGGCTCTCCCTTTCAGCCCCGGGCGTACGCGAATACCTGAGATGTGGCCGACTACCTGACTTCGAGTCAGCAGACCGGCGGCAGCGCCTCCCAACCAGGCAGACTGCTCTTGCAGTACCTCATAGCTAGAGAGATTGTTGTCAGTCACAAACCCTTGCACGACCACAAACTGGGTGTCTGGAAAGTCAGCGGCGACTAGCGCTGCGGCCTCTGAGCACTGGCCACCGTGGGCGAAGATCAGATCGGGCTGGCTGGCCGCTAGTATTA
>JBARVU010000576.1:0-7121 GCA_049646425.1 Phormidesmis sp. | reverse complement strand
TTTCTGAGCCGGTTCTTTGGCGGCGGGGGTGGATTCGCTCTAAAATATCGCCGTGACGAGCAGCATCTCAATCTCCACTATGAGGAGACTCGCCACCATCGCTACAACCAGCCAACGACAATTAGCTCTTCGCTAGAAGGATTCTTCAACGAAATTAAGGCTGACCCAGAGGCCGAACAGAAGTACTTTACGCGCTTGGTGCTTGGCGATCTGAGCAGGAAGGTGACTCGGATTGTGAAACCGGTAGTCAACTGGCCAGATTCTGCCAAGGAATGGGTGGGTGAACCGGCTGCGTTTTTGTCTGTTGAGATTGGGTATCCGGACGCTCAAGGCCACTTGCAGTGGTTGCCTCATGTTTTCCAGAGTACAGACACCAGCACTGAGACGACCTGGAAGCCTGCCTTTGCCCTCCGCCAGCTCCACGAGGTTGACAGTCCGCCGAGCGAGTGGACACCTGAAAAGACATTTGTCAGGCGGCGAGTTCACCTGAGCGAACCTTCGGGTGCAACCGACAATCCCTACGTGCAGCTGATGGTCGAGAAGAATGAGATTGTTTTAGATCCGGATGAAAACGGCACGCTAATGGATGGCAGCATCGTGGAAGTTCGAGCTGACTCCGTCGGGAAGCTAGAGGTGCGGATGACGGGCATTGATGCCACGCTGCAAGATCCCAATCAGGTGGTCGAAGTTGAGTTTAGAATTCTGGGCCGCACGCACGATGGCCACGACCGCCCGATTGTTCGCTTTAGCTGGCACCACCATGACCAGGATCAATCGAGATATCTGGAAGTGTTTACCGGACAGCTAGACTACGTGCCCCGCTATGAGTATCGGGTGAGCGTCACGGTAAAAGGCACCATCTTTAGCCGAGGCATGTCGTGGACAGGCCCCTGGACAGAAGGTCAGGGCAATGGTGATCTGATGATTCGGGTACCCAGGCCCGATGAGGCCGGGGTGACGACGCGCCGCCTGACGCCGAGAGAAGTCTCTTTGGGGTTACCGCCTGCGGATGAAACCGCCCCAGAGCATATCTCAGAGAGCAAGCCAGAGATGGGGATGCCCGCGCCGCCGCCGACAGCGGCAGAGACAGGCGCTACAGCCGGATCTCCAAATGGTGGGAGTGCTCTCGCGCCGCCGCCTTCTACCCGCACCGTTTTTGAAAGGGGAAAACAGCAGGTGGCTGGATTCGACGTCACTGAGCCTGAGGCGGTAGGGTCACCCCCGAGCGATCGCACCGCTGACCCCAAAGCTGATCAGAGTGATGATCGTGAGCCTGCCATGGCAGAAGCGACGGCAGCAGTCCCTGAGCTGGTTGAAGGCTGGGTCGAATTTTAACTGGCGGCAGTGGGTCGGTAAAAGTCTCGAATTGGCCTCACCGGCCCGCTGTTCTACCCTGCTGTTCGTTTGACATCTCGCTAAATTTTAGGAAGCAAAGCCATGGTTGAGGTTACACCAATGGGGCCTGATGGCGGTAGTTGCTGGCAAGAGACCCCGCTTTCGAGCGGATCACCTCCCGCCGCTATTTTCACCCTGCCCGACGCTGCCAACGATGCCCGCGTCGCCGCCGGACAGCCCGAAATTGTCTACGCGCTGCCAGATGCGCCTCTGCTCGTGCACCGTGCTAATGGTGATCCGGTGTTCTCCTTGACGCTGTTGTTGAGCCGGCAGCCCAGACCGGATGAAGACAGTGTTTATCCGCTGATAGAGCGAGGAATTTTAGGCTTCGACGTTAGCTTAGGTGTGCCGACAGATCTGCTGCCGCCACCGCGTCAATTGCGTCAATGCACTGGCACGGGCTCTGATATGGACTCTGGCATGGATTCTGACACGGGTGCTGCTACCGAGAGCTATCCGTCAGATAATCCATCAGAGAATCCAGTGGAGTATAAGCGGCTGTTCATTCGACAGGCGACAATTGCCCTGACTGTTGGGCAGGCAGAGTCGGCGCAGGTGCTGACCTCTATGCAGGCCAGTGGCACAGAGGGGCGGGCGGCTTTGAGCGCAACCCTAGAGCGGTCGGAAACCTTGAATGTTCTGGCAGCGCTGGCAGGCCAGACTTCGCCTCTGGAATTGCGCGCAGAGGTGGGCTATCGGGTGGCGGCAGCGGCTCAAAAGGTGCGGCTTTATGGGCTGTGGGCAGCGATTTATGACGTTCTGGAAACTTACGCAGATGCCCAGGGTGAACTCAGCCTGACGCAGCTGAAACAGGCTGTGGCGGACATGTTGGACGCGCAGGTGTTGAGCGTCTTTCGAGCGGATGAGCCGACCGCAGAACCGGCTGCTAATGTCGATAGGGATGCCCTATTTGAAATGTTTATGCGACTGTCTGCGGTGATTTTGTCGCGGCGATCGCCCCCGACTTCCCCGACTTCCGCCGAAGCTTCCTCACCTGAAGCCCGATACGGCCTGCGCGGCCGCCCTCACGAGAGTTTTGCGCTGAACTATACCCAAACGCTTTCGGGGGCGAGCCAACAGTCTCGGGTGCTGAGTGCGCCCTTGGCAGAAGTGATTGGGCAGGCGCTAGCCGAGAGAGATTGGGATCAGTTTGTGCATTTGGTCTCATCGGGTCAGGCGGCGGGCGGGGGCGTGGAGCCGGTTCCCCATCGGGTAAAAACGCGATCAGACCAGCCGTCGCGGACTTCTCGGCGAGGCTCAAAGCCACTACAGCTAGCGGCCATCAAGGGATCGATTCAATCCGTCACGTCGACAATCCGACCGGTAGTGAAGCCTACGGTGGTGGCGACTAAGCCGATTTTTATTCATCAGCCTGTCAGTGAACTTAAGCCCCAGCCCATTCAGCATGGCGTGCTAGACGATGTGATTTTAGAGCTACCGCACCGGCAGCCCGTGCGCAGTCTGCCAGTGGTGACTAATCGGCTGGCACCGATCTGGCGTGATCGCAAAGGTTTAGGTCAGTACTGGTATGCGCCGGTGTTTGAAGTCGTGCAGCCTGCTGCCAGCCACAGCCCAGACAGCAGCCCATTTTTGTTTGAATACGAGCGCACTGGGGTCACTGCGGCCGGAGCGCCCGCCCTGCAAGCGACCATTCGCTTTACCCTACGGGCTGAGATGAGCACCCAGACAAAGGCGGCTGCGGGCAAACTTCAGCTGCCGACAGATAGGGCGGTGCCGACTGAGAATCTGAGCGTTCTACCCCAGGGCGGGTTTCACAGCAACCCCTCTGCTCTCAAGATGGTGCCGACGGACAATCTGAGCATTTTGCTCCAGGTGCCGTTTGTCGATGATCGAACCGGGCAGGTAAAAACCCATCCGTTTAAGGCCACCCTTCAAAAAAAGGGCGACAAGCTGATTGCCACGGTGAAGCTCATCAACGAATGGGTGCGGCTTTGCTATGGGGCGATCGCCAAAGCCGAGTTTCAGGAAATTCCACTCAAGCTCAGCGCTGCCTACACCTTTGAAGCATACGTCCCGGTGCGGCAGCAAGACTTTGAAATCGCCTTTGGTGGGAAAGCCCTCCAGACTCAGGTGGTGTACTCCGCCGCAGATGCCGATCAGCTCACCGGCTATGCCTACCTCGATGCCAAAGCCCTCACCTACCGCCTTCCCGACAGTGAAATCCGCTTTCAGCGAGAGGCCCGCCGCCTGCCTGACAGTGACGCTCGTAGCGTTTCAGAGAGATCTGCTACAGCTGTGATCGGCGCTGACAAGCGCGACTTTAGTCAGCATGGAGCGACCCTAATCACCGCTCGGCCCAGCTTCAGCGTGCTGCCTCAGACTTCTATCCGCCCGGTCGCTCCCAAGCCCCAGCTTACCGCTAGGCCGTCGATTGCCAGCCTGTTGCCGCAGGTTCAATATGCGACCCGTACGCAGGTGCGCCGAGAATCTCACGATGTGCTGTATCCCTGCAATACGCTGGGCAACTTATACCGGGAGAAGCTGGGCACGACCAGCGCGGCCATCGGCTGCCGAGACGCCTTGCAGCTCGGTCAAACCCACTACCGGCAGTATGAAGAGATCGCTGAGCTGAGAGACCCTCAGTACAGCGTTTATCGCTCGCTCTCCCAGCCCGGTCAGTTTCTAGTTGTGCCACTTCAGTACTGCATTACCCGGCAGAGCGCCAGCGTCCCGGACGCCTATCGCCCGCTGATTATTCTGTATGCCTCGATTGACCCCGACAACCCGGTCAACAACTGGCTGACGCTGGATGTCACCCTTCAGCCCGATCTGCCGCCCTATATGCGGCGGGCCTTACTGGCCAGGCTGGCAAGCTATGACCCAGCCCCTGCCATCCAATATCCCACTGAGATTCCAGTGGAGCAAATCGAATATGACTGGAGTCTGGGGAGCCGGGAGATTGTAGTGAGCAACCGGCCGATTGGCCCCTTTGTACAGGTCTCCATGGAGATGGATCCGGTCACCTGGCAGCTACAGCTAGCCAGACTCGAAGCAACCGGCATACACGGCAGTATGCGGCTGACGCTGCCGGATGGATCTACCCTTCACGCGAGTCTCTTGCTGCAACTTACCCAAATAGGTGGGCCGTGGGATACCGGGCCGATTGAGATCGGGCGGGCGGGCGATCGCCTGCGCCTGACCAACAAAATCGAACGGCCGATTGATATTAGTGATCTGGTCGCTTACCAGGGCTCAGGCGTTGCTAGCACAGTCCCCCTGGAAATTAGCCTGCTGCCAGATGCGACCGAGAGCGTAATCGCGCCGCCCGCAGCGGACATTTACCCCCGCTATCGCTTGCCGCCTGCCGACCCCACCACGATCCGAGAAATTCGCAGCTTTGTCGAAGACATCCACAGAAACTTTGTGTTTATGAACTTGATCAGTTTCGACAATCATCAGCTGATTAGGCTAGAAATTCAGGCGCGCATCAAAGATGTTGTAGGTGTTTACACCGCCCAGGTGACCGAGGACATGCCCATTGCTGAAATAGAAGTGACGCTTCCTTTAACCACCTATTTAGAGAGCCATGTTCTCCAGTTTCGGGTGACCAAAGTCTTCAGCGCAGGGACCCCGTCAGCCCCGACCACCCCCTGGCTGGACTTGAACTTTGACACCAACGGTAATGTCGTCAGTCTCACCTGGCCGCTGATTGAGTAACTGCAAGGATTTTGGCCAGTACGTGGAAAGCGTTTAGAGAGATTGTTCCGCCGCCGTTTGATCGTCATTCAATAGACAGATATTAAAATTTTAGGAGAATTGAGTTATGGTTAGCCAGCAAAGCAGCCCCGTCTTTTACTACAGCAACGGAGAGCGGGTGCCCTTAGTTCCAGAACCCGCTGTCTACGCCGTCAAATTCAAGCCCGGCAGTACCTCTCGCGTTGCCGCCTTCTCACAGCGAACGTCCCGCTTTCTCAGAGAGGATTCTGACGCAGTTGGCTTTATCCCTCATTACGGCCTGCAAGTCTATCAGCGAGACGCTCGTGACAGCAGATCTAGAGCCCTGGTCAGTGAACCAGATGATGCTGTTGTGGACGCTGTCTGTGCCCTGGGTCAGGAAACAGCGGTTGAATTTGCCGCCATGGCCTATCGGCGTCCGGCGACTGGTCAGCGTTCGGCTGAACGGGCAGCGGGCCGAACAGAAAATGCTGATTTGTTGTTTATTACCCAGCGATTTTTAGTCCAGTTCAAGCCTGACGTTACTCAGTCTCAGATTGATGCATTGAATGCTGAGCATCAGGTTGAAATCATTGAAGCGCTGGACTATGCCGATAATGGCTATCTGCTAGAGGCTCCTGAATCGGCGGGCGATCGCGGCGCACTGGCGCTGGCAAATCGCTACTATGAGTCCGATCTCACACTTTTTGCCCATCCCGACTATATCTGGCGGCGGCATTTCCGAGCGACTGCCCTTTCACCCGTCTCTACTCAGCAATCCGACGCGGCTCCGGTCTCTGACCGCGCTAGCTTCCTGGCCGAACAATGGCATTTAAAAACAGCCAAGGTGACCGATGCCTGGAATATTACTAAAGGCAGCACAAACATCACCATTGCCATCCTGGACGACGGCACCGATACCACCCATCCTGAATTTGCGGGCAAAGTTGTCGCTGAGTATGACTTTGCGAACCACGTCGCGAACGGTAACCCCAAGACAGCTAGCGACAGCCACGGCACCGCCTGCGCCGGGGTCGCTACCGCTAAAGGCATCAAGTCTTTTGGCGCAGCGCCCGACTGTCAGCTGATGGCCGTACGCACGCCTGATTTTTTGGGCGTGGCCGATGAGGCTAATATGTTCCGCTGGGTGGCCGACCAGGGGGCCGACATCGTTAGCTGTAGCTGGGGGCCTGCTGACGGCAACGGCACGTCTGATCCGCTGCCTGACAATGTTCGCTCAGCGATTCACTACTGTGTTACTACAGGGCGAGGCGGTAAGGGTATGCCGATTTTCTGGGCGGCTGGAAATGGCGATGAATCGGTCTCGCTAGATGGCTACGCTGCTAATCCGGAGGTGGTGGCGGTGGCGGCTTCGACCAGCAATGAAAGGCGGGCCTGGTACAGCGATTTTGGCCCAGAAGTGTGGATCAGTGCGCCCTCTAGCGGCGATAGTAGTCTGGGCGATCGCCGTATCTTCACCACTGATCGTCGCGGCGGACTCGGCTACAACACCGGGCTTGCCAGTAAAGGGGATGTGACCGGTGACTACACGAACGACTTTGGCGGCACCTCGTCAGCCACGCCGCTGGTAGCAGGCATTGCGGGCCTGATGCTATCGGCGAATGAAAATCTGACACCGGATGATGTGAAAGACATTCTCAAGCGCACAGCGGATAAAATTGGCAACGCCAGCGACTACGATGCCAGCGGTCATAGCAACTTGTATGGCTATGGCCGAGTGAATGCCCAGGCGGCGGTCGATGCGGCCAAGCAAACCGGCTCGCCTACTGCTCCTGCCATCCAGGGGCCGGTGAGTCTCCCGCGCTCAGGCAGCGCCCCGACTTTTGAGGTGAATTTAGCAGGGCGGCGCTTCTTTGCAATTGAAGTGGCAACCCAGGCCAGCTTGTTTGATGGAGACAGCCATGGGAGCGATCGCACTGAGCATAACTTCTATGGCTCCTGGCAAGACAGCCCGCTGCTGACCCGTTCGCCTTACACACTGCCAGCAGCTGTGTGGCAGCGGCTAAAGCAGGGCGATCGCCTCTACTACC
>JBARVU010000575.1:0-4908 GCA_049646425.1 Phormidesmis sp. | reverse complement strand
CGGGCCGGGATTTGTGCAGTCTGACCTGGCGGTGGTGAATAAAATAGACATTGCCCCCTACGTCGGGGCGGATTTGGACTTGATGCGCTTGCAGTCGCGACAGTACCGGCAGGGAAAACCAGTGGTATACACCAACTGTAAAACCGCTGAGGGGTTAGACGAAGTCGTTAAGTTTATTCAGGAGACGTTGTTATTTGGTCAGCAGTCAGCCCAAACCGTGGCGCTCTCGTAGAATAGGCATCTCGTCTGTTCAAAATTCGCAAAACCAACTATCGTTAAAACTAGGCTGCAATTCTACCAAGAAAACGATTCTCCAGCATCGTTACATGGCCTACCCGCTGAGCGTTTCACCCATCTTCAGACTAGAAGATAAACTTGGGGCTGCATCGACGCGAGCCTATCTTTACCGGATGAACACCTCTCCTGGCTTGCTAGCAGGCGATGCCATTGGGATCTCGTTACAAATGACCTCAGACAGTCAGCTTTACCTGGCCGACCAGTCCGCGACCAAAGTTCATGCAATGCCTCCGGGAGAGACGGCTAGTGTTAACTACAGCATTGAACTAGGTGAGCAGACTACGCTAGAGTTTTTGCCCGAGCCATTGATATTGTTCACTGATGCGGCACTGACGCAGCAAACTGAGATCACGATCAATGCGTCCGCTGGTCTCAGCTTAGGAGAGATCATTCTACCGGGGCGACTAGCACGAGGAGAGGTCTATCAGTTTCGTCAGTACCTGAGCCGGATTCGCGTGAGATCGACAGCGGGAAAGCTGTTGTTTGTAGAGGCAATGAATCTCATTGGTAAAGGCAACCTGTTTGCTCAGAGTTCGCTGTTTGCCAGTGGGCGGGTGTTGGGGTCTTTGGTTTTAATTTTGCCGGAGGCGATCGCCACCCCCGAAAACTTATCGGCGCTGGGCCGCGAGATTGAGGCTTTGGCAGACAAGGGAGAAGAACCTTCTCTCGACTTGGCGAGCTCAGTGCTACCGGGTGATAGAGGATTGTTTGTGCGGGCGATCGCAACAACAACCCGCGAGCTACAGTCCTGCTTTAGAAACGCGATAAACCGCGTGCGAAAGCTGCGGAACCAAGCGCAGCTACCCTATTCGGTGTGAGCGGAGTGACTACTGTATTCTTGAGGTTGAAGTGATGAAACAACTAGCGCAAACAGACGCGGCAGCATTGGCTGAAACGTATCTGGGGAATGTAAGTGAAGATGAAGACCTGGCGAGGCGACTGGCTCAGGCAAAAGAACGGGGCTGCTGTTTGGAAGTGTTAATTGAGCGGGGCGATCGCATTAAAGGACGCCTCTTAACCCACACAGTATCGGGCCAGCCCGTGGGCATTGTCAAAGGTCGCGACTGGCTGCTGCGAGATGGCGATGTGCTGGAGACCACCCAAAACTATCTAGTTCTGGTGAGCATTCAGCAGCAGCAGGTAATGACGCTGAGATTTGCAGATGATACAAGCAACCAGGCGATTTCTCTTATTCATCTAGGTCATGTTTTGGGCAACCGCCACTGGCCAATCACTATCAAGGGAGAGACTCTTTTCGTAGAGCTAGTCGCTGGCACTGAGCTGATGACCTCGACGATTCGAGAGATGGCGCACAGGCTGGGCATAACCGGCTTGCAGATTAACCTTGAAGGGCGATCAGCTGAAGCGGCCCTGGATTTTTCTGATGCCCACCATCACCACCATCACTGAAACTCCATTATGACTGAAAAGCCTTCCACCAGTGCCATTGACCAACAGCTCATCTTAATGCAGCTGGCAGATTCGTTTTTTCCCTCGGGGTCTTATACGCTCTCGCATGGCCTGGAGAGTCTGGTACAGTCCGGCACGATTGGCGCCGCTGAAGAGGTGGAGACTTTTGCGCGAATTCTGCTGTGTAACAAGGTCGGCAGTACGGATCTAGTGGCGTTAGCTCATGCTTATGAGGCGAGCGATCGCAACGATCTCACTGCGATCGCCGAAATCGACGCGCTGCTGTTCGCGCAAACCCTGATAGAAAAGACGCGCATCACTCAGCGGCAAAGTGGTCGCGCCCTGCTGATGGTTGCTGGCAAAACCTGGCCACATCCAAATTTGACCGCTTTGAGCGAGCAGACGGCTAAAGGTGAGATGAACTGTCTCTATCCAGTCGTATTTGCCGTCGTCGCTCAAGCGGCAGGGCTCACTCAGCAATCGGCATTAGCTGCCTTTGTCCACGGCTTTGTGACAGGAGTGCTAGGTGCCGCAATTCGTTTGGGCGCTGTCGGTCACTTGCAGGCGCAGCAGATTCGGCTGGCCTTAGCAAACGATATGGCGATGATTTGTGAGCAAGCACCTGCCCTTTCACTCGATGAAATGTGGTCTTGTACGCCGCTGATCGATATTGCACAGATGAAGCAGGCAAAGCTCTCACGTCGCCTCTTTGCCAGCTAACCTACTGGACGCGGTGGCAGGTTTAGATTTCGACAAATGTCGCTGTCGATACCGACCGTTATATGGAGTTGCGATATTGTGATGAGCTGTATGAAGATAGCTTCATCCCCCTCTTTCTATCCACCTCACTTCCTGGCCGTCTGACTATCGCTTCAATCCGAGTAACGACAAGAGAAAGTACGAGCAGAACACGAGCCTACCGTTTTCTGCCTCGCGCCCACTATCGAAAACTCTAAAGGCAGCTATTAACTTTTTATGAAAGGCAAACCGCGCTCGAAACGGGAATATGCAAGTAGCTCCGGTGCCTTGTGGGCATTGAGGCTAGTAAAAGTCTTCTTACTTCTTCTCTTCATCGGCATTTGCGTTGTCGGCAAACGAAAGTCGACGTGGCCAATTGTCTCCTGGGCACTTTACAGCGAATATTCGCCGCGATTTCGCGCCCCTGAACCTGCCGTGACTGTGACCGAACTTAGAGTCTACACAGCAGCCGGAGATCTTCGTATCGTAAAGCCCGAGCACATTTTAACGTTGCCTCGCGATAGCCTTTCGCATAAGATCGTCGAACAGGCTTTTAACGAGTCAGATGTCGGCGGGAGGGATGAGAGCAGACGCTACTTGATGAAGGCAGTGTCAAACCTGCTGGGCAAGAACTCTAAAGCTGAATCAATTCAGGCGTGGCATCTCTCCTATCCAATTAAGCCCCTGACGGTTCCCCCTATTCAGGTAGGCTCACCTGCCACCGAAGAGATGGTAGGCAGCTTTTCAGCAGAAGATCTTATCGAAAGCGATTAGCAGGAGCAAGCATGGCAGTTCTCAGCAAAATCCGCAGCGTAAATGCTGGTATAAACGCCTGGTTCACTCAACCTGAGGATAATGCGGCAGGCAGCATGGGTCTGTTTAGAATACTCTACGCGATCTTCTATCTATGGCATCTCAGCGTGCATTCCTCAGACTTTTTGAGCGGAATGCCGAGTTTCTTTGTGGAGGAAAGAGTTTATCTCGTTAAATACTTCTTCAGTGACTTTGGTGCGTCTTTCTCACCGCTGTTCTTCTATACGCTCGATTCGTTACTTGTAGCGGCGCTGGTTCTGTTAGCTTTCGGCTATAAAACTAGAATGGCGACAGCAGCTGTCTTAATTATTGGCGGCTTGCTCGAAGCCCTCTCAGCGTCGGTAGATGGCAAGAGAACGCTGCTACCAATGGTGTTCTATATTCCTTTCTTTATGACTGTTCTCAACGCATGGGGACAGACTTATTCTGTCGATGCAGCGCTCAAGAAGCGCAAAAGTGGGGTTCAAGTTGATCCGCACGATTCTAATTGGGCATATTTTCTACCGGCACGGGCGGTGCTTGTCGTATTTTCATTTCTGTTCTTCGTTTCGGGGGTCTACAAGGTGGCCTTTGGCGGGGCTTGGCTCAGCCATGCAGACATGATGGCCAACTTTTTCTTGAATCGAAACGTTGAAGCGGCTGTATACGACTTACCCTTGAACTGGCTAGCGCCTTACATTGCCCAAGCACCTCTGATCTATCTGTCTATCCATGTGACTACGCTGCTTTTTGAAGGTTTTTTCTTTTTATCTATGATCAATCGAAAGGTCAGAGATTTTTTTGTGTCGCTAGCGCTAATATTTCATGCGGTAAACGCGCTTTGGGTAGTGGTAACAGTCACGCCGATTCTAATTGGATACGGCATTTTTATTGACTGGCAGGCGATTAAAGATTCTCTTTTACCGCAAAAGGAATCGCAAGCTGTCGCTGAGGGGCGATCGCCCAAGCGATGGGTTCTCCTAGCCTTATTTTCGGCAACTGTCCTAGGACTGCTCTGGCACAGTGACCTGGGAATTCGTGCCTGGCTCAATTTGAATGGTCTCATCAATTGGAGAACGGTTTGGTATCCCGTGCTTCCTATTTCTATCTGGTGGTTCGTTGTGACTATCGTTCGATTTCGACGACCGGTCAAAACCCTGAGTCTGTAAGGACACAGCGTGATTTAAACGAGGATGAGCCCCAAACACTTACGAATTTGGAGCTCATGTGGTTTAGACTCGTTTTGCTCGTCTCAGCGACTCAGGCTGAGGGCAATAGTTTAGCTTAGCGACGGTTTTCGCGAGGCTTGGCTTTGTTGACCCGCAGGTCGCGGCCCATCCATTCAGCGCCATCAAGCGCATCAATGGCAGCTTGCTCTTCAGCATCGCTATCGAGATCGACGAAAGCAAAGCCACGGACGCGGCCAGTTTCGCGGTCGGTGGGTAGCGTGACTCGCTTGACGGTGCCGTACTCGGCAAAGACGCCGTTAAGATCGGCATCGGTCACGTCATAGGAAAGATTCCCTACATAAACGCCCATGAAATTAGTCTCCAAAAATTGAATGAAAGATAGTGAAAGTGAAAGTGAAAAGTCGGAAGGAAGCCTGTAAAAGTTGTTACCTGTCAGGTTGTTCAGGTTTCTGTGGCTGAATTGACGCAGGGTCAGAGGGTT
>JBARVU010000574.1:0-25395 GCA_049646425.1 Phormidesmis sp. | reverse complement strand
TCATCCCTGCATAGGCGTTCTCACCGCCGGTCACGGAACCCGGCCCCTGGCCTTGCATGTTCCAAGCCCAGGCGTCAATCGCACTGCTAGAGCGAAAGCTGCGACCGTGAATCACCTGTTGATTGGGATCGACGCGACGCACCAGGGTGCGATCGCCCGGCGGCGCCGCACCACCACTCGGTGCAGCCGGAGTACCAATGCCTTCCACAGGCGCAGTGCCATCCCGCCCCGGCGTCAGGCTAGTGATCAAAGTGGTGTTGCTGGTGATGGGTACCATGGCAAACTGGGGCGCAGCGGGCGTTCGCCAACCCCAATACTTATCTGAGTCACCTCTAAACTTGTCCAAAAGCTGCGCTTCGGCTTGCTTTAGCACCGAAGTCGGATAGCGAGAAGTCGTTGTAAAGGCCAGCAGACCGCCGGTCACCTCACTATTTCCCTCTACGCCTGCATGCAAATCTTCATTGAAAACGCCGACAAAGTGAACGTGGCGAAACTTGTAGTCCCCGGTATCGCCTTTGCGAGCCATCCGAACGGTTCCCGGCACCCAGTAATAGGCAGGCGGCTTACCCTCAGCCTGCAATTTGTCATTGTTTAAATCGGCTAAATAGAGAATGGTATATTCTTCACCATTCTCATCGTTGACCACGAACTCTTCAAATCGGTTCGTGTATACAGGCCCCACAGGATTGACCATGGTGTTCTCCTTATATTTTCTGTAGTAAATTTTTCTGACTTGCTTGGCGGCTACATTCCCACAGCCCGCCATCTTCCTTTCCATATGCAAAAAGGAATTTTTGTTGTTGAAAGTATTGTTGCCGAAAGAGCCTCTGCCACAGCAATCAGGCAAGTATTGTCGTCCGCACAGAGCATCTCCAGTGCCGACACCATCTAGAGTTTAGAAGTCTAAATATCAATGAGTCGAACAATATACTCTGTTCGAAAGTTTCTCTTCACACCAGAAACTTTTTTAGCAGCTTCACTGGTCTTTAGCCCCAACATTATAGAATTCTTTTTAGGCTGACCGTAAAGAGCTCACAATAGAATTCTCAAGAAACTTAAAAGTTGTTGATTTAACGAAAAGAAAGGTGATTTTTTACCGACAAAGTTAAAGACACATCTCTTCACGCTTAAACGGTAGCGCTTACTCAGGCAGCTTGAGAAGGAGACAACGTAGGCTCCATATAGCGCTTCTGCTGATCGCCTGCTAAGGAAACAATCAGCACAGAGCAGGGGGCATGATGCATAACATAGTTGCTAACGCTGCCCAATAGTAGCTCTTGAAGCCCCTTGCGCCGATGAGAGCCCACCACAATCAAATCTGCTCGCCAGGTTTTAGCGGCCTGGCAAATGCCGCGCTCCGGTGAGCTTGATGTTTGCAGAAGGTCGGATCTAACGCCTGCTGCTTCGGCCCGATCAGTGCAGTCCTGCAAAACCTCTAATCCATTTTCTGCGTAAGCTTTCCACTGCTTTTGATAATCCTCCCAAGCCTGCTGGCTCAGAGGCGTCGAATAGTCCCAAGCTGTCGCAGCTGGCGTCATCGGACTATTACTATTCCGGCTAGACAGGACATGTAGCAGTAGTAAATAGGCATCCGTTGCAGAGGCTAGCGATAACGCCGTTTCGAAAACAGTCGGTTCTACGATATCAAGCGCAGCTAGTATTCTTTTATACACGTGGTTAACGTCTCCTAGTACGATACTTCGATTAATTAGGTCTCCTCGTCAGATCAGCAGGACTGTTTTAGGCGATTCCCCTGGAAGGCTTCGCCATCGAAATATCCTGAGCGCGCCCTCTCTCTTCAGATTTGGTAGAGAACTCCTCGACCTGCCCATGGGCATAGACCACCAAAACAGAACAGGGGGCATGGTGCGTAATGTAGTTGCTGGTACTACCGAGTAGCGACTCAGCGATGCCGCGCCGCTGATGGCTGCCCACCACCATCAAGCTCACGTTAGAGGTGCGAGCAATCTCGCAGAGGGTAGAACCGGCTGGGCCTTGCGGGAGCAGGAAGTCTGCGTCTATGCCCGCCGCGATCGCCTCATCAGCTTCTTGCTTAAGCAGCGATTCGTAATAGCTGACGTAGTTTGTCCATTCCCGGTCGTACTTTTGACGAATCTCTTCGTCCAGGTAAATCGCATCAGGCGTAGAATACGTGTAGGGCAGCCGTGGACGGCGACTGTCGTGCGAGTCGAGGACGTGAGCGATCATCAGTTCAGCCTCTAACGTCTGAGCGAGATTTTTGGCAACGGTAAGCGCTTTAAGGCTTACCTCAGCGTCATCGATGGCGACTAGAATGGTTTTAAACGGTACAAAAACCATGACTGTTACCTCCTAATGTATGGACTGAGACAGCTTTGTGACCAAGGTTGTCTGCTGCGAGGGCTGTCCTACTGGGATGGTGAGGTCTTCTACTAGCGTAGAGCGCAGATATGAGGATGTTATGAAGGTTTGCTGTGCTAAAGAGTAGCCGTAGCGTTTTGCTTCATGTCTTCTAGCACCTGCCAGGCCAGATCGCACTCCTGCTGGATTTTAGCCTCGGAGTCATCGATAATACGGCTGCCGCCGGGCTACGAATCACCACAACAGGCTAGGTATAATATCTCTCACAGTGAGCATAGGAAGCCTCCCGATCACAGGCTCTAACAGCAGTCATCTCAGCGGCGCAGTGACCGACAGCCGATCATTGATATTTTATTTGTAGGGGATGAGTTTGAGGAAAGTATGAGGAAACACACTCAGCAAGCGTTCCTGACATTTCTAAAACGACTGCTTGCTAGAAAGATCAGCGCGCTCTTTTGCTCCATGTTGATTTGACTGGCCCTGTCGGTGTAGAGCCAACCTTTTTAATAAGGGATACAAATGCTTTTGAGCATCAGCACTGATTTTGACCCTTTCAAGCCAATTAACGTCAAGTACGGTCACTCAAATGACTTCACAATACCGAATTAGCCACATAAAGATCACATATTTTTTCCCTAAGCTCCTAATAGCGAGTCTCAATCAGATATCCCTTTTGCGGCCGCAGTGCATGGCTTCTCCGGATACGTAGCGTAACATTGCACTGCGGCTTTCTTACGATAGGCACAACTCACAAGACGTTTAGACCAGCCCTTTAGCATCATGCCTAGAAAGCTTGTCAACTTAACTGAAATTTTAGTAGTCAAAGGAATATCCTTGACTTTAAAGACTTATCCTTACTATCCCTACAGCATCGCCTTTCAATCTTCAGACACGCGCAATTGGCTTACGCAGTACGTTTTAAAGCGAATCAAAGCTATCTACATTCCGCTAGAGCCTGGTTCCTATGGCCTGTTGCGTAGTCAAGCTCAGCGAGCAGCCTTGAAACAACAGAAACAGATAAGAACTCTAATTCACGAGGGTATTCGCCGCTTGCTGCCCTCCATCGTCATTCACTACCCGGTGCTATCAGACCCTTCCTCTCTACAGCCATGAATACAATTCAGCTCGAACAAGTGCTCTCCATATTTTCCTCACATTTATGATTTAAGCTATTGAGTAATAAGACAAGATCAATGCAATTAGATTTAAACCGCTTTGCTCGCCACCCTTTGCTTGTCACCAAGTTGCTTGTCTGAGGATGCAGAGCTATCTCTCTTGTGGGGAGACCTGATGACCAGAATAACCGCAGAAGCTCTAAGCGTATCGGCAGACCCTGTCCTCTCAGCCAGAGCTGTTGCAGACAAGCTGAGTCAGGAAAGGGCAAAATCTATAGCAAGCCCTCACCAAAACTTATCCGATAAAACAACCCTATATCCGAGTAGGCATCCGGCAGGCGCGCGCGATTTGAGTGCTGCTGTCAGCCGGATGCTTACCCCTATATCCAGGTTTCCGCTGGAGACGCTGCCTCGGCAAATGAGGGTCTCTGGCCTCAATCATTTTAATATCACCGCCGCACCGCCGCTCATTGAGCAGGTGAAACAATTTTATGTCGACATCATCGGCTTAACCGTCGGCCCTCGAGCTCACTTAGACCACGACGGGTATTGGCTATACGCGGGAGAGGTGCCAATTCTACATCTGAGTGCCCGCCGAAATATAGAGCAGGTAGCGCTGTCTCAAAAGGGATATTTCAACCATATTTCGCTGAGCTGCGTAGGGCTGCAGGCAGCGATCGCCAAAATGACCGCCACTCAGACGCCTTACCAGCTCATCTATCTCTCTGATATTCATCAAACTCAATTATTCTTAAAAGATCCTGCTGATATTGGGGTAGAGCTGACCTTCTTTGACGAATGCTTGTGAATGCTTTTTACCATTCACAAGCAAACGCTGAGCCTATGAATGAGCTCCCCAGGAGACCCAGTGAAGCGTCTCTACCTGAACCTCGCAGAGATCTCTCAAATCGTCTAGGGTCGCACCATCGTAATCTGCGACTTCTAGCTCACGGGCATCTATACGAGCACCCGTCAGGTCGGCCTCATGCAAAATCGCCCCGCTCAATCGCACATTGCACAAGTCAGCCCCGCTGAGGTTAGCCCCACTCAGATCGGCGGCCCGTAAATCAGCCCCGGTTAGATTGGCCCCAACTAAGCTGGCACCCTGTAAGTTCGCGGCAATAAAGTTTGTGCACTGAAGATTGGCCCCACTGAGCTGCGTAGCAGTCAGTTCGGCGTCGGTCAGATTGGCTCCTGCCAGATTCGCGCGACTGAGGTCACTTTGGCTAAGATCTGCGCCGCTGAGATCACAGCGACTGAGGTCGATGCCAACAAGATACTTTCCTACCAGGGAAATTCCACGCAAAGACGTCGCAGAAAAGTCGCGATCGCCCTGGTTGTATTCGTGCAGCAGTTGTTGAATCGTAATTAATTGAAATGTCATGAGAATTGCCTCCTAAGTGCGACTGAAAACGCGTTCTCAGTCGCAAGGTAGTGCTAACAAGCATTTGGTCGGAAAATGTCAATCAAACAGCCTGTCTTAGATCTTCTCCTCACACCTGAAATTGTATGCTCGAAATGTGAAGAAACTGTGTGGAGGATCAATGAAAATCAAGCGTGCCATATCATATCCACCACGACGTTTACACGGGCAACTGGCGAGGCAGTCTCCTTGATATAGCGTGAGACCCCGCTAGCGTGAGATCGCTTCTAGGAAACGGTCAAAACTCTTCTTTTCTCCTCTTGAGGGGTTGCTGGCAGTGAGTTCTAACTGGGGCATCGCTTGCCGGCAATGAGGACAAAACCAGTAAACGTCACCACCCCGAACGTGGCGCAGCAAAGCATCATTGCAGCAGATACAAATGTTCATGGTAGGTCAGCCTCACGTTTAACTTACTGACAACCTTAAATCAGGAAGATGAAGTTCCTGTGAGGACACATGTTTACAGTTAAGCTTTGTCTCCTCATAAAATTCTCAAGTTGCTTATCTAAGCTTAAGCAGTGCAAAGAGCACCTACTTTCCTAAGTTTGGTTCTTTTAATGAGGCAGCGGTGTCGTGCGCTAGTTCCTCACCTTTAATACTCAACCTGTCAATCCCGCTATAGGAGATCCTAAAACGATGGCTCCACAAGATCGTAAGCCCACATTTTTCTCTGTGATTTGGAATCGTTTGAAGTACGCTTTGAGCGCCCACCCTGATGAGCTACCACCTGCCTTGCCGGCCAAACCGCCTTATCGCGTGCGCTATCTGGAGCGGTGCTTATCCAAAGATTGCCTGGTAGAAGAAAACCGCAAACGATTAGAGCGCTCTTGGCAAGCAGCTTCAAAATGACTAGTGTCCGGCTGGCACGAGCGCCAATGCTCTATCTATATGGCTAGACGCCCTCTGTATACAGCTTCTGTAAAGGGCGCTTAGCAATCAGAGATACCGACATAGGCACAGGGCTCATCTGCAAAACTGCATCAGTGCTTTACCAATATTCCTATAGCAGTGTGGAACTGAGTTCGGAACTCAAGGTTTTCTACTCACGGTTCTTTGTGTCTCTTTGGTATCTCTATGACTTGTCCTCTTTATGCGCTACTAATTGGCATCAGTGAATATGATCGGCGCTCAGGCATTTCTGCTTTGCAGGGCTGTACCAACGATGCCCAGGCAATGCAGGACTATTTGGAAGCAAGGGTTGCCAGTAGCCAGCAGCTACATGTGCAAAGGAGCTGGCAAAGCTGATTGCTGAGGTGAGTCAGCGGTCAGCTCAGCTAGAAGCGCCAGATTTGGCAGATCTCGATCAGCCTTTTTTAGGGGGAGCGATCGCATCTTTCCCGTCCTATTTCACGCTTAGCCATCGCCTCGATATTGGCTGGGCGATCAATGGCGGTGCGGTTCACGGCATTCACCGCCCAGTCAATGGCGAGACAACACAGCTCGCTCTATTTCCTTTAGACGCCGCCCCTGAGTGGATACGGAGCCTGCCGAGCAAGATGAACTCAGTTACCTAACAGATTCTGGGCTATCGGGAACTGCATAAGAACTGCTTCGAGCACCCTACTTACAGACATCTACCAATTGTGCTCTACCCTCACCTATTATGTCTGTTACTATTCCCGTCTGTAAGATTTTAGTACTTGCTGCCAATCCGAAGAGTACGCCAGGGCTACGGCTCGATGAAGAGGTGCGCGGGATTCAGCGCAGCATACAGCTGGCGAAGGATCGTGATCGCTTCCAAATTATCTCTGAATGGGCCGTCAGAACAGAAGATTTGATTCAAGCGCTGATGTCTCATCAGCCGCATATTGTTCACTTTGTAGGGCACGGCAGCGGCCATCCGGGGCTCGTGCTCGATGACGGTCGAGGCCGCGCTCAAACCGTGCCAACCAGGGCACTCGCCAGGCTGTTTCAGCAGGTGACGAGCGTAGAGTGCGTGCTGCTCAACGCCTGCTACTCCGATACGCAGGCGAAGGCCATCAGTCAGTTCGTCTCCTGCGTCATCGGCATGAATCAGCCGATTGGTGACCCGGCAGCGATTAGCTTTTCAAGAGGATTTTATACTGCGCTCGGACACGGTAGCGCTTATGAAGCGGCTTATGAAATGGGTCGTACGGCGATTGATCTCGAAGGGATTGCGGAAGTAGAGACACCGGTGCTGCGAACGCGCTTGGGCAAGGTCATCAATGAACGACAACCGGTGAAGATGTCGGGTGGCCAGCGAGGCAGTGCGGGCTCAGAGCAGGGTGGCCAGGTTGCGACCAAGCGAGTCTTTATTAGCTATCGCGACCAATCCCCCGATAAAGAACTGGCTCAAGCGTTTCACGAAGCGCTTACCGCTGTTGGGCATAATGCTTTCATGGCGGCGGAGAGTATCAAGCTCGGGGAGGATTGGCGCGATCGCATTGCCATCGCGCTACGCCAGTGCGACTACTTTTTGCTGTTGCTCTCACCGCTGTCTGCGACGAGCGAAATGGTGACAGAAGAAGTGAAGCGGGCGCGGGCACTTAGAGATCGGCGCGAGAATGGTCGCCCGACTATCTTGCCCATTCGGGTCAAGTTTCCCTTAAATGACCCGCTGAACTACGAACTGCGAGGATATTTGCAAAAAATACAGCAGCGGGAATGGCACTCTGAGGCAGATACCCCCGCCCTGCTGCAAGAGATGAGGGCGCTAATGCGCGATGAGTCTCTGTCGCCTGCTCAGCCGGCCAATCTAGTCGATAAACAAAGAGACATTGGTCTTGAGCAGGACGAAAGGCCATTACTCACCCGTTCTGACGTAGAGAGTATCTATCGGCCTCCCCTACCTGTTGCAGAGCCGGAGCTAAAAAGAGAGCCGGGTGGATCGGTACCGCTAAAGTCGGGCCTGTACGTAGACAGGTCGCCTGTTGAAGCCGACTGCTTTGCTGAAATCGAGCAGCCCGGCGCGCTGATTCGGATCAAGGCGCCGCGCCAGATGGGAAAAACGTCTCTGATGGCCCGCATTCTCCATCATGCCCGCGAGCAGGGCTATCGTACAGTGCCCATTAGCTTGCAAAGGGCAGATAGCTATCTCTTCAATGATCTAGATTTGCTGCTGAAATGGTTTTGCACCCAGATTGGACGCAGGCTCAAAAAGCTATCGGAGTTGGAAGAGTACTGGCTGGGCTTTGGCAGTAAAGACAAGTGCAACGCCTATTTTGAAGAATGTTTGTTAGGAAACTCAGAGATGCCGCTGGTGCTGGCCATAGACGAGGTAGACATGGTGTTTCCTCATCCGGCGATCGCCGACGACTTTTTTGCGCTGGTGCGTTCCTGGTATGAGTCGGCGCGCTATGGCGACTTTGGCAGCGAGCTATGGGAGAATCTGCGGCTGGTGATTGTTCATTCTACAGAAGCTTACGTACCGCTGAATATCAATCAGTCGCCCTTCAATGTCGGTAAAAATGTAGAGCTGGTCGAGTTCACCCCGGAGCAGGTGCAAGACCTGGCCCAGCGCTATCGTCTCTCAGCCTGTGCTAGCCATACGCAGGCGCTGATGGATTTGGTCGGCGGACATCCGTATCTCATTCGCAAAGCGCTATACCATCTGCGGCGAGAAGATATGACCCTGAGCGCGCTGGCCGCCGCCGCCGCGACTGAGGCAGGCATTTACAGCGATCATCTGCGACGACATCTGTATGTGCTGCAAGACTATCCGCAGCTCGCAGAGGCGTTTCGGCAGGTGGTGACTAAGCACCGGCCCGTATGTATCGATGCGGAATCGTCATTCAAGCTAGAGAGTATGGGTCTTGTGAGACTCTCTGGCAATGAAGCAACGCCGCGCTGTGAGGTTTATCGCGAGTACTTTAGAGATCACCTGGAGGGTTGAACAATGGAAACAGTATTGACTGCTCAATATACGGTCGGCGGAGCGCTGAGACAAGATGCACCGACTTACGTCGTGAGACAAGCTGACGACGAACTCTATGAAGCGCTGAGGGCTGGAGAGTATTGCTATGTGTTTAATTCTCGGCAGATGGGTAAGTCCAGTCTGCGGGTACAGGTGATGCAGCGACTGTTGGCAGCTGGGGCGGCCTGCGGTGTGGTTGAAGTGACTAGCATTGTGGAAGCGGGAGTGACTTCGGAGCAGTGGTATTTGGGCCTGATTCGGCGGCTGTGCCGGAGTTTGCGGCTGGATGTAAAGGTGTTGAAGTGGTGGCGCGATCGCGAGGGTCTCCCGCCGATTCAGCGATTCAGCGAGTTTGTCGAAGACATTCTGCTGAAGGCAATTGAACAGCCCATCGTGATTTTCGTCGATGAGATTGACAGTCTGTTCAAGTTTGACTTCAACGATGATTTCTTTGCGCTGATTCGCACTTTTTATCAGGAGCGAGCAGAGCATGAAGCCTACCATCGTCTGAGCTTTGTGCTGTTAGGGGTCGCTACACCCAGCGATCTAATCCGCGACAAGCAGCGCACCTCGTACAACATCGGCGGTCGATTTATTGATCTAAGAGGGTTTCAGCTTCATGAGACAACGCCCCTAAAAGCGGGGATTTTGCAGCAAGCAGAAAACCCAACGGCAGTACTGGCTGCAATTTTGGCCTGGACGAAGGGCCAGCCGTTTTTGACTCAGCGGCTGTGCCAAATCATTGCCGATACGCAGGTAGAGATTGCCGCCGGGCAAGAACAGCCCAGCGTTGATCGGTTGGTGTGTTCCTACCTTATCGATGACTGGGAAGCTCAGGATGTATCGGTTCATTTAAAGACTATTCGTGATCGCATTTTAGTCGATGAAGAGCGGTCGGGTCGGCTGCTAGGGCTATACGAACGCATTTTGCAGCGCGGGCAAGTGCCTGCCGATGGCAGTGATGAGCAGATTCAGCTGCGACTATCGGGCCTCATTCGAGAAGAGGATAGCTGTCTACGGGTGGCGAACCCCATCTATCAAACGGTGTTTGATCAAAATTGGATTGATCAGGGGCTGTTGAAGCTGCGGCCTTATGGGAGTGCGATCGCGGCTTGGTTAGCTTCGGGGCGGCAAGATGAGTCCCGATTGCTGCAAGGTGAAGATTTGCAGGCTGCGCGAGCCTGGGCCGCCGGTAAGCAGCTAAGCGACAACGACCGGCTCTTTTTAGATGCTAGCCAGGAGCTGAGCCAGCGAGAGCTACAGAAAATACTCTCGGCAGAGCAGCAGGCCAAGGCCATTTTGAAAGCTGCTAACGAAGAAGCTGAGACAAGGCTAAACACAGCCAACGTACGATTGCAGACTGTAGATAAAAGGCTGAAGAGAAAGAGGGAACAGCTGAAAAAAAATATACTCAAGCTGAGAATATCCAATCGCCGACTGCAATGGGGGAGGCATCTCCTTTTGCTGATGACGGTAGGCGCTGTGGCAGCATCTGGGATAGTGCGAAGCAGTTTCCAGACAGAAAAAAGGGTGACCGACGCTAGACTACAGTTGACAACAGCGCTACAGCAGTCGGAGCGCGAACCATTAGAAAGCCTGACTCAAGCTATGGAAGCGGTGCATGGGCTTCAGGCGGAAAATAAAAAAGCCCAAAGCCATGCCAACCAAAGATCTTCTTCCTATAGCCCAGCTGTGGTACTCGATAATATTCTGAGAGATATTCGAGAGATTAATCAGATCGAACTTACTACCAGCAGGTACATGTATATGGAGCCAGTCTTAAGCAAAGATGGTCGTCTTATCCTCGCTGGTGGTAGCGATAATACTGCTCAGATATGGGATAGCGAAACCGGCGAACAATTACAGTCGTTGGAAGGTCATTCAAATCGGATTTATGGTGCCAACTTCAATAGTGATGGTAGCCGCATCGTGACTGCTAGCGATGATAATACCGTTCGGATATGGAACAGTAAGACAGGAAAACAACTACATGAATTGAGCGGTCATACGGATTGGGTTTCTTACGCTAGCTTTAGCAAAGATGGCAGCCGCATTGTTACTACTAGCAACGACAATACTGCTCGAATATGGGATAGCGAAACCGGTAAGCAACTACAAATCCTAGAAGGTGATACAGATAGGATTTATGATGTCAGCTTTAGCAACGATGGTAGTCGCATCGTGACGGCTGGTGATGACAACACCGTTCGGATATGGGATAGCCAAACCGGCAAGCAACTGCACAAACTGGAAGGCCATACAGATTGGATTTCTCACGCTAGCTTCAGCCCTGATGATAGCCGCATTATTACCACTAGCGACGACAGCACCGCTCGCATATGGGATAGCCAGACCGGCAAGCAACTGCACAAACTAGAAGGTCATACAGCCGCTATTGCCACTGCCAGCTTTAGCCGCGATGGCAACCGTATCGTTACCGCCAGCTATGATGATACTGCTCGCACATGGAATAGCCAGACCGGCAAGCAACTGCAAAAACTAGAAGGTCATGTGGATGGTGTTGTGACTGCAAACTTCAGCAGCGATGACAGCCGCATTATCACCGCTAGCGACGATGGAACCGCTCGCATATGGGATAGCCAAACCGGCAAGCAACTGCAAAAACTAGAAGGTCATACAGATGCTGTAATAGACGCAGTCTTTAGTAGCGATGGTAGCCGTATTGTCACGACTGGCGACGACAACACCGCCCGAGTGTGGGACGGCAGCGAGCTGGAAAAGTCTCAAGCACTGGCAGGTGAAATAGATAGAGTTATGGACGCGACTTTCAGCGATGAGGGAACCCGCATTGTCGCGACTAGTGAAGATGGCAAAGCTCGGATCTGGGATGGCGAGACAGGAGCACAATTGCAAACGCTTGCAGGTACAGACTGGAACTCTCGTGCAAGCTTCAGCAGCGATGGCAGTCGCGTCGTTGCTACGATCGACAACGGCAGTACGGCTCAGATCTGGGATAGCCAGTCGGGAGAGCAGTTGCAAACGTTTAAAAACCGCGCAAAGCGGATAAATAGTGCAAGTCTCAGCGGTGATGGCAGCCGCCTTGTGACCCTCAACAGTGATGGGACTGTTCAGGTGTGGGATAGCCATTCAGGCAAACCGCTGAAAGAACTGGAAGAGAGCTACACAGGTGACGTCACAGCTGCCAGTTTTAGCCCCGACGGTAGCCGCCTTGTGACCGTTAGCGACGACAATACCGCTCAGGTGTGGGATAGCAACTCAGGCAAACCACTGCAACTACTCGAAGACCACGCAGATGCCGTTATCGCTGCCAGCTTTAGCCCCGACGGTAGCCGCGTTGTCACCGCTAGTGATGATAATACCGCTCGAATATGGAATAGCGAATCAGGCAAGCGCCTACACATACTCGAAGGCCATACTAACGATGTTACCGATGCCAGCTTCAGCCGCGATGGCAGCCGCGTCGTCACCGCTAGCGATGACAATACCGCTTGGGTATGGGATAGCCATTCAGGAGAGCAACTGCAAAAACTGGACGGCCACAGACACGATGTCGTCAGTGCACAGTTTAACTATGCTGGTGACCACATTCTGACTGCCAGCAATGACGGTACAGCTAGAGTGTGGCCAGTCAGCAGCTTAGAAACGCTGATCGAGCGTAGCTGCAATCATCTCAGCAGTTATTTAATCACACATCCCGATCAACTAGAAAAGCTGTCCGACTGCCACACAGCCGACCGCTTAAGGTTGGCTGCGCCTGCGCTCATCAAAAAAGGAGATCTCTTAGCGGCTGAAAATGAGATTCGTCGGGCCAAGCAACGCTACAAAACTGCCCTTGAGTGGGATCTTACCCTAGACATCAACCCCGCCCGACGCGCCAAAACACAATCCGCGTCTTTCTTTCTGGAGGAAGGGAACGATTTTGTTGAGAGCAAGAATATCCCAGCAGCACTCAACAGCTTTCGAACGGCACTCAGCTTGAATCTGGATCTTGATATCTCTGCCGATGACTGGAATGGGCTCTGTTGGCAAGGCTATCTTCTGGGCTACGCTCAAGAGATATTATGGGCTTGTGACAAGGCTGTAGCGCTTTCACCACACGAAGAGCACATTCAGGCTAATCGAAGCATTGCTCGAGCGCTCACAGGCGATATCGAGGGCGCGATCACGGATCTCAAAACAGCCATTGAGCTAGGTGATGGTAACCAGTACGAAGCAAAGCGAAAAGCCTGGCTTGAAAGCCTTGAAGCAGGAGAAAATCCTTTTACCCGTGAGCAACTAGATGCGATTGAAAACGACGATGAGTGGTGGAAGGTGTCATAGACCGCATCTGTTCAGGTCTCCAAACGCTAACTATAATTATCGTCAAGCTCAGTAAGTCATTAGCCCTCAAGAAGCGAGATCTATGAATGCTCTAGCCAGATACTGGAATCTATGGTGCATCAGTCTTAGCAACGATAGACTGCGGTACCAGCGTAAGGTCTTACCCTCGGCTCAGAGTTTTTGTGAGAACCAGCAGCTAGGGAAGCAGGCTAACTCTGTAAATACGCTCTCAGATACTGGTCACCATCGAAGCCTCCAAAAGGTCTTACTGTCACAGTTCCACCATTGTGGCGATCCCGTCGAGCAGCGCCGCTCTCTAGAAAGGCTTCGCCAACGCGCCGTCGCCGGACTTTGCCTGCGCTGCTATGTTTCTGAACCTATATTGAGAGCCTGCCAAAAAATCGACAGTTTGTTTTCAGGTAACAAGTCTTTTAGCTACCAGGATCTACTCCCGTTTGTACTCAATGACGATGGCAAAAATCTGGTAGTCATAGATGACACTGACCAGCAGCAGGTGCTGGATGAAAGCAGCGACCTCAAACCATCAGCCTTCAAAATTTTCGCGCTCGAGGTGCTCAGAACCTACAAAGATGACCATCGCAGCATGAGTCTAGAGAACTGGACGTTTTTGCGTACCAAACAGCACCCGGAGCTGAAGAATTTTCTGGCCGAGTTTGGCTTTCAGCCGTTTAGCGATTGGACGCTGATAAATCGAATTCGGCTGAATCAACTGGAGCGGCTGTCGGCGGGCGATCGCTATCTGGTCGAAGCCTTCCACAAAGTTTATCGACGCGATCGCAGGCAAACCCACCAAACCGGTCGCTGCCAAGACCCGACTGCTAAGCAGCTCACAGAAATGAACGAACTACTCAAGGCGCAGGGCACAGCGTTTGACAGCACCCGCGACCTCTTCAAAGCGCTAAAGCAGGTCGCAAAGCAGCTCCGGCAGTTCGATATCTGGCAGGCGAGAGAACCCTTAGAGGTCAAAGATATGGAAACGGGTACCTACGCGCTCAGAGTCGACTTACCAGCTGATTCTCTTGATGAATCGGAGATAGAAGAACAGGACTTTGTCGCATTTCTCCGTCAGCAGCTAGCGATCGCCCTCGACACCGCCATTGAGCAAGCCATTCAGAGCCGCAGTGCAAAACTCAAAAAGAGCAAGAAGTACGCGCCCTTTGCGTCTGCCTACGCGGCAGGGCTACAGCGCTACTACACAGAAGGCATTTCACTAAAAGAGATCGGTGCTCAGCTCGGCATGAGCAGCTGGGATCAAACCCGGCGCATATTGAATCCGGGAGAGCTACTCAGTCAGGTTCGCCTACTGACCGCGCAGCAGCTTCTAGCGCCCATCCTCACAGCAGCGCAGGCGAAAGGACTCGCCGCTACACCCGCCGACCCCAGCTACCTCAGAACGCTGATGGAACAGATTGAAGATTTCATCGATACCAAACTCTTTTCTGAAGCCGCCTCAGAAATCAAGGCCGGAAAAAATCGGTCGCTAGACAGCAAATATGCCCAGCATCTCACAAAATATCTAAACCGTTCTTTCAAATAAACCGCTATCACTCATCCGAGTCATGACCCTAATGAATACTACAAATCTACGATTGCGCTTATCCGAACTGCTTTGGCTAGAGCCAGAACACTTTCAGCAAGCAGGTCAGCAAGTAGACAGGATCAGCGGTCAATTGAGCAGTGAGCCCCAGCGGTGGCAGATCTATCTCAATGCGCTGGGGCTGTTTTCCTTCTGTGATTGGCTAGTGGAGAAGCTGCCTGACAGCACGATTGAGCCGATTGAACGTGCAGAGATGAGCTATCTTAAAGTGGATGGGTTCACGCTATGTCTGCTAGTGACAGAGCACGTTCTCAATGAGCAGGTGAGCGTCCCTCGGAACGCCATCGAACAGCCTGACCTAGCGGCTCACTGCTATGTTGTTCTAGAAGTTTTAGAAGATCAGGAGCAGGCGGTCATTAGAGGCTTTTTGCGCTACGACGAGCTGATCGTTCAGCTTGAGCGGGCGATTCTACCCCCAGCTTCGGCCCAGTCTGATGAGTATCTGCTGCCGTTGTCCGGCTGGGACGAGGAAATCAATCATCTTATCGGCTACGTTCACTATTCGCACCCCAGTACCATTCCACTACCGGTGGTCTCTACTCAGGCTGCTGAAGTCTCCGACGCTGTCTCAGCTATCGACGCCGCTGCGATCGCAACCCGGCTAAGCCAATGGCTGCAAGGCACCTTAACAGAGGGCTGGCAGACCTTAGAGAGTCTCCTCAATTCCGACGCTAACCTGGCCTGGAGCACTCGTGAGGTGACAGACACAGGCAGGGCCGAAATCAGGGGAGGTAAGCTGATCAACCTGGGCGTGCAGCTAGACCATCATCCGATTGTCTTGCTGGTCACCGTCGTGCCAGCAGCGGAAAAAGTGGGGATTAACGTTCAGGTACTGCCGACAGGAGAAGATCGGTTCTTACCCGCACAGCTTAAGATGACCTTGCTTTCCCACACAGATAAAGTCTTACAGGAGGTCGTCTCTAGGGAGCAGGACAACTATATTCAGCTCAGGCCGTTCAGGGGGCGAAGCGGAGTGCGCTTCAGGATTGAACTGGCCCTGAATGAAGTTAAGGTCAGCGAAACATTCGAGCTGTAAGGTGAGTAAAACTGTTGTTATCAACTTAGGGAAAGGGACGCTAGGGCAAGGATTCCCTCACATTACGGCTCGCCTGTGGACACAGGCCGATCCGCGTGCGGAGCAGTTTGTCGGCAGTTTGAGTCCGGCCCCGGCGTTGGTCGATATCTATCGCATCTGGCAGTCTACTTACCGGGCACTTTCCAACCGTTTAGTCTTGCGGTCACCTGACTCAGCGGCGACCAAAGCAGTAGACGATGAGCTAGAAATCGACCCCGGCGGCATCACTCAGGTTTCACAGCAGAGCTTTGAGGAGTATAGCCAGCAGCTGAAGCAGGCGATGAATACCTGGCTGGCCTCGCCGGGGCTGCTGCCGATTGAAAGGCAGTTGCGATCGCACCTCGCCCCCACTGATGAAATCCGAGTCATCTTTGAAACCGACAATGCCCTGCTGCTGCGCCTCCCCTGGCACTGCTGGGACTTCTTCAAAGACTATCCTCACGCGGAGATGGCCCTGAGTCGCCCCGAGTACAAGCGCCTGGGAACCATCCGCCCTAGACCTGGCCGCAAGCAGGTCAGAATCCTGGCAATTGTAGGCGATTCTCCAGCGCAGCTCCACCCACGCAGCGGCATCGACATCGACCCCGAACGGCGATCGCTTCAGGCGCTACCCGATGCTGAAGTTAAGTTTTTGGTGGCGCCCTCTCGTCAAGCGTTCAATCATCACCTTTGGGACGCGGCAGGCTGGGATCTGCTCTTTTTTGCCGGTCATAGCCAGACGGAGAGCCAAACCGGGCGGCTGTACTTCAATGAAGGGAAGATCCACAACAGTTTGACCATAGAGCAGCTAGAAGAAGCGCTGAAGATTGCGATCGCCAACGGTCTCCAGCTAGCGATCTTCAATTCCTGCGACGGCGTCGGCCTCGCTCAGTCTTTGGGAAAGCTGCAGATTCCGCAAGTCATCTTCATGCGCGAGCCGGTACCCAACCGAGTCGCGCAAACGTTTTTACAGTACTTTTTAGCAGGGTTTGCGACCGAGCGACTGCCCCTGTATCAGGCCATGCGACAGGCACGGGGCCGCTTGCAGGGGCTAGAAGACGAATTTCCAGGCGCTTCCTGGCTACCGGTGCTGTGTCAAAATCCGGCTGTAGAGCCTATCGCTTGGGCTCAGATGGGCGGAATACCGGCCTGTCCCTATCGGGGGCTAGCCGCCTTTCAGGAGAGCGATACCCATTTGTTTTTTGGGCGAGAACAGGTTACCAAAGACTTGCTGGCAGCGGTGCAGCGTCCTTTTGTAGCGGTAACTGGCCCTTCAGGTAGCGGCAAGTCTTCGGTTGTATATGCAGGATTGGTGCCCTGGCTAAAGCGGTCAGGTGACCAGAACTGGAAAATTGTCTCCTGTCGGCCGGGATCTCGCCCGTTTGACAACCTGGCCGAAGCGCTGATCACAGATTGGCATCCACAGAATAGTGAGCACTGTCGCCTGCAAGTACTGGAGCTAGCGGTTTGCTTTCAGCAAAATCCTCAGGCACTTTGTGAGGCAGTCGCTCAGCATCAGATACCCGGAACGCGACAGCTGCTGATTATCGATCAGTTTGAAGAGCTCTATACGCTTTGCTCCGAGGCAGACCGTCAGCCCTTTTTAGATCTGCTGTTAGATGCGGTGAACGCTGCGCCTGCCTTTACGCTGCTGATTACCTTGCGGGCTGATTTTTATGGGTGGGCGCTGAGCGATCGCCGCTTTAGCGATGCGCTGCACATGGGCGGATATAACTTAGGCCCGATGACCCATGCGGAATTGGCGCGGGCGATCGCCGAACCCGCCCGCCAAATGCAGATAGCCCTAGAACCTGGGCTGACCGACAAACTCATCCAGGCCACCGCTAATAATGCCGGACGCCTACCGCTGCTAGAATTTGCGCTGAGCGAGCTGTGGTCACAGCAGCAGAACGGATGCCTAACGCACGAGGCTTATCAGACCATCGGCGGCGTCGAAAAAGCCCTGGCCAACCATGCCGAAGCCATCTATAGCCAATTCGCTTTAGCCGAGCAGCGCCAAATGCAGCGGGTCTTTATGCAGCTGATCGAGCCGGGCGCGGGCAGTGAAGCCACCCGTCGCGTAGCCAATCGGGACGAAGTTGGAGAGACCTGGGATCTGGTCTCTCGCTTAGCCTCTGCGCGGCTAGTCGTTACCAGCCAAAACCCGGTCACTGGGAAAGAAGCTGTCGAAATCATCCATGAAGCCCTAATTCGCGGCTGGGGGCGCTTGACCCGGTGGCTACAGGTAGACGGTGAGTTTCGCCGTTGGCAAGAAGATCTGCGGCAGGCGAGAGGCCAATGGGAGAACAGTGAGCGAGAAGAAGCGGCGTTGCTGCGAGGAAAACAACTGATTAATGCTAAAGACTGGTACGACGCTCGCCAGGATGAGCTAAGTTTGGCAGATAGGCAGTTTGTTCAATCCAGCCTGCTGGCTCAGGAGCAAGTCACTAAACGAGAGAGGCGTAGACAATATCTAACTTTTGCTGGCCTATGTATGGGTATGTTTATCACCCTGAGTCTAAGCGGCGTTGCCTGGTGGGGGAGTCAGCGGGCTCGCTTGAGTGAGGTTGAAGCGATCGCCACCGCCTCAGATTCACTATTGATCTCTAATCAACGCTTGGATGCCCTAGTTGCTTCACTTCGAGCCCAGCGTAAGCTAGAAAGCGTTAGATGGCCGTGGCCCCACCCAGAGATGCCGGCCGAGGTAGAATCCGTTTTGCGACAGGCACTTTCTAGAGCTGACGAGAAAAATCGCCTGTTAGGCCATACTGCTGGGACGACGGCGGTTGCCTTCAGTCACGACGGGCTGATTGTTTCTGCCGGACAAGATGGCACCGTTAAGCTTTGGCAGCCTGACGGCACCCTGAGCAAAAATCTCAATGCCCACAGTGCCGAAATCTGGGGACTCGCTATCAGTCCCGATGGCCAAACCATCGCATCGGCCAGTGACGATAAGACCGTCAAACTTTGGCGGCGAGACGGCACCCCACTCGCAACGCTTACCGGCCACGGCGATGCCATAAACGCTGTGGCTTTCAGCGCTGATGGGCAACAGCTTACCGCCGCCGATCAAGGCGGAATCGTGACGCTTTGGCAACAAGATGGCACCCTCCTGAGAACGTTCAGGGCGCACAACGACAAAATAGACGCGATCGCCTTCAGCCCTGATGATCAGTACATCGCTACCGCCAGCGGTGACAGCACTATTAAACTATGGAACCTCAGTGTCGCTTCTCAAGATTCTCCGCAACAGATTCTCGAAGGTCACGAAGGAGCAGTTCGAGACCTTGTCTTTAGCCCCGATGGCGATACCCTGGCTTCAGCCGGTGCCGACCATACCATTCGGCTCTGGAACCTGGAGAGTGCTTCACACCAGACATTAGCAGGTCATACTAATACTGTTTATGACATAGACTTTAGCTCGGACGGTCAGCTGATCGCCTCCGCCAGTGACGATAAAACAGTCCGGCTGTGGCAGCGAGAGGGTCACCTGCAGGCGACCTTTCGAGGGCACAGTAACGGCGTCACCGGCGTTGCCTTCAGTCCCGATGGGCAAACCATAGCTTCTGCTAGCTTCGACAGTACAATCAGACTTTGGCAGAAAGACAATCCTTTACTGACGACCCTTGCAGGACACAGCGCTACCGTTCGGGACGTTGCCTTTAGCCCAGATGGTCAAGTCATCGCCTCCGCCAGTGACGACAACACTGTCAGACTCTGGCAACCAGACGGCGTTCTGCTCAAAACGTTTGCGAAGCAGAGTAATACTGTCTATAGCGTCGCCTTTAGCCCGGATGGGCAAACCATTGCTTCCGGTAACAAAGATGGTACTGTTACTTTCCAGAACCGAGCGGGTGCATTGCAAGCGGCTTTTACAGAACATCGGGGGTGGGTTACCAGCGTTGCTTTCAGTCCCGATGGCCAGCTGATTGCAACCGGCAGCGACGATCACACTATCAAACTCTGGAAACCGACCGGCGCTCTGGTGACCACGCTGACAGAACATCAGGATGGCGTCACCAAGGTGGCTTTCAGTCCGGATGGTCAGCTGCTTGCCTCTGCCAGCGACGATCACACCGTCAGGCTCTGGCAGCGCGACGGTACGCCTATCGCCACGCTTACAGGTCATAGCGCCGCCGTTAAGGGCGTTTCCTTCAGTCCAGACGGTCAGCTGATCGCCTCCGCCAGCAGCGATAACACCGTCAGACTTTGGCGACAGGACGGTCAACTGCTCGCTGAATTGCCAGGACATCGCGATGCCGTTGTCAACGTCGCCTTTAGCCCGGATGGGCTCCAGCTTGCGTCGAGCAGCGTAGACAAAACAGTTAAGCTTTGGGATAAAAGCGGCACTTTGTTAAAGACATTAAGCGGCTACAAAGAAGGCGTGATTGGGATTGCCTTTAGCCCCGACGGAAAGAAACTAGCGGCTACTAGCGTGGATAGAACCATTACCTTGTGGGATTTGAACGCGGCGCTGAACCCAACCACAATGGCAGCATTGGGCTGTAGCTGGATTCAGAATTATCTAGAAACCAACCCTTTGCTGAGCCCGAGCGATCGCAAGATCTGCCCCTAGCGCTATTTCTATCTGCCGCTGCCACCACCGGGATCTTCTGGGCCTCTGCTGGGAGAATCGTCGCTACTGTCGCCACTGCCACCACTGGGGTCTTCAGGGCCTCTGCTGGGAGAATCGTCGCTGCGGCGGCGAGGCGTCTCTTGGGATTCACCACTGCCACCCTCAGGATCTTCTGGGCCTCTGCTGGGAGAATTGTCACTGCGATCATTGGCATCTTCGGACTCTCTTTTCGATAGCCCTTCGGCAAGGCGATCGCTGGCTTCAGCAGGTTTTTCAGACATTATTCTTTTCCTATCTAAATAGCGATGTCCACGGTAGACAAGTTCTATGATATTAGACTCTTTCTGCAATTAGTTAAACAATTATCCAAGTTCGACAGCTTCAAAACAAGGCTTAAGCTGTCCCTCTGATGGAGTCCTCAATACGCTGCTTTTCTGAACTTGAGTTGATTTGGTAGAGGGCTCATATGGCTTTAGCGAAGCCATTATTGTGGGATATGGATTTTGCGCCTGAGCCGCTACAGGTATCGCACCGTTCGAGAGTTCAGACTCTGCGGGGTATACATCGAGAAAAACTCGCCACCCAGAGAATATAGAAGGGAACTTAGGCACAGGCAGCAGCTTAGACCATTCAGGCGTAGCGGGCAGCCGTTCAGACCATGCAGGCGGAGAATAAGGAGGCGCTTGCTCAGATCTCAAAGCGACCTCAGAATAAACCGGTTCAGGCGAACCACCCCCTGTCAGCGACAGAAGATTCAGGAATATAGATAGTCTCTTGCTGACAAGCGATACAGTCGTAAGAGAATAGAGAAGAAACGCTCGTAGATAGAGCAATGGCCAGAACGGTCGAGTTAACAAACACGGTATTTTACCTTCGCTAAGGGGGACTGTTGTAAATTTTAGGAGAGAAAGTTTTCATCGTTTCCGACAACGCTTTATTCCTTTCTCACTTCCTGCTCATCACTAGGATTTATCAAGCCAAGCTCATGCACTTCTATTCAGAAAATATTTGCTAGAGCGGTTGCTGTACAAGTAAAACGCCTATTGAACACAGACAGCTGCCGCAGTCAAAGGCACTCGTCAAAACACTCGAAAGTGCATAGGTTAGTGAGGGATTTCTCTATGAAGAAGCAAGTAGTGAACAGCATTTCAAAGCTATACTTATTCGAGGAAACCCAATGAAAATACAACAAAGACTTCTTACCGCATGCTTTGCTACAGTCTCTATCGCAACGATAGGCGGTGTCCGTTCTATAGCTGACGCCGCGCTGGCACCTGAGTCGGGCGTCCAGCTCTATAGCGAGGCTCATTACTCAGGAACACGTTTGCTGTTTTCACCTGGAAAGACCTACAGCGTCACGCTCGATCCTGAGTACAGAAATAAGATCAGCTCTCTCCAGGTTCCAGACGGGTTCAAGGTGACGCTGGTTGACCGCGACGGCAGACAGTCTCGCTCTCATACGTTCGGTGCCGGAAATCACCCAGTGATTGAGGCGGGCATGAACAACCGGGCCGATAGAATCATCGTCTCCACAGAGTAGATCAGTTTTTCGTTGTGTTAACTGAGGGTAGAGAAAAGAGGCGCGATGGTCTATAAGTAGGCTAGCGCGCTCCGTATCATAAGACGGTCGTGGGTTTTTCTTTACTTATGATAAAAACAATGCGATCTTTACAAATAACGATTGCCACTGCTTTTGCTGTTACCGCGATCAGTCCCTCTGTAGCGGCAGCCACGCTCTCACCGACCCAGCAGGTACGGCAGGCAGCTGAGTGGTTTACAGGGTTTTTCGACAATCGAGCTCAGGTAAGCCGCAATTCGAGTATTCCGTTTATCACCATGGAAAATTGTGCGGTGGGCCTAAGCAACGGCATGGCAGATTCGAGATACGTACACTTGGAGCAATACATCGGTGAACCAACCACCCTTTTGCGCAGCAGTGCCTACGAATTTGGTGCCACCGCAACAGGCGTAAGTCTCAGCGTATTTAGCTATCAAGATCGCCCTTCAGCGTTAGGAAGCTGCGATCAAACAACGCCAACTTTAGAGTTGGCAAATCTGGCGCTGCCCAGTTGCGATGTTTCCCTAACCTATAAGCCTGAACAGTTTGTTGGCACCAATGCGCCTGAAGGCTGCCCGAGCAGCTTTCCAGTGCCGGGCAGTACAGTTGTCTCCTCTATTACCTTGTCAGCCGATCAGATCAATGCACTCGACAATTTTCTATTGCCGACAGGTGGCTCATTCGGTACGCCCATTGAGTTTCGCCGGGTGAGCGTGAGTACACCTGAGCCAGTCAGCACGGTGGCTTTCATGCTAGTTGGCATTACCGGCGTGCTTGCTCACCGAGAACGCACCTGACGATTCCCTTTAAGCTCTGACTGTTTTCTGTATTCGCGATGAAGATCACCCTATCAATAGCTATCTAACAATGGTATCCGACATGTTGCGAAACGCTTTCACCCGACCGCTGCCTGTTCAGGTATCGCGCTTCGAGTGTCCTGCTCATATAAAGTGCACTTCTGCCCTGGTGGCGGGTATCGCGCTGACGATAGTTCACCCAAACGTAGCGGCGGCAAGCACACTCAAGCTCGCACCCCCCTATGAGAACTTTGGCAGCTATACGACAGCTAACCCTGTCAACGGCGATGTGACAGATATTTATTTTCCCACGCTAGGCGATCGCTCACCAGCCAATAACTTACCAGCTGTTTTACTGCTGCAAGGGGCACTGGTCGACAAGGGATTCTACTCAGACTATGCGAGCCAAGTCGCCCGCTATGGGTTTGCGGTGGCCGTGCCTAACCACATCCAAACAGTGCCTGGATTAGGGGATGTTTTAGCGTCTGACACCACTCAAGTTCAGACAGTGCTAGATCAATTTGTGGCTGAGTCAAACAATCCTGCCTCACCTTTGAGCGGAAAAGTTGATACTCAAAAGTTCGGTCTCTTGGGCCATTCTCTAGGGGGTGCGGTTGGGCTCTCAGTCATCGGCGAAATCTGTTTGTTTGGATTCTGCCCAGCCCCCTTCGAGCGTCCGGAAGCGCTGAAAGGCGGCGCATTTTTTGGTGCCAACCTTCGCGATCAAAGCGATATCTTTTTACCAATTGCGAATGACGGCGTTGGCATTGCGCTGATTCAAGGCGAGCAGGATGGCCGGGCCTTGCCCATTAATGCTGAGCGAACCTTTGAGCAAATTCAAACGCCACCCAAGGCATTGATTACGCTGGGCGGCGTGAATCACTTTGGCATCACCACTGTGAATACGCCAGAGGGGGCAATCCCGGATCCCAATCCGCAGCTAGTGCCCCAAGAGACTTCTATTGAAACAATTGCCAGATGGAGCGGTTTGTTTTTACGAGGAACTGTGCTTGATGACAAAGATGCGCTTGACTATGTATTTAATACTGGAGCAGAAGCAGATCCTATTGTCGTCAGTGTGGAGGGTGAGCGGGCAGAACCTATTCCTGAGCCAGTTTCTCTAGTCGGTGTAGCGGGCGGCTTACTCAGCCTGATTTATTTGAAGAAACGAACGGGTTAGAGGAGCGATCGCCTCACCCATCCCCCTCAATAACGCGCAAACCAACACCAAAAAAATCATCCGGGAGAAGCTATGCTCGATACTGAAAAACTGGTACCTACTATCGGTGCCGCAGTCTGTCTGGTGCTCACAGCGGCCTCTTCTTCTATCGCAGCATCTTTTCGATATACAACCCTTACCAACCAGACTACTTATACAGAAGGCGCGACTGCGATCGCAGGTTCACCTTACGAAGGAACCTTCACAAACACTATCTTCAACCCATTCTCTGGATTAGCGCAAACGTTCTCTGGATTTTACCAGGTGCAAAGCGGCAAGCTAGGAGAAGCCGTTTCCTTGATTGCCGTTCAAAAGCGCCCAACAGATCGCACTGGCTTAGGAGATGATGGAACCACTCGCATCGAGTACTTAGCGACGCCGCAATCGGTCGCGACTGTTCCAGGAGCCTTTACAGTGCCTCCGGGGCTGGCAGAATTTGACTTCAAGTTTTCTCCAGCAGTTGTGGCGAGTGCGCCTGTTGTCTTGTCGAATGGCTGGGTCGCTGAATCGGTACCTGAGCCAAGTACTGCCTTTACCTTGCTAGGACTGTTAGGGCTGGGTTTGGGGACAAGGCTGACCAGATAGATGTCAATTTAGAAAACGGTTGTTAAAGCACCCTAAACACCATGCTAAAAAAGTCTTTTCACTCCCATCTGTTCATTTTCTGCTGCTCGAAATCTGTGTTGCCGCTGCTATTAGGTGTAGTCGCAACAATCGGCATAGTGGCTGAACCGCTTCCAGGCACAGTCGCCCTCCAAGCTAAGGCCATCTCCTTCGTCACCGACCGAGACGGCCTAAACGCCACCGACCAGGTCGACTGGTCAACCCTTGGGCCCATTTTCAGCCCTTTTGGCCCGCCCGATCCAGCCGTCTTTTTACCTGACTCATTCACAGCGACTTCCCAAGCGGGCAGATCAGTTCAGGTCGATATTCCTAAAGCTGTCACGCCCGGTGTACTGCCCCCCTTTGTCTTTCAAACCACGCCCGAACCAGGCATCGCCACTAACTTCGGCAGTGGCGACTTCATCTTATTCACCGGCCTCATCCCTGGCCCACCGCCTGCTATTGGCAACCCAGGGCCAATTACGCTATCGTTTGCCGACCCCGTTTTTGGGGCAGGCACCCAGCTGGCTGTCGATGATATTTTGAGCTTTACCGGCACGATTTCGGCCTTTGACACGGACGATCAGCTTTTAGGCAGTTTTTCAGCAGCGGGTACCTCTTCGCTTGCCCTCGACAATTCTGCCCTTTTTCTAGGCGTGATCGACGAGCAGCCAAAAATTTCCAGATTAGCGTTCAGCGCCTCTGCACCCAACAGCGCACTCGGATTGAATCAGCTCAGCCTGGTCACAAGGCTAACGCAGGATCGAGCTGCCGTACCCGAACCTTCCTTACTCATCGGGCTGAGTGTCATCGTCGGGTTGGGATATCAGCGCCGAAGAAAACATCAATAGTCGGTATAGTTCAAGTTGAGATAGCACTGCCCAGCCAGACTGGAGACAGTGCTACCAAACAAGCA
>JBARVU010000573.1:0-10703 GCA_049646425.1 Phormidesmis sp. | reverse complement strand
ATATCCGCTAAATAAGCCATCATCGCCGAGGGTAGGGCGCTTTGGCTATAAACAGTAAAGATAATGGCAGCGTCAAAATGCCGATTGCGAATCTTCTCGATCCATTCATACTCGGGCTGACTGCTGTCTCTCGGGGCAGTAGCCTTCAGCCAGGGCGCGTCATATACCAGCACCTCGTCTATGTCCGGTAGCAGGGGGGCTACAACCGCACCTGCCGAAGAAGTCATGAGCGTCAGCCTACAGTTAGGATGGGTTTCTCGAATAGCCGTGATCGCTGGCGTGGTCATCAGCAAATCGCCCAGCCCGTCTAAACGCACGCAGAGGATGCGGCGAGGGGCCTGCCAGTCAGTTCTCCAGTGACTGGAGGGAGGGCTAGAGGGCATCGGTTGGCCTCTGGATTTTTTCAATCAGCTGAGTGGTAGATCTATCGCTGACATAGGGCAAAATCACAACTTCTCCGCCCATCTCTTCGATGAGCGGTGTTTCAGGCAGCGTTTGGCGAGTGTAGTCTCCGCCTTTGGTGTAGACATCGGGGCGAATCTGCCGAATTAGCTCGCGAGGTGAGAGATCGCCAAAGGGCACGACGTAGCTCACGCAGCCGAGCGCTGCGAGCACGGTCAATCGGTCGGTAAGCAGATTGACCGGACGCGTGTCTCCTTTGAGCTGTCGGATGCTCTCATCGGTATTGACCCCCACAATCAGGATATCGCCGAGCGATCGCGCTTGCTCTAAGCAGGTCACATGGCCCGAATGCAAAATGTCAAAGCAGCCGTTAGTAAACACAATTCGCTGCTGCAACAGCCGATGCTGTGCCACCACCGCAGCGAGCTCTGTCGAATTGGTAATCCGTTTGTTCTGCTGGGCCAACAGACGCCTGAGCGCGCCCGGGGAGCAGCAGGTAGTGCCCGGCTCAGCGGTGGTAACGGCGGTTGCCGCTGCGGCTAGTAAGCTGGCGCCGTGTGGATTTGCGCCCGCTGCCAGGGCCATCGCCAGCGTTGCGACATAGGTATCGCCCGCTCCCGTCGCATGGGCACTCGGCGCTGGCTGAGCATAGGTGCGCACGGGCGGCGTGTCGCGCAAAAAAGTCAGCGTACCGTCTACGTCTAGCGTGATGGCGGCCATCTGGGCACCGGTTTTGGTGATCGCTGCCTGACCATAGCGAGTCATTTGAGCGATCCGCTGATGACTGCTGTAGCGCTCCAAGTTGAGCAGGCGAATGGCTTCCTCGTAATTGGGCTTGACGGCGGTGACGCCCACTTCAGCATAGGCTTCCAGCTGTTTAGAATCGGCAACGAGGACTCTTGGCGTTTGGGTCTGAAGCTGTTGCAAAGCCGAGCATACCCTGGGGGTTAGAATGCCGTAGCCATAGTCAGAGACAATCACCGCATCGCAGCGCGGAAAATAATGTCGAAGCTGCGCTATCAGCCGATCTTCTAATCCACCGGCAATCGGTTCGGTACTGCCCTGATCAAATCTGACCAAGAGCTGATCGCCGGCCAACAGTCGATGCTTTGCCAGCGTCGTGCGGGTGGGGTCAGCAATGATGCTGTCGGTTTTGACACCGCGCTCAGCCAGGGCGGATTGAAGATGCTCGTAGGTGCGATCGCAGCCAACCACCGACAGTAAAAAAGTCTCTGCGCCCAGGGTGGCCGCATTGGCTGCTGTGTTTGCCGCTCCGCCTGGGACGTTTTGCGATCGCTCGATGTCGACAATCGGCACCGGCGCTTCCCGGCAGATCCGGTCGGTTTTGCCCTGGAGGTAGCGATCTAACATCGCTTCTCCAATCACCAGCACTCGGAGATGGGCGAAGCGTTCAGTTAGAGCGATCAGCTGATAAGCCGGTAGATGAGCAGACTCTTGAGGAAATGTTTTCATGGCGAGCAGCGTGAAGAATAGCGTTTGTAGCTTGGGTAAAATTAGCGGCGCGGATCTCGGGCGATCGCGCCGGGGAGAGAATCCACTCGGTCTCATTGCCGTTGTCTATCAAAACGCTGCGACACCCGGCCCGATGACCAGCTTCGACATCGTTGAGAATGTCACCGATCATCCAGGAACGGCTCAGATCAACAGCATGATCAGCAGCCGCTTTCAGGAGTAAACCGGGCTCAGGTTTTCGGCACTCGCAGGCCGTGGCGTAGCGAGCAACAGTCCCTTGAGGATGATGAGGACAGTAGTAGAAACCGGTTAGAGAGACTTCGAGCAAAGACTCTAATTTATCTCTGACTGCTGGAAGCGCTGATTCGGGAAAGTAGCCTCTGGCCACACCCGATTGATTGGTAATCACAATCAGCTCAAACCCCGCTGAGTGCAATCGCTGTACCCCTGAGCGGACACCCTCAGCCAGCGTTATCAGAGAGGGATTCACATTGTAGGGGACATCGTGAATCAGCGTACCGTCTTTGTCTAGGAATATGGCAGGGTGCATTATTCTTTTCTTGGGGTTCTTTTCTTGGGGTTCTTTCTTCAGGGCCAGGAAGTCTCTTTCATCGGCAGTACCATCATCTCCGAAATCACTGTGCCGGGCGGCTGAGTCAGCAGGTAGCTAATGGTCTCAGCGACGTCGGCAGGATCTTGCAGGGTCTCTACGTCAATATCTGGAAAGCGATCTAGCAGAAATGGCGTCTGCATACCGCCTGCAATCAGCGACGTTACCTTGATATTGTGAGGTCGCCCTTCCACATGCAGCGCCTGACTGAGGCCCAGCAGCCCCCATTTACTAGCGTGATAGGCTGAGGCATTGGCCCAAGCCCGTTTGGCCGCTGTCGAAACCACGTTGATGATATGCCCGCCGCCGCGATCGCGCATTTGCCCGAACACCGCCCGAGAAAGATAAAATGGCCCGTTCAAGTTCACGCTAATGACTCGCTGCCAGTCGGCGACAGCCATTTCTTCGACGGGCGAGGTGATATCAATGCCCGCGTTGTTGACCAGCACGTCGATGGGGCCATAGTAATCTTCTACCTGCTGTACCAGCTGATCGATGCTGTGAGGGTCGCTGACATCCAGGCTGAGGGCGATTGCTTCTCCTTCCGCCGCTGTGATGTCCCTCGCCACCTGAGCGGCCCGATCCTGCTGCAAATCGGCGATAACAACTCTTAAGCCAGACTGAGCAAGACACTCGCAGGTGGCTCTGCCAAGCCCACTAGCGCCGCCCGTGACGACGACGACTTTATTGGTTAGCGGTGAGGCTCGATTCTGTTTTGACCGACTATCTTTGGCTAGGGCAAGCATAGGACTCCTTTGGCAGTTGGGTTGAAGGGGGTAGCAAGTGCAGTCGCTAAGTCTGTCAGAGATACGTTTCAAGGAATAAGCACCGTCTGGCTAGAAGCGCCCTGTCCAGCAGGCAGCGTTGCCGCCGAAGGCACCCCTACCAGCTTAGACAAACTACTTTTCAACAGATCTTCTTCGATCCATTCGCAGATGAGGTGTAGCACTAATAAATGAACCTCTTGAATCCGAGCAGTGTCACAGGTGGGCACGCAGATGGCGCGATCAACCAGCGGCAGAAGCGTGCCGCCGTCTCCGCCGAGCAAAGCCACAGTCATAACCTGCTGCTGCTGGGCTGCCTGGACGGCCCGCACCAGATTAGGAGAACGGCCACTGGTGCTCATGACAATGACAACATCGCCTGGTTGGGCAAAGGTGTGCACCTGGCGGGCGAAAATATCGCTATAGCCAATATCGTTCGACCAGGCGGTAATCAGGGCGGTGTCGGCGGTTAGCGCCATCACTGGTAGTCCGGCGCGATCTGGCGACTGAAATCGCCCCACCAATTCAGCCGCAAAGTGCTGCGAGTCAGCCGCGCTGCCGCCGTTGCCGCAAATCAGCACCTTTCCGCCCTGACTAAAGCAGCGGCCAATCTCTTTGGCCACAGCTAGAATGTCTTCTCCCAACAGCCGTTGAGACTGGCGCAGAGCCAGCATTGCCGATTCAAAGCGCTGTTCGATGGTGGCTAGACTAGTAGCATCTGGGTGAAGTGCAGCTCGCTTCGGCGCGAGCACACTTTCATAGAGTGCGGCGAGCTGGTCGGTCACCCGCGCCCAAGTGAAGCGGCTGGCAACGCGCCGAATTGCCTGCTGTCCGAACAGGTTGAGCAGCGTCGGATGGCGGTAGAGGAAGGTCAGGCGATCGCAGAGCTTTCCCGGATCTCTCGGCGGGATCAAATAGCCGGTTTCATTGTCTCTCACAGTAAACTTGATACCGCCTACGTTCGCACCTACAACCGGTGTGCCGCAAGCCATAGCTTCTAATGGAGTAATCCCGAAAGGCTCATACCAGGGCGTAGTCACAAAGATATCGGCAGCGCTGTAGTAGTACTTTAGGGTTTCGCGATCGCGCTGCCCGACAAACGTCACGTGATCCTCCATTTTCAGATGTTGGACGAGAGACTGCAATCGCCCTATCTCCGACGTTATAGCGGGATCAGGCTGAGGCGAGTTTCCCCCCACTATCAGCAGCTGAGCCGCTAGCCCGGTCTGATGATTGAGCGCGGCCACGCCTCTAACTGCCGTATCGACGCCTTTGCGCGGCACTAAGCGGCCCACCTGTAACACCAAACGCTGATCGAGCGGGAGTCCTAGGGCGCGGCGAGCCGCTTCTTTTTCAATCGGCCAAAACTCTGCCGGATCGACACCACAGGGTACAATCTGGATTTTAGCGGGGTTGGCGTTGTAGAGCTGAATAAGGTCGTCACGGTCTTGAGGGCATTCGGCTACAAGGCAATCAGCCGCCTGAGCGACCGTCTCTTCGATGGTGAATCTTTCGTCGGGGAAGTGGTCGGCTGGCCCCTGGTAGCGCCGCCGAATTTTCCCGAGCGCATGAAAGGTGATCACAAAGGGAATGCCGAGCTGCTGCTTGATCTCGCAGGCAACCTGGGCCGACATCCAAAAGTTGGCGTGAATCAGGTCGTAAAGCAGTTCAGGACTGCGACCTGTGACCTGTTCCCGGTCGATAAAGGCCCTCACGAACTGGCTAAACTCTTGCATGTAGGGCAACAGTTGTTCTTTGGGAATCGGGCGAGCTGGCCCTGCTGTGACATGAATAATGCGGACGCCATTGTGCCAGATGACTTGCTCGGGCAGATCGAGGCGATCGCGCCGGGTAAATACATCTACTCGGTAGCCAATGGCTGCCAAATGCTTCGCGACCTGACCGACATACACATTCTGCCCGCCGCTGTCGGTTCCGCCAAAGATGCCTAACGGCGAAGCGTGCTCGCTAATCAGTGCAATTCGTTTTGTCATGGGGTTACTAAAACAGTTGAATGAAGTCTCTTAGGATCGAGAATTAAACAAATTGGCCATTTGCTGACTTCCTACCACCCACTCTGCAAGAAGGTCAAGCTCTACATCCCAGCCCTTCTCCCGTCGGGAGAAGAGGGCCAGATCTAGCTCCCTCTCCCCTCGGGAGAGGGTTGGGTGAGAGCTCGGAAATTGTGCATATTATTAAATCCTCAATCCTTAGGAGTGAATTAGAGTAGGCATAAGCTGCCTCGCTCGAGCCAGAGCAGCATCCCAGTCGCGGCAAAACCGATCTATTGAAAATCGTGACCGCGCCTGTTGCTTTGCCTCTTGTCCGAGCTGCCGAGCCAGCAGCGGATTGTCAATCAGTGCTTGCATGTACCTGATCAGTACGTCGATATCCGTGTCGATGTAGCCCGACTGGCCGTTCTGAATCACCGTTGTCAGCTCTGTGGTAGCCAGTCCAACAATCGGTACGCCTAGCATCATCGCTTCGCACAGGGCCAGTCCCAAGCTGGTATAGCGAATCGGATGGAAGAAAAACCGGTAGCGTGCCACCAGAGCGGGTAGCGCTTCATGAGAGATTTCGCCGATGCCACCCATCGCCTCAGCGTCCATGCCGACCAGATCGAGCGGAATCTGTTCTCGCACCCGTTCAAAGATATCGGCGCCGAGTCTTCTGCCGCGCGATCGCAAATTATTAACCACCACAATCCCTTTCGGAATCTCCCCGGTATAGCTGACCTCAGGCGACATCTGCACAGCGTGGTCGATGACGCAGGTGGGGGTTCGTCCGCTGTCCCACATCAGCTGATTAAAGGGCGTCACATGAATCAACAAGACATTCGGATCGTCAACTACATGCCGCGTATCGGTCGGGTGCGCCTGCGGCGGATCGTGCTCCAAAAACAGCCGAGGCAGCCGTCGCTGCGACTCAGAGAGAATCTCGTACTGGTCGATTAAGTAATTGCGCTGCGACTGAAACAACACACAGTCAAACGAGTCTGCGGCGACCCGATCAGCGTCAATATCATAGACATTCTCTCCCCAGTCAAATCCTGGCAGTCTGCCGCCATAACCTTCCGGCTTACCGGGTTTGACTGGCAGAAAGAAATCGTGATTCGCCTGAGTGAGCGTGTAAAGGTAGCTGCCGTGAACGTGCCAGGTTAAAATTCGCAAGCGTTTCATAGAACTCCTTGAAGTGACATCCAGAGGGCCTGGTGTGGGTCGCCCGAGGGCGGTGGTACAAAACAATGAGAGAGAACGCCTCCGCCAAATTCACAAGACTGACTGATTCGGAGCGGAATGCCTGCCAGGTAACAGAGATAGGCTGCCCGGTAAGGCGATTGGCCAGCGGCAGTAAAGATAATCGCGGCGTCGAATCGGCCGCTGTGCAGAGTGGCGATCGCGCGCCTGATTTCCTCCGCATCACTATCGGGGCTCAGCGCAGGCGCTACACTCACCTGCACAGCGTACTGCCAGATCAGCTCAACGACTGACACAGCCAATTCATCTTCTAAAAAGACAACGATTGAACGCACTGCCTGACCGTCAATCTGAAAAGTATCAGCCCGCATAGGCGACCTCCCGAGCTAGCAGCTTGTCGGCTGCGGCCATAACCGCTTTTGCGACATGTTTCACCTGCCGCCGGTCGACCACGCGATGGCGATCGCTGTCCAAAGGCGCCCACCGATTGACTTCAGAGTCGCTAAAAATGACGACGCTAGGCGCCTTTAGGGCGGCTGCCAGGTGCGAAATTCCGGTGTCGTTACACACCGTCAGGGCAGCCTGCTCCAACAAAGCAGCGAGAGTGCCCAGATCCGTGCTTCCCGTTAGATTGACCGACTGATGTGCCATCTGACTCACAACCGCGTCAACGACCGATTTCTCCGCTACCGTCCCAGTGAGTACTAGGCCGTAGCCCCGGTCTGCGAGTCTGTCGGCCACCTGAGCAAAGCCCGCCGTCGACCATTGCCGGGACGCCGTGCTCGCGCCCGCATGAACACAGATGTAGCGACCCGCTGAGAGTTCGTGTTTGTCCATAAGCTGAGCGCAGCGTTCCCGCTCAGCCGAGTGAATCGGAAAAGAGATCTCGTCAGTCTGCACAGGAATGCCCAAAAATGTCAGCAGCTTTAGCAGCCGCCAAACTTCTGGCTCGTGGTGCGGATAGGGCAACCAGTCAGCATCCGGACAAAACTCGCCTGGTACATAGAAGCCCGCCGCCTTACTGGCGCCTAACAGCAGCGTAAAAGGATTGATATGGTCGCCGCTGCCGTGGAGCTGAAGCGCCAGATCGTAGGGATGAGCCTGCATTTTGGCGAAAAAAGAAGGGAGCGATCGCACGCCTCCCCAACCTTCTGGAATCCCCGGATAGCCCGGAAAATCTACCCAGCCGTCTATATACGCCCTGAACCTGTCTGCAAACCAGCGCATCTGCGGCAGTCCTAGCAGGTCAATTTGCGCCAGAGGGAAAGCGGCTCTGAGCGATCGCAGCGCAGGTACACAGCACAGTAAGTCCCCTAGCCCCGGCAGTGCCCGAACTATCAGAATGCGCTGAATGCGCTTTGTAGTCGCAGATGCCCGTATAGCTCGCTTGCCCATTGTTCAGCCCGCATCCTGTTTAGAGCGCATTGAGCTGTCATAGTAGGAACCAAACTAAACAATTTCATTAGACACTTGCTCAAAGAAAGGAAGCGATCGCCACTAATAAACTGTGCAGTTGCACAGCAAATTGTTCGACGGTATACAGTTTTGTCGTTTGTCACAGCTTGAGCTGTTATTTCTTTGGATAGATGGAAGGAACGTTTCTATCCTCCAAGCTTGGAAAAACTAAATCGCCTATAAAAAACTGGAAGTCAAGAAGGGTTGATTCGCTTAAGAATTTCTTTATTGTTTTTCACTGCCAGCCAGAAGTCAGCTCTTTCACTGCAGCTTTGATGGTTCGCCAAGTTACTTCAAGCGCAATTCTTGCCGAACGCCCATGTCTACTTCATTTGTTGAGGTGGCAAACGCAGTTGCTACCCAGCTGACTGAACTTTTGCAAACCCAGATACTGATCAGCGACGGTCACACTGTTGTCGCCAGACAGCGATTTGACACTGACCTTTTAAGGGGAGAGATGTGCTCTGTCAGCAGTCAGTATCTTCGCTTTCCAATCTTTGTTCACAACCAAGATGGTGAAGTTTTGGTAGAGCAGTTGGTAGGCTCAGAAGCCATTTCTCCTCGCATTGCGCAGGCTTTTGTTGAGCTTGTCGTCAACCAGATAACTCACTCAAACCGGCAGTATGGTCTGCTAGCGAGTCAGCACTTGAGAGAACAGGCGCTCAAAAATCAGGTCATTCAAAATCTGTTGCAGGGCAACGTTTTCCCCGAGTCGAACGTACTACAGCAGGCTCAGCAGCTAGGACTCGACCTGGTTCCGCCCCGGGCAGTTATTCTGATCAATGTCAGTCCGTTTATTGCTCACAGTTCACCTGCTAGAGGTTCGGTTGAGGGCCGAGTTCAGCGCATTATTAACAGTATTGTGAGGTTCTTCTGCCTGCCCAAGAATACGATATGTGCCTATGTCGGCAGCGGTGAGTTTGTTGTGCTCAAAGCCAGTGACAGCAAAAATATGGAGCCCTGGGCCAAGCCAGCAGCTTCAGACCTTTGCACCGCCTCCTGGACAAATCTCGAAGCGCTGAAGCGAGCAGGCCAAGCCCTGGTAGCGCGATTACAGGATGAAACAAAAATGCCCGTTGGCGTCGGCATTGGCCGCTATCATCCGGGGCTATCAGGTTTATCCAAGTCTTACCAGGATGCTCGAATCGCGTTGCGGCTAGGGCAGCAGTTCGCCAGTGATTCTCCGGTTCAGTGTTTAGATGAGCTAGGAATAGTCGCGTTTGCGTGCGTTGCCGATGAGCAGACAAAGGTTGAACTTGCCCTGCATTTACTTAGCCCGCTAGACAGTGAGTGCGATCTGTTGAAGACGCTGCAGGTGTTTTTTGAACGGGACTGTGCGCTGATGGCAACAGCCAAAGTGCTGGTGATTCATCGCAATACGCTGACCTATCGGCTCGAAAAGATTGCTTCTCTCACCGGCTTAGACCCGCGTCGTTTTGATGATGCGGTGCAGATTCGGCTGGCGCTATTGTTGCGATCGCTCAAACCCTCACCCCTTCCCCCTATTGACGCAGTGCCACTACTTCAATTTCAACCAACCATCCTGGATTGACCAGTCCGGCAACTTGCATTGCAGAGCGAGACGGCAAATTGGGCTGTTCCTCTGTCCCAAAGAACTGTGTGTAGCCCGCCATAAATCCAGAAAAATCCATTTTCCCCTCCAGCTCGGGGTCACCGACCAAGAACGCCTGCATCTTTACCACGTCACTGACCGTTAGATCTAAGTCGGTGAGGATGCCTTCAATCTTCTCTAGAACGTTGACCGTCTGCGCTTCAGTATCGCCAAAGGCAGCTATTGTACTGGGCTCAGCCGTTTCGTCAATGACACTAGGCACCTGACCGCTGAGGTAGACTAGCGTTGCATCAGCGGGTATTTCAACAGCGAGAGAGATCGGAAAATCTGAGCCTGGAATCGGATAGCGAATCGCGCTCTGGGCAGAAACGCCTGTGATCAGGCTGGCGACCAGTCCAAAGGCGAGTAAAGCACTCAACAGCATTTTCTTTATAGACATTCTTTCAGCTCCTTATAGTTTCTGTTAGTTTTTAAGCGGCCTGAATTCGACTGGCAATGCCCTCCACAACTGTCAGCGCCGATCTTACAGCGCCCTCCTGCCATCCGGTCAGGTAGCTCAGATGCTCTCCTGCCAAAAAGATTGGCCCGTCTGGCTGTAGCAGCACCTTGTAAGCACCCTCTCGCTGCTCATCCTCCCATTCAGCCCAGCCGCCTCGGCTATAGGGAACCTTCTCCCAAGCAATGGTAATGCCGCTGGCAGCGGCAAGTTCCTGTGCGTAGTTTTCGTGAATTGCCGTGCCCTCCTCAATTGCTTTAGCCAGGCGCTGTTCAGGTGATAGCGTCCCCCAGGCATTGCCAATGGGGTTGTCCCAAATGTAAGCGCCCACCAAAATGCCTTTGTCGCTCTGAAAGCCCGTTGAAGGGTACCAGATCTGGGTGATGTCTTTTTCTGTCCAGGAGATGCCGCCGTAAATGTTGGAATCTTCCTCCCAAAAGCGGCGCTCTGCCTGAAAAGCAACTTTGACCGCGTTGGCATAGCTGCCTTTACTCTCCTCAATCGCAGCTTTTACCGCCGGAGAGAAATCGGCATCGACCCCGGCCAGCACCGGCAGCGGGAACGTACAGATTGCATAGTCAGCTGCCAACGCTTTTGCTTCGCCAGTTGCCAGGCTTTTATAGACGATACGCACGCCCTCAGCCGTCTTTCTAATTTCGCTCACCTCTGCGCCATATTCGATTAAATCGCCGACCTCGCGCTCAAACGCCTTGGCAATTTGATCCATGCCGCC
>JBARVU010000572.1:0-2216 GCA_049646425.1 Phormidesmis sp. | reverse complement strand
AAGCGGCGGCGCGGCGCGCGGCGAGCGTCGACACCGGCGAGACGGTCATCGTCGGGGTCAATCGCTACAAGCTGGACGAAGAACCCGACATCGACATTCTCGACATCGACAACGCCAGGGTGCGGCGGTCGCAGATCGAGCGGATCAACGACGTGCGGGCCAAGCGTGACGATGCGAAGGTCACGGAGGCGCTCGAAGCACTGGAGGAAGGCGCCCGCGGCGACGGCAATTTGCTGGCGCTGTCGGTCGACGCGGCGCGGGCGCGCGCGACGCTGGGCGAGATCAGTCAGGCGCTCGAGAATGTCTTCGGGCGCTATGACACCAGCCCGACGCCCGTCAGCGGCATTTACGGCCAACGCAGCGATGCGGCGTGGAAGGCGGCGGTCGAGGGGACGGGCGCGGTCACCTCGCGGCTAGGGCGCAAGCCCAAGATGTTCGTCGCGAAGATGGGGCAGGACGGGCATGACCGCGGGGCAAATCTCGTCAGCTCCGCATTCGGGGACCTCGGCTTCGAGATCGTCGCGGGGCCGCTGTTCCAAACGCCAAAGGAAGCCGCGCGCATGGCGATCGACGAAGATGTTGACGTGGTCGGCGCATCGAGCCTCGCCGCGGGACACAAGAGCCTCATTCCCGAACTGATCCAGCATCTGAAGGACGAAGGTCGCGGCGACATCAAGGTCATCGCGGGCGGCGTCATCCCGCAACAGGATTACGCCTTCCTTCGCGACAAGGGCGTGCAGGCGATCTTCGGGCCGGGCACCAATCTCGCCGATGCGGCGGCGCAGGTGCTGAGCCTGCTCGGCCATAACATGCCACCGGTGGACGGCGAGGAGGCGGCGGAATAGCCGTCATGCCGGTGACGATTTGCCCGCGTCATGCTGAAATTGTTTCAGCCTCTATGTGTGTGAAGCACGCCGCAGGTTGTCTGTACGGATCCTGAAACAAGATGACGGGAGTGGTAGAGGGCAGAACTTCTCCCGCGCGCCATCAGACTCCCCTTGATGTAGGTTAAGTGCTAGAGGCGACACTTCAACAGGGAGAAGCATGATGAAGAAACTCATCGTTGCGGCCGCGGTGGCGGCTCTGTGCGTACCCGCCGTTCCTGCGATGGCGCAGGAAATACCGACCGAACCGGTCGCAGCCAACGTCGACTGGTACATGGTCGAAATGGTAAAATTCAAACCGGGCAAGCGCGAACGCGCTCACGAGATCATCGATAGTTATTTCATTCCCGTCGATCAGGCGCTCGGACGTTCGGGCGTAATCGACATTCATCTCAATACCGGCGAATGGGACAGCATCGTCGCCTTTCCGATGCGCGGCGGCGTCGCCGATCTCGATTGGGAAATGTCACCCGATGACATGGCGTGGATGGCGCGGCTTGCCCAAATGGTCGGCGGGATGGAGCAGGCGCAGGCCATCTTCAACGAATGGGACAGCCTGGTCCTGCGTTCAGAAACCCATCTCGGTCATGTCGACCGGGACTGACGCTCGCTTGATGTAAGCCTTCGAGGGCGGCATAGGAACACATCCCCCTTCGCCGCCTTCGGAGACCGCATGTTTTCAAAAATCCTGATCGCCAATCGCGGGGAAATTGCCTGTCGCGTGATGCGCACGGCCAAGCGGATGGGGATCGCCACAGTCGCGGTCTATTCGGAAGCAGATGCCAAGGCCCCGCACGTCCGAATGGCGGACGAGGCGATCAACATCGGCCCCGCACCGGCGGCGGAAAGCTACCTCGTCGCTGACAAGATCATCGCGGCGTGCAAGGAAACGGGCGCCGAGGCGGTGCATCCCGGCTACGGCTTCCTGTCCGAACGGGAAAGTTTTGCCGAAGCGCTCGACACGGCCGGTATCGCCTTCATCGGACCGCCCGGCCCCGCGATCGCTGCGATGGGCGACAAGATCCAGTCCAAGAAGCTGGCCAAGGAAGCGGGCGTCAATGTGGTGCCCGGCTATCTTGGCGAGATCGCCGATACCGAAGAAGCGGTCAGGATCGCGGGCGACATCGGCTATCCCGTCATGATGAAAGCCTCGGCCGGCGGCGGCGGCAAGGGGATGCGCCTCGCCTATAGCGAGGAGGACGTTCGCGACGGGTTCGAGGCGACCAAGCGCGAGGGGCTCGCCAGCTTCGGCGACGACCGCGTCTTCATCGAGAAGTTCATCGAGGATCCGCGTCACATCGAGATCCAGCTGATCGGGGACAAGCACGGCAA
>JBARVU010000571.1:0-26978 GCA_049646425.1 Phormidesmis sp. | reverse complement strand
GGTTCTTGGGCAGACGTTCTGAACCGCGCCAACTTGGGCATGGAAGTAATGCACGAGCGGAATGCTCACAACTTCCCCTTGGACCTGGCCGCAGGTGAAGCGGCTCCTGTAGCGCTCACCGCGCCTGCTATCAACGCGTAGTCATCTGACTGTTCCTTGATGAGCTAAACGAATGAAGAGCCCCCCGCACGCTGTGCGGGGGGCTTTTTGTCTAGGGCTGAAGCTTGAGCGCAGTCGAAGGCTGGGTTGAGATGGTCGCAGTCCTGATCTGTGCCTAATTACCTCAGAACTGACTCACCGATAGACGCCTCCGAACTAACCGTAAACGACTTAATCCCAGCTGCCCTCCTCCTCCTCTATCTGTTTTTTCTCTAGCTGAGCGATCGCCAATCTCAGCACAGGCCGAACGGCATCGTCAGTTTCCTGACTGAGTGCTGTTTGTAGAGGGGTAATCGCTTCACCCCCCCCAATCTTCATCAGCGCCATCGCTGCCGTCTTGCGCACATCGACATTCTCATCGCTCAGCGTGATCGCCAGCTGGGGTACCACGGCTGAATTACTCAGCTTACCCAGTGCTGCTGCTGCCTCAGAGCGCACCATCGGCGAAGTATCCTCAAGCGCATTCAGAATCGACGCTAATGCCTTTGGGTCATCTGCTTCCTGCACCAGGCTAGTCAGCGCCCCCACGACCGCACTACGAACCTCTTCTGGATCGGCATTTACCGCTCGATATAGATGCGTTGATCCTGCTGTGCCGACAAAAGACAGCCCCCAGGTAGCCAGTCCTTTCGAGCTGTCAGGATAGTCAGGCGAGGCCAAAATATCCAGCAGCACTGGTGCAGCCGCTTCCCCCATCACAGCCATTGCCCCCACGACAGAGCCTCGCACGACGGTGTCTTCGTCGTGGAGGAGCGATCGCACCAGGGTCGGAATCGTCACTGGGTCGGCAATCAGCGTCATCGTCTTAGCACAAGCTCTGCGGACAACCGGATTCTCATGCTCAGCCAGCCCGCGAATCAGAGCCGGTGTCGCCGGTTTGCCCACTTTCCCCAGCGCCTCGGCAAAGCCTAGACGAGTTAGCCCTCGCGAATCCCCAAAGCTTTCGACCATTTGTGCGATCAGCCGCTGGTCGGTATGGTCGAAAGCATCTGCCGCTAGCTGAGCTTGTACAGACTTCAAAAAGGCATCGGTTTCTAGCTGAGAAAGCAGGGTAGGTTGGCTGCTAGTAGGGCTACTCATAACAAATCAGATGTATGGCTATGTTAAATTCTCTCAGAATTGCGCTCGGGTTCGCGCTAGCAGCGGATAGTTCTTTGATTTTCTCCCCGCTCTAATGCAATCCTATTCACTATAGGCGTTTGATATTTCCTCCAAATTAGCTGCACAGCAGATTATGAACAGTCGTTTTTCCAGCTTGTTTAACCTGAGTGAGGCGCAGGCGATTGAAATATTAGACGGGCCTGCAGAGGATTCAGATGAGGCGTCTAGTCGCTACATTGCCGCTGCTCATTTGGTGAACTTTGAGACTGAACCGTCCATCGCAGCGCTAATGCGAGCCGTCAAAAATACGGACGCCGATTTGGACAATCGGATTGTGCGCCGGAAAGCGCTAGAAAGCTTAGGGCGGCTGAAGGTAAAGGGGGCTTTGCCCGTGATTGAGCGCTGCCTAGAGGACGAAGATAATTATTTGGTAGAGAATGCCGCTTGGGCTCTGGGCGAAATTGGCACTGATAATGTTGCCACGCTAGAAAAACTTGCCGAACAGCTAGATCGACCTGACCAAAGCTATCGAACGATTATCCATACTCTAGCGAATTTGGGCTACGAGCCAGCCGCTGAGCGGATTGGGAAGTTTACGACGAGTGACCAGGTGCCGATTGCCAGCGCTGCCCTCTCTGCTATCTACCAGTTAAAAGGAGATGAGGGCGTGATGCTGCAGGTGCTTAAGTTCTTGCAGAGCACGGATGTCAATGCGCGTCGGGGCAGCATTCAAGATCTAATCGATGCGCACTATTTCAAGGCTATTCCTCAGATTGCTCAGTGTCCAGTTTCGATGGTGTTTCGGCTGCGGGGGATTCGACTGTTGGCGGAAGCCGGGATAGAATCCGGTGACCTTACTTTTGCCCAGGTGCAGCCCGCTTTAGAAAAGACGATTCGCGACTATCCGCACGATGTGGCCCTCGTCCATACCTACGATCAAATGCCTACAGTACAGGCGCTAGTACAGGCGCTGTACGGGACAGATTTTGGTCGCTGCTATCTGGCCAGTCAGGTACTGATAGACCACTTTGCTGAGGCGGCCCCGGCGGTGCTGTTAGAAAGCTATTGGGCGGAGGGCTACAACGACTATGGTGCGCACTATCACATGGTGCGCCTGTGGGGCTGGCTGAAGGTCACAGAGGCTGTCGACTTGCTAGTAGAAGCGCTTAATAATAAGTCGCCTCAGTTTCAAAAGTCACGGGTGGCTGCGGCGATCGCCCTCGGCGAACTGTCAGCAGGTAGTCTTGCCGCTCCCCAGATCATAGAGGCGCTCAAAACAGCCTTAAGCGTTCCTATTTGGGACTTACAGTATGCTGCTCTAATGGCTTTAGACCAGCTTGGCCAGGCGGGCGGACAGCTCAGCGTAGATTCTGCTGACTGGCTGGTACAAGAAAAGCTCAAATCTATGTAAGCTGTTTATAGCGAGCGCGGGCTCATTTCAGCGCTTTCAGGTGACGCTGAGCGAGATCACCGCTCACGGTTACACGATTCGAGCAGGAAAGTCTGTTTTTATGTCAGCCTTAGATATTTTTTATAAGTTTTTCGATAGCTGCGTGGGTAGCTGGAGCTCCGAGCGTACCTATCACTATCTCAGTAAGTCGTCAGTGGAGCGATCGCACACTAACTTCGGCGTTTCCCCCCTCACCCCTGAGCAAAAGACCAAAGTACTCAGCGACAATAGCTATAGTGCCAGCAGCGATCGCCTGCAAGACTTTCCAGGTTTCCACCTGGTCTTTCATACCGTTTCTGAAAAAGGCGAAGTGGTCGACCAGTCAGTCAACTTAGCCTTTGTGCCAAGTGGAAAGGCCGCCGAGCATGACTCTCTATTAGAAGGCGACTATCTCAGAGACCGGGCCTACGAAGAAGATCGGCCAATCATTTCTCACTTTCGTTTCGACAGCCGCACCCGCGAACTGCTGATGACGACCCGCTACACCCACATCGTATCGGTCGATTCAATCACCTTGATCAATCCGCAACTGCGCATCCGTAAAATCTTCAACTACATGCGTCCGCCCGAAGGTATGCCGCTAGAAGACCTGGCGCTGGTGGGCTTCGGCGTGGAAGTAAAGCTAGGAAGCGGATAGCTTGCAGGCGATCTGACAATTGGATCTGAATTTTGGCCTTCCTGTGTAATAATTAGAGACTGCGTTGACCAAAGAAATTGAAAGATCATGGCTAAAGGCGTCCGTCTGGTAATCACCCTTGAGTGCACCGAGTGCCGTAGCAACCCTGACAAGCGCTCCAATGGCGTCTCTCGCTATACCACTCAAAAGAACCGTCGCAACACGACGGCTCGCCTGGAGCTGAAAAAGTTTTGCACCCACTGCAATAAGCACACTACCCACAAAGAAATTAAGTAGAGAGATTGAGTAGACAGTGGACGGTGGACAGCTCAAAGCAGCTCCACAGTAGAAAACCCAGAGTAGAAAACTAGAGAATTAAGGACTATGGCTTACTTTCGTCGTCGTGTATCGCCCATTCAGCCGGACGAGAAAATCGACTATAAAGATGTAGATCTGCTGCGCAAATTTGTCACCGAGCGCGGTAAAATTTTGCCTCGTCGCATTACTGGCCTCACTTCCAAGCAGCAGCACGATCTCACTAAAGCAATTAAGCGGGCTCGGATCGTAGCCCTGCTCCCCTACGTCAACGAAGACGGCTAAACGCACATCAGCGACGGCACAACTTGATCAGCATGGGCTATCGGCGCTCCGCAGAAGACTGCTACTTTTGTTAGAAAGCGCCGATAGCTTTTTTGTCGTCAGCGCCGATCAGATCTGATCGGTGTCGCATACATCAAGACGGGGCTGTAGTGGAAAAGGGAAGGCTGGTTGAATTTAAGCATAAGGGTGAGCCGCATCTGGCGGTAGCCGACCGCCCGGAAGGCAAAAAAAACTGGGTGCTCGTCGATCAGAGTGGCCAGTCCTATATCATTCATCCTCGTCAGGTGATCTATGAAGTGTCTGGTGCCTACGAAGCTGCCGAAATTGCAGGATTTGTCTCTGAAGCTGAGGGCTATATCGACCCTGATAATTTAGAGATCGCCTGGGAACTGCTGAGTGAGCTCGCGGAATCTGCCACGCCTGAGTCCCTGGCTCAGCTCCTATTTTCTGACCAGAGCCCGCCTTTGTGTTACGCGGCTCACCGGCTGCTGAGCGATGACAAGCTCTACTTTAAGCAAAAGGGCGATCGCTACGAACCGCGCCCTGCCGCCCAGGTTGAAGAACTTCAGCTCAAAAACGAGCGAGAAGCTGCTCGGGAACAGGAATGGGAAGGCTTTTTGTCACGGGCAAAATCTATCCTGGCCGGGGAAGGGGCTGAGTGGGAAAAGAGCGATCGCCCTCGCTTAGAAATCTTAGAACGCTATGCTCTGCTCGGCGACGAATCCAGCCAAAAAGCGGCTGCCCAAGAGATCCTCGCGGCTTTAGAGCAGGACAAATTTGCTGAATCCGCCTTTCAGCTTTTAGTCAATCTGAGCCTCTGGGATGAGCATGAAAACCTAGCGCTGCGCCGCCGCCAGATTCCGACGCAGTTTCCCGAAGACATTGAGGCTGCTGTCACGCAAGTAATTGCCCACCCGCCGGAAGATACCAGCCCCCGCACCGACCTCACCCATCTCAAGGTGTACACCATTGACGATGAGAGTACCCGCGAGATTGACGACGGCCTGAGCTGCGAAGTGCTGCCCGACGGTCGCTATCAGCTGTGGACACATATTGCTGACCCCACTCGCTGGCTGACGCCCGGTGACACACTAGACACAGAAGCGCGCAAACGCTGTACGACTGTCTATCTGCCGACCGGGGTCATTCCCATGTTCCCGTTTGAGCTGGCAGCTGGGCCGATGAGCCTGGTACAGGGGGAGGCTCGCTGCGCCCTGAGCTTTGGCGTGATCCTAGCTGAAGATGGCGCTGTGGAAGAATACAGCATTCAGCCTAGCCTGGTAAAGCCTACCTACCGACTGACTTATGAAGATGCCGATGAAATGATTGAGCTTGGGATTGAAGCGGAGCAGGAATTGCTGGCGATCGCTACCCAAGTCAAAGCGCGTCTCACCTGGCGAAAGTCACAAGGTGCGATCAGCATCCACATGCCCGAATCTTCCATCAGCGTAGAGGATGGAACCATCACCATCGACGTCATCGAGTCTTCACCGGCTCGCGATATGGTCGCTGAAATGATGATCTTGACGGGCGAAGTCGCCGCTCGCTACGGCGAAGAAAATGAGCTGCCGCTGCCTTATCGGGGTCAGCCTCAGCCCGAACTCCCCCCCGAAGCCGAACTCATGCAGCTAGAAGCTGGCTGGGTACGCGACTCGGCCATTCGCCGCTGCATGACCCGCAGTGAGATGAGCACAACCCCCATTCGCCACGCCACCCTCGGCCTCGACCGCTACAGTCAGGTCACTTCTCCCATTCGCCGCTACACCGACTTAATCAGCCATTTCCAGATCAAAGCGCAGCTGCAAGGAAAGCCGCTGCCCTGCTCTGCTACTGAGATGAGCGAAATCATCATGAGCACCGCCAACGCCGCCTACGAAGCGACTCAGGTAGAGCGGCAAACCAAAAAATACTGGGCGGCTGAATACCTGCGCCGCCGCGCTGAAGAAAACCGTGAACTCACCTGGGAGGCCGTGCTGGTGCGCTGGCTCCGGGAGCACGAAAGTTTAGGATTGATTATTCTAGAAGACCTGGGCCTGGAGCTGGCGATGCGGTTTGACCGATCGGTCGGGTTGGGCGATCGCATCACCGTCCAGCTCAACTACGCCGACCCCCGCCAGGACATCATTCGCCTTCAAGAAGTGCTGCCAGTTTCTCAGGAGACAGAACAAGCACCCGTCGCATAATCGTTCTTTATCGTCGATTAATCCTCTCAGCTATTCTTTTCTACTGATTATGACCTACACCACTTCCGAACCGCCCGCCGCTCAAGAAGATGCCTGGTGGGTGCAGCAATGGGTAGACCTGCTCAACGCCTACCGCTTTAAAAAACGTCTGGAGCGCGGTCGCAACTACGCCCGTCAGGGTCACATTCTCAGCCTCGAATTTAAACAGGCCAAGGTTCATGCCAAAGTTCAGGGTACTGCTGCTGAGCCCTACCAGCTCTCTATCTGGATTGAGCGCTTTACCGACGAAGACTGGGGCTTTGTGATCGATACGCTCGGGAAAAAGGCCCTGTACTCAGCTCAGCTCCTAGCCGGGGAGATGCCGGACGATATTGAAGCCGTTTTCACCTCCAACGGCCTCAGCCTATTTCCTTTTACCCTGGCCGATGTCAGCTCCCGCTGTAGCTGCCCCGACCCCAAGAATCCCTGCAAGCACATTGCTGCGGTCTATTACCAGCTCGGTGATTTCTTTCGCGAGGATCCGTTTGTCTTATTTCAGCTTCGCGGTCGCACCAAGGAGCAGATCCTCGACGCCCTGCGCCAGCAGCGCCAGCAGACCCTCTCTCAATCGGGAGAAGCTGAACCGACTGAAGCAGATGAGCGCGCAGCCGCTACTGGCCGTAAAGTCGCCCCTAACGTGGTTCAACCACCGGTTCAGCTCGATAGCTTTTGGCAGTACGATCAGCCCCTAGATCCCTCACTGGTCGTGATTACGCCTGCCGAGCAAACCGTTTTGGACGTGATTGGCGATATGCCGCTGGCGACGACCGAGTCCCAAATCATCATGGATCATCTGAAAACGCTTTATCAAAACGTTGCTCAGCAGGCGATGATGACAGCTTTGAGCTGATCAGCGTTTCTCTTCCTGATTCGGGGCCTTAGCTTGCTACGCTAATGAGGTCTCTGCTTTTTATCGCGACAAGACACCCGCTATGAAAGATCGCCTGATCGGCGGATTGAACACGCTGCTGATGTTTAATCTGTTTTTTGTTCTCTTCTGCTTTGCCTGGTTTGCGATCGCCCTGATCGGTCGCTCCACGCAAGTCAATCTCGGCTTCGACCTGTGGTACAGCCTCTGGGATCCGGTCATCATGCCTGCGATTGGCATTTTGATGGCGGGCGCGCTGGTGAGCGGCATCTCTAGCTGGGTCGGCAAAAAGTTCCTAAAGCAGTCTTAGATCAGCAGCGCCCTACCACAGGCTCCGCGTCCGGACATACCATCTCATCAGCACTCGCGCCAATCGCTCGGGGTCGTGGCGAACTGTGCTGTTGTTTTCGTCCATTACATTGGCGATCAAAATGCGGCGGCCTGAATCGATGACGGCTTTGCGATCTAAGATGACTGGCGTAGAGCCTTCCTTGAGATAGCGGTCAATCGCGGTCGCTGACGGCATTCTTTTTTGTACCAGCACTGCATCAAACAGATACTGTCCGCAGGCGCGATCAATTGCCTGAATATGCTCAGAGACCGTGTAGCCCTGCGTTTCACCGGGCTCGGTCATAATATTGCAGATATAAATGCGGGGGACTTCGCGGGCGGCTAAAGCCTCGACGAGCTCGGGTACCAGCAGGTTTGGAATGATGCTGGTGTACAGGCTGCCGGGGCCGACGATGATGTAGTCTGCGCTTTCAATCGCTTCTATGGCCTGGGGTAAGGCCGGTGGGTCGGCAGGCAGGCAGCCAATTTCATCGACATTCCCTCTGGCTTTGGTAATGTTCGACTCGCCTTCAATCCGGCGACCGTCGCTGAGCGTGGCCCACAGGCTGACATCGCTGAGCGTCGAGGGCAGCACTCGCCCGCGAATCGCCAGCACCTGAGAGCTCGCGGCGATCGCCTTTTCCCAATCACCGGTAATCTCATTCATCGCCGACAAAAACAAATTGCCAAAGCTGTGACCCCTGAGCCCGTTGCCCGTCTCAAAGCGATACTGAAAAAGCTCGGTCAGCAGCTTTTCTTCATCAGCCAGGGCCGTCAGACAGTTGCGAATATCGCCCGGCGGAATTCCGCCCATTTCTCGCCGCAGCCTGCCGGACGAGCCGCCATCATCTGCCACGGTGACAATGGCGGTAATATTCGTGCTGTGATGCTTGAGACCGCGCAGCAGGGTTGAGAGGCCGGTGCCACCGCCGATCACCACCACCCGAGGGCCCCGACGCAGGCGACGATGGGTCGCGATCGCATCCCACAGATTGTCTTCGCCATTGGCCGGCAGTAAGACTTCTACAATTGCCCCCAGCGTACGCGTTTGACCCCAGACAATAAACAGTACGCCGCCCAATATCGCCAGGGGGCCGCTAATGTAGTTAGGCACCAGGCGGGTGATCCAGTTGAGCAGATTGCCAACAAACTTCACCGTGTAGAATACTGGCGTAAGCTTCAGCCACACCATGATGCCAAGGCCCACCGCAAAAATGCCCACCGTGCTCAAGAACAGCCAGCGCTTAACAAACAGACCGGGTTTTAGCCACCTCATCCAACGCTTGGGCCGGGCGTATAGTTTGTGACGATTTGAGCGCATGGTGGTAGCGAGCAGATAATGACCCAGTAGAAAGGTCGGATGGGCGGGCTTTCGGTCAGTCGTAAACGACCAGATAGGCAGGATGGCGCATTAGGGTTATACAGCAAAAAGGACAGGTCGTCGCCGATTGATCCCAGATTGCAATGGCCATTCACTTAAGTTCTCACTTTTTAGCTCACTATCGGGAAAGTTCCTCTCGAAGTCTATCTTTGCGGTTACGCTTTACTAAGTATTAGAGATCAGGTAGCTCGGGTTCAACGGTCAGCTTTTCTAGATTTTCATGGTTTTCAATCTTTTCTCTTCCGACGCTTCTAGCGAGTCACAGGCTGAATTTTCGGTTCGCCCTCCCTGTGATCAAGCGCCCCTTGTCGAACTCAAAGGAATCTCCAAGCAGTTTGGCAATAATCGGGTGCTCGACCGGATCGACCTGACGCTTGATCAGGGGGAAGCGATCGCAATCATCGGCCCTTCTGGAACCGGGAAATCGACCGTTTTGCGAATTATTGCCGGACTGTTGGCCGCTGACGAAGGTGAGATTTGGATTGGCGGTCAGCAGCGAATTGGCCTGATCGAAGATTCGCCCGATCCGCTCGGGGTGGGGATGGTGTTCCAGCAGGCAGCCCTGTTTGACTCGCTGACGGTGGCAGAGAACGTGGGATTCTTGCTGTATCAGCACTCTCGGCTGGGCGATCGCGAAATCAGGCGGCTGGTAGCCGAGGCGCTAGCGGTGGTCGGCCTGCCCGATATTTCTGATCGCTACCCGGCTGAGTTATCGGGTGGGATGCGCAAGCGGGTGAGCTTTGCACGGGCAGTCATGTCCAATCCGCACAACCCGACAGATCGGCCCAGCCTTTTGCTGTACGATGAGCCGACGGCGGGGCTTGACCCAATCGCCTCAACGGTGATTGAAGATCTTATTCGCGACGTGCACTACGGGCAAGCCTGTAGCTCCTATTTGATTGTGACTCACCAGGAGAGTACGATCCGTCGTACAGCAGATCGGGTGATTTTTCTGCACGATGGGCGCGTGCAGTGGATAGGGGCGGTGAGTGAAATTGACTCAACCGACAATCCGTTTGTCCGTCAGTTCTTCAGCGCTCAAACGAAAGGGCCGATTCATGCGACAGGCTAAGACGAGCAGACTACTTTAACTTTAGGAAACTCATGCGGGCACGAACAATTCGAGAAGGTTCTGTGGGGCTGCTGATCTTATTGGGGATCGGCTTGTTCGGCGGACTGGTACTTTGGCTGCGAGGCTTCAACCCGACTAATCGACCCTATCAGCTAGTAGCTGAGTTTACCGATACGATGGGCGCTCAGGTAGGGACGACAGTGCTGTATCGAGGAGTGCCCGTGGGGCGAGTGGTGGCAATTACACCCCGCTCAAATATGGTGGAAGTGGAGATAGAGATCACCCAAAAAGATCTGCGGATACCCAGCGAGGTTTTGGTAGAAACGGTAGAATCTGGTCTGATTGGGGAGATCTCTATCGAGATTACGCCGCTAGACGACCTGGCAGCGAGTGCTGTCGAGATGAGTCCAGTGGGCAAAACGTGCGATAGCGATGTGATTCTCTGTGATGGCGATCGCCTCAGGGGCGTCGCTGGCCCCAGCTACGAAGCACTGCTGCGCTCAGCCAATGAGGTTGCCGAGCTATTAGCTGATCCTGAGCTGATTGTTCAGCTCAAAGCCGTTTTAGAAAACGCTTCACAGACGGCTGAAGAGACCAGTACATTAGCCAAAGAAGCGACAGCGCTAACCCAACTCGCCCGCGCTCAGGTCGGCCCATTGACTGAATCTGCCCAAGCCGCTACTGAATCGGCGGCGATCGCCGCCGGTCAGGTGGGAGTGGCCGCCCAGCAGTTTTCCCTCACCACGGCTGACCTCAATAGTCTGATCGGCGAAAATCGTGGCACCCTGGTCGATACGCTAGGGAATGTGCAGGCAGCCAGTTTGCAGCTGCGCAGTGCCGTTGACGTGCTTGGCCCTCGCTTCCAGGACGGCCGGCTAGTTGATAATCTCGAAGTGCTGGTGAGCAATGCCTCAGCCGCGTCAGCCGATTTACAGGCAATCACCTCATCGCTCAACAATCCGGCCAATCTGATTCTGCTTCAGCAAACGCTAGAATCTGCTCGAGATGCTTTAGCCAGCGCTCAAAAAGTCATGGCAGATGTAGACGAAATTACCGGCGATCCAGCTGTTCGCAATCAGCTGCGCAACTTAATCAACGGCTTGGGTGACCTTGTCTCCTCGACCCAATCGCTAGAGCAGGAGACAGAAGTCGCGCGCTTGCTAGCGCCCCTCAGCGCTCAAGGGCAGATAACCCGTGCAGACAGAGAGCTTCAGCCGGTCTCAGCAGCTGATCGACCTGTCCTTGTTTTTGATGGGGAACGCTACATTCTGAGACCGTCCGGTCGGTTAGCTGAGCGTTCATCCAAAGGAGCTGATCAGGAGGTCCTCCCTACAAAACCTTCAGCACGGCTCACTGTCCGTGACTTCACGCATGTCCCAGGGAACGATTGAAAAGAAGAAAAGTGTCAGCGCCATCACAAGACCGCTGGTGAAAAACTGCCAGCCGGGGTGGAAGGTAAGGCCGGTGATTGCCAGGCCATGCACCAGGCTACAAGCGGCGAAGCAGCGTGATCGCATACCCACGGCCATGGCTAAGTACCCCAGCGCACACAGCCCCAACCACAGCGGACACAGATTTATAAGAATAAAGCCGACACTGCAAAAGATACCGTAAGCAGTCACCACCATACCCAGTGACATCAGGACTGCCCAGAGAAAGACAACCCACCGCAGCTCAGCGATTTCAGCAATTTGCCAGGTAAGTCCTGAGGTGCCTGCGACCGTTGCACCGGTTAGCGCCGCATCTAGCACTGCCTGAACGGGCCAGCTCAGGGTAGAAAATTGGGCTAGCGAAAAAATGAGTAGGGCCGTCAGCCCCCAAATGACAAACGCCTGGTCAAGTTCGGACAGTCGGATAGCGCTAAAAGCCTTGATCCACCGCTTGAGATACGCGCTGAGCAAACCACCCAACGCTGGCACCCTAACTGCCTCTGAATGAGAAGGCAGCGTTGGTTCGCTTAGATCGAAAAAAGTCATATTGACAGCTGTGGAGTCCAGATAACGACGGATGTATTACTTGAGGTTATATGTAGAATTGTAACAGGATATTAAAGGAATGTTATATTCCGAACGTACCTGGGAGACTGTATGTTCTTTCGCAGGAATCACTCTTTTTACGGAGGCATTCCCCCTTAGCCTTACCAGGCGCGTTACGATGAACCTCTGCTGAGTGCTTCACTTTCGAAAGCGCCTCGCCTTTCTTACGTTCCTTTTGAATGACGCCTCTTAATCTGCCTGTGGACGAGGTTGCCTCGTCATCTGCCGCCAGCTCCAAGCCTGCTCGTTTGCCTGCTTTAGAATCTCAAGGCTTAAGAAAAAGCTACGGACGAGGAAAGCGACGCTTTGAAGCGGTTCGGGGGGTCTCGCTGACGCTTTCACCCGGCGAAGTTCTAGCCTTTTTAGGGCCAAATGGAGCAGGTAAGACCACGACAATCAAGATGATTGCCGGCCTGATTCGCCCAGATACCGGCTGGGTGAAAATTGCGGGCCTCGATCCACACAGGCAGCCGCAGGCGCTACGGGGCGTAGGCGCAGTGTTAGAAGGCAACCGCAATCTGTATTGGCGGCTGACACCGCTGGAGAATTTGGAATACTTTGGTGTGCTCAGACAGGTGCCCAGGAGGACGCTGAGGCAGCGCGGCGAGCAGCTATTAACCGAGTTTGGGCTGCTCGACAAGCGCAAAGTGCCGGTGCAAAAACTCTCTCGGGGCATGCAGCAGAAGATCGCGATCGCCGTCGCCTTGATCCACCAGCCCAAGCTGCTGCTGCTCGATGAACCGACCCTAGGACTGGATGTCACCTCCGGTGAGACTGTCAAGAAGCTGGTGCGTCAGGTTGCCGCGTCTGGCTGTGCAATTTTGCTGACCACCCATCAGCTCAACGTGGCCGAAGAACTGTCTGACCGGGTGGCGGTGATTCGGCAAGGGAAGATTGTCGCCGAGCAGTCTACCCAGTCTTTGATCCGACAGTTTTCTAACAGTGCGGCCTATCGGATTGAGTTTGAAGGGGTGCTGGACGAAGTGAGAAGGGCAGCGATCACAGCGCTAGGGGCGACTGTGGGCGACCAATACATTCACTATTCGCCGCCGGATCTTCTGGCAGGTAAGGGCGCGTCCTCGGCGACGCTCTACAAAATATTCAGTCTGCTCGACCCGTTGCCGCTCGTAGAAGTGCGTCAGGATCGGGCGGATTTGACCGATGTCTTTTTACGGCTGGTTCAGGATGATTGATCTTTTCATAGGTGAGTTTAAGCGAACCTGGGTGCAGACACTGCGATACCCGACAGAGGTGATCGGCGGCGTCGTAATTTTGACAGCGGTATTCTACGGCTTGTTCTTAGGCACGCAGTACATGGCGGGTTCGCCTAGCGGCTTTGGTAATAGCACCAGCGCTGATTCATCAGTTCGTCTGAACTCGGTGGTGGTCGGTTACGTAATCTGGACGCTGGTGCTCTATATCGTGAATGACATTGCGACTACTCTTCAGCTAGAGGCCCAAACAGGCACGCTAGAGCAGGTGTTTCTCTCGCCGTTTGGGGCGCCTCGCGTGTTTCTGGCTCGAGCGCTGGCAAGCCTGACGCTCCGGTTATTGCTAATACTGGTCGTGCTGTCTATCATCATTGCCATCACCCGCAGTCAGCTCTCTTTCCCACTGGCACTGACATTGCCCTTGGCAACGCTGGTGCTGAGTGCATACGGGTTAGCCTTTTTTATTGGCTCGTTTGCCCTGGTATTTAAGAAGGTGCAGCAGCTACTGGGTCTGTTTCAGTTTGTCCTGCTGTTTTTGCTGGCAGCACCGACTGAAGACTGGAGTGGACGTGCGCAGCTAGTGGCCAATCTGCTGCCGATTGTGCCGAGTACAGGACTGCTGCGCGACTTGATGGCTCGTCATCAGGGACTAGACTGGGGGATCTGGGCGATCGCGCTAGCCAACGGCATTGTCTACTTCACCCTGGGCATTCTCGTCTTCCGCTGGGCCGAGCGGCAAGCAAAGCGGCAGGGCACTTTAGGCGGCTACTGAATGATGGATCACAGCAGCTGAGCGCGGTGGCTGAGCGTAGCCGAAGTCACCGATTGTCCCACTCTTCTGCCGCATCGCTCACTGCCTGATCGACCGTCTTATCACCCAGCATCGCCGCCTGCAAATTGTCATACACAATCTTTTGCAGCTCCTTGACATCTTCCATCGCCGGAATGAGCACAGCAGCGTCGCCTAGCTGACTGGCGCTGACCGAACGGGCCATTTCTACCGGCGTTGCGCCTTCAGGCACATCGGTAAAGTAGCTATCTTCCATCGCCGCTACTGTAGAAGGCAGCACGTTTGCAGCTTTTGCAAAGGCGAGCTGATTCTCGTCGTTGGTGACATAGGTGGCAAACTTCAGGGCAGCTGCTTCGACGTCTGTGGACTCAGGAATAACCAAATCCATTGCGGCGACGTTCTTCTTGCCTGTACTGCCGCTAATTTGCGGAGCGCTTTTAGTGGCGGCGGCAATGTCCGGGGCGTTGGTGGCGATCGTATCGAGAAACTCCGCGCCCGACGCCAGAATCGCGGTTTCACCTGACTGGTAGAGCTGAATGGCCTGCTGGTGTCCTTGAGTGAGGACTTCGCGAGGTAGCAATTCCTGCTGATACAGATCTGTCCAATACTGAAAAACGGCTTTGCCCTCAGGCGTGTCAAAAGCAGCATTGCCCTGATCATCGACTAGCGGCACACCCATCTGGATAAAGGACTGCAGGACGTCAGCAGCATCTTCCGGCACAAAGCTAATAAAGAAGGCATACTTGCCCGTCTTCTCCTTAATCTGCTTAGCGACCTCTGCCAGGTCTTCAAACGTGGCAGGCGGCTCTGCAATCCCTGCTGCCTCAAAAATCTCGGTGTTGTACAGCGTCACTCTAGCCGTTAAGTACCAGGGAAAGCCAAAGCTTTCACCATCGAGCTGAGTCGCCTGCCAAATCTTTGGCAAATACACCGCCTGCGCTGCTTCCGAAAGCTTATCGTCCAGCGTCAGCCAGGCACCTTTGGCCGCTAGCTGAGAGGCAAAGTTGGGGTTGAGATTGACCACATCCGGCGCGTTATCAGCCGATACTGCGGCCAGAATCTTGGTCTCCATATCGCTCCAGGGCACGTCTACCCACTTCACCGTAATATCTGGATTTTCTGCTTCAAATTCACCAATCAGCTGATCGAAATAATCGTCGAATTTGGGCGAAAGCTGCATCGTCCAAAACTCCACCTCGGCTTTGCCTGTGCTGTCTGTATCAGCGTCAGGCACGTTGCCGCAGCTAATCAGCCAGCTCGACAGCAAGCCGACTAATACCAGCGCGAGAAATCTTTTCCAATGGCGAATTAAAGACATAGGACTACAAAGGACAGTGCAAAGGGCCAGTCAAAGGGTTGAAGGGGCAACTCTGGAATTCGATCCAGCGCTGCGCTGATCTGTGACTTTACATCACAGATTGTCCATTTGGGTAAGGGGTGTAGACAGATCCCGACAGTCATCAAGCCTGTTTGTTATATGACAACACTGGGCAAACTTCATTGCAGCTCCATTATTGCAGCTTCATTTCCATCGGTTCATCGTCGCTTTACTTTCAGAAGCTGCCCCTTTTCTGACAGTGCCGATTTTCATCGCTCATAGGTCAGATGGACTCAGTCTTTTCAGTGAAAATGCCTATCCTTTGGCTGACTTATTTAGCAAAAGGAAGATGGTTTGACAATTGCAGGAGTACTGAATTCCATCGGGCTTAAATGTAATTTTTCTGCTGAAATCTGGGAAATCTAGGAGCCAAATTCGGATTTTTGATGCTCATTCAGAGCAGGCATTCGGGTTGTCGCCGTCATTCCTTACCGGGCAAGCATCGTCGTGAATAGACTGAAGTCATTACTTTCTAGAAAGTCGCCAGGGGTTGGCATTGAGCTGACGCCTGAGCGCATTAATATTGCCCGTCTAAAAAAGCAGGGGCAAACGCTAAAGCTACAGAATCTAGCCACCGCTGAAATTCCTGAAGGGGTGTTTGAGGAAGGGCAGATTCTCGACAGCCCTACCATGGCCGAAATTATTCAATCGACCCTGGCTGAAAACAAGATCAAAGTCAGTCGGGCAACCTCAGCAGTACCTGGAAAGGCGGTCACTCGCGTTATCCCCGTGCCAGCTGAGCTAGACGATAACGAGCTGCGGGAGATGGTACTCAACCAGGAGGCCAGCTTATACCTGCCGTTTCCTCGTGATGAAGCCGATGTGGACTACCAGAAGCTGGGTTTCTTCGTCGATGACGATGGTATCGAGAAGGTGCAGGTTCTTCTAGTTGCGGTCAAAAAGGACATTACCAATAGCTATACCGAAACCTTCGCCCAGGCTGGTCTTAGCCTGAACGTGCTAGAGACCAGTAGCTTTGCGCTGATCCGAACGGTGCGCGAGCAGCTGCGGCAGTTTACCTCACAAGAAGCTGCAGCCCTCGTCGATATTCAGTTCGACAGTACCGAAATATCCATCGTGGTCGACGGCATCCCACACTTTTCGCGGACGGTACCGCTCGGCACTTTTCAAATCCAAAATGCTTTGAGCCGAGCGATGAACCTGCCCCCTTCCCGCAATGCGGATTTGCTTCAGGGCATGACAGTGCCGTTAGCGCCAGCGGCGGGCAAGTCGAAAGCAGCGGGGATGAATCCTGGCACAACGGCGATGCTGCGAGTGCTGGGCGAACTCTCTGATGAGCTACGGCGCTCGATTGATTTTTATCTGAACCAGGGAGAAGACATGGAGGTCGCACAGCTACTACTCGCGGGTGCTGGCAGTGCCGTTAGCAATCTGGATGAGTTTTTTGCTCAGCGCTTGGGGCTGCCGACGAGCGTCGTTGACCCGTTAGAGTCTCTTGCGATTGAGGTCGACGAAGATCTCTCGCCTACACAGCGCTCGGGGCTGGCGACGGTGCTCGGTTTGGGCCTTAGGGAAGTTTAGAGGAGGGTTAGGCTATGTATGGAATTGATATCAACTTTTTGAATGATCGCGCTGAGCGGGCGGCGGCGGCAATTGTCCCAGCTGCTAAGCGGCCCGGAATGAGTACGGCTGGGAAAAAGCCCATACTGATTGGGGCGGCAGTGGCGATCGCTGCCTGCGCAGGCGTCGGTGGCTACTGGCTGATCTTACAGAACAACCAGAAAACCCTGGCTGCTGAAAACGCTGTCCTCGACTCACGGTTAGCCGAACTACAGCAGAAGCTGGCTCAAGTAGACACCGTCCGTCAGCAAACGGCGGCGATTGAAACTGAGATCCAGGCTTTGGCCAGCGTATTTGAGCGCATTCGACCCTGGTCTGCAATTGTCCGCGACGTGCAGGGACGTGTCCCAACCCGCACTCAAATTGTCAGCCTGGTCCAAACTGCACCGAGCGCAGCCGACCCGGCCGCAGTAGATCCTGCCGCAGCCAGCGCAGACGGGTCAGCAGCAGGTGGCCTAACGCTGTCCGGCAATGCCTGCTCATTTGACGATGTCAACGACTTTTTGCTGACCCTCCAGGACTCTCCTTTTCTGGTAGGGGAGTCGCTCAAAATTACCACCGCCTCCTTAGGTGAAGTGGTTCCAGGCTACTGCCCTGGCGGTGTTGACAACGGCGAGCCTTTGGAACTCGTCAGCTATACCATCACCGGTGACATTGAGAGCATCCCCGCCACCGCGCTGCTCGATGAGTTAAACCGCCAGCAAGAATCCACCGGCCTCGCTGCCCGCATTCGTGCCCTTCAAGCTACAGGAGCAATTCAGTAATGACTGCCTTTGGAGATTTTATTCCCCCTGAGGACGCCAACTTTGTCGACGAACCGATAAATCCCGTTGTCTTTGGGATTGAGCTATCGCCCGCAATTATCGGGGGTCTGATTGCGCTAGTTGGCGTCGGTATGGCTGGCTATGCCTTTGTCAAGTTAGTGCAGCCGGTAGCCCAGACAAACGAGACCCTGCGACAGGAGATTGCGACTAAAGAAGGCCAGCTGATCTCTCAGCAACAGCAGCTAGCAGATATCGCCGCCGTCGATGCTGCCCTAGAGGCTGCCATGGTACGCCGCCGCAGTGTTTATTCGCTGTTTGCGAACGAAGAGACCATGGACACGCTGCTACTCGATATCAACCAGCGAGTTGAAAGCAGCAATGCCTCACTCAATGGCGTCCGCAGCCAGGTACAGGGGCGGGGCATTCCGCCAATTTTAGTAGAGGCGAAGCTCAAGACATTTACGCCTGGGGAGGCAGCAGTCATCAGTGATAGCTCCTTAGGCGAAGGGGTTAATGGCAAACTCAAGCGAGAAACCTACTCACTGCAGTTTTCGGGTGACTATGCCCAAACTCAGTCTATTCTGCGCAACTTAGAGCGCCTGGAGCCCTTGCTTCTCATTCGCGACTTCAGCCTGACCAGCGGTGAGCCCGTCGCCGAAACTGTGATTGGCCCCAACGGCCAAGTAGTCGCTTCCCCCAAAACGCCGATTGAAACGACGTTTCAACTAGACGCTCTGATGCCGGTGGGCGATGTAGATACACCACCGGAGATTGCCCCACCGGAACCACCCCCTGTAGAGGGAGAGGTTCCGCCAACCGAGGTGCCTGTAGAGGGCTAACCATTCGCTGAACCGCTTCGTTAGTTAATCTTTTCAATTTTCATCATCCACCGCTAGTTCTGACTCAAGGAGTGACCCGTGAAACGCCGTCTTAATCTTAAAAACCTAATGGTCGGGGGTGCTTTGGCTATCATCGCTGGCCCTCTCACTGCTGTTGAGTCTGCTAGCGGAGCAACCACTGTGCAGGGCATTACCCTGCGCAAAACCACTGCTGGCGTAACCCTCACTTTAAAGACTTCTGGGGACACCCCTCAGATGATCACCGCTCGCACGGGCAAAGTTTTACAGGCGGACATTGCGCACGCTCAGCTACAGCTACCCCGAGGCAAAAGCTTCACGCAGAAAAATCCCGCCCCTGGCATTGACTCTATCCAGCTAGAGGCCGTTAGCCCTGATCGCGTCCGGCTGACTGTGAATGGGCACGACCAAGTGCCTATTAGCAAGATTCAAAAATCGGCAGAGGATGCTGTGCTGATCAGTCTGGATACGCGAGCAGGGGCCAAGGCAACGCCGTCTAAGCTGCCTGAGGCGATCGCCACAATCCCCGGCGAACCCGCTGTCAACCCTACTGCCAGATCTAGCCCTGCGCCCAATGCCAGGTCTATTGCTCCGTTTGAGCTCGCCCAAGCGGGGGAGGAAGCGCCTGAGATCTTAGTGCCCAACCCCCAAGTAATTATTGACGGAACGCCAGTTACCGCCCCGACACTCAATGGTGCACCCCCTTTTCTCCCCAGAGCCGTGGCGCCACCGGTCGGCGACTTCTCTGTTTCCGACATCGACTCCAGCCTAGATGAGATCGACTTAGGCACTGCCGAACGAGTCCCTCGGCTGGTATTGCGCGATGCGTCGGCGCGCGAGGTGCTGTCGCTGCTGGCCCGTGCCGCTGGCTTAAACCTCGCCTTTACCAGCGTAGAAAGCGGTGAGGAAGCAGCAGACACGACGGTCTCTTTAGACATTGAAAACGAGCCTGTTCAAAACGTCTTCAACTATGTGCTCCAGCTTTCTGGCTTAGAAGCCAATAAAGTAGGGCGCACCATTTTTGTTGGCCCCCGGCTGCCTAACAGCGCCCGCAATGTACTGGTTCGCAGCATCCGCCTCAACCAAGTCGATGTCGGTACCGCCGTCAACTTTTTGGTCTCGATGGGCGCTGAAACGGCAATTTCAAGAGAGCGCCAAGTCACCAATGTCAACGCCACAGAGGTGGGCGGTGGCACCGACGTCGCTCAGACCACGACGACTGAATCCGTGGTGGAAAGCCAGCGCGCCGACTTTGAAGATTCTAGTCCGCTGCTGCGAGGACTCCAGGTAATTGGCGACGAGCGCACAAACTCGCTGACGCTAATTGGTACGCCCCGCCAGATCGAGATTGCGACCGCTCAGATGACCCAACTCGATCTGCGTCGTCGTCAGGTCGCGGTGAACTTACGGGTGATCGATGTCAACCTTAGTGCCCTTGACAGTTTTGGTACTAGCTTTTCTTTTGGTACAGGAGATACTAACATAACTCAAACAAGCGGGCTCGGCGTTATCAACTTTGGTAACACTGCTCCCAATGTAGGTGCATTAACAAACAATTTTCTCGGAACCACTTTAGCAGCCGGTAATCCTCTGAGCCTAGCTACTCAATTCTTAACGCGGTTACAGGCTGTTATAACAAGTGGTAATGGAAAAATCGTGACCGATCCAACACTAGTCGTTCAAGAGGGACAAACTGCGGCTGTTCAACTTACTCAGGAGGTCGTGACCAATCTTACCAGATCAGAAACTGTAGATGATGCTGGTCGACTTGAGATTACCACTGAGATAGAAAAAGAGGATGCTGGACTCAATCTTCTGGTTCAAATTGACCAAATTGATGACAACGGCTTCGTAAATTTATCTGTCGCCCCTTCTCTGTCCGCACCTACAGGAGAATATGTAAGCAGCTCAGGTATTATTACTCTTCTGGCTAGGCGTCAGCTTACCTCTGGCCAAGTTCGAGTCAGAGATGGCCAAACTTTGGTGCTTTCTGGAATTATTCAAGAGTCAGATCGAACGACAGTTTCTAAAGTGCCAATCTTAGGCGACATTCCGCTATTAGGGGTTTTGTTTAGAACTACAAATCGCACCGACGAGCGGCGTGAGCTAATTGTGCTTCTTACGCCGCAAATTATCGATGATTCTGATAACAGTGTGTTTGGCTATCGCTATACGCCGGGTGAAGATGTGCAGCAGCTTTTGGAAGAGCGCCAGGAGCAGCAATAGACGAGCTGTCTGCCATCTGGGACTCTATCTAGAGTGGTTTGGACAGCAGAAACGTTTTCTAATAAATCAAGTAACATCACACAAGCCGATGCTTTCTTATTTAAGTAAGAATCATCGGCTTTTTGTCAAGTCAGAATTCTTAATTTCTTGCCCAAAAACTATGAACTTTCTTGAAAATCCCTGAAATCCATATAAATTAAAGCTTTTATCTGTTCAGATTGACCAAGTACCCCTTAGAATGATTCAGTAAATTTATGAGGTTTCAAGGGTTTCAGCGATTGCTGCTTTCCTCCTCATGCAAACTTTAAATTTTGCCATCGGGCAATAGTGTAAGTCCACGTAATGTAGTCCACTGAGCTCTCAGTAATCCAATCATCCTCCAAGGAGATAAGCATGAATAAAGGTGAACTCGTCGATACCGTTGCAGACAAGTCTTCCGTGACTAAGAAACAGGCAGATGCTGTCATTTCAGCCGCTGTAGAGTCAATTATGGAGGCCGTGTCTAAAGGCGAAAAGGTAACTTTGGTAGGGTTTGGCTCATTTGAGCCCCGAGATCGCAAAGAGCGTGAAGGTCGTAACCCTAAGACTGGCGATACGATGGTGATTCCGGCCACGACGGTGCCTGCATTTTCGGCGGGAAAGCAGTTCAAGGAAATGGTGGCTGGCAAGAAGAAGTAGTTTCTTGACTGTCCCATTCAAAGTCGGTTTCATTTCATGTCTAGACCGGTTCATGGGGGCAATTTGGCTTGGGCTGCTCGGCTTGTCGGGTGCGCTCCCACTGAACTGTTAGATTTTTCAGCTAGTATCAGTCCGCTTGGACCCCCTCGTTCTGTGAGTGAGGCGATCCAGGCGGCTTTTTCGTCAATGGTGGCTTATCCGGATCCCCAGTATGGTGAGTTGCGCGAAGCGATCGCCCGACACCATGCCATCTCCCCTGACTGCGTACTACCAGGTAACGGCGCTGCGGAACTTCTGACCTGGGCAGCGCGTGATTTGGCCGAATTAACTTGCTGTTTCAGGTTGACACCTGGATTTAGCGACTATGACCGGGCACTCGGGGCATTTGGCGCTAATCTGGCGGATGTTCGTTTGCTCAGTTCTCAGGGATGGGATTGGGACTGGGACATGGCCCTCTCAGCGGTCTCATCAGGCTCCGATTTGAGTCAGTGCGGTCTTTTGCTTAATAATCCTCACAATCCAACCGGCGCGCTGTTTACCCGATCCAGGCTGGGGCCGCTGCTGTCGCGCTTTGGGCTCGTGGTCGTTGATGAAGCCTTTATGGACTTTTTACCGGCAGGGCGTGAGCAGAGCGTGGTGGACTGGGTGAGTGAGTTTCCTAATCTGGTGGTGGTTCGGTCGCTGACCAAGTTCTACAGCCTGCCGGGGCTGCGGTTGGGCTATGCAATCGCTCAGCCTGACACGCTCAAACGCTGGCAGCAGTGGCGTGATCCCTGGTCTGTGAACGTGCTGGCGGCGGCGGCAGGGGTCGCAGCGCTGGGCGATAGGGCTTTCCAGCAGCAGACCTGGGCATGGCTGGCGGCGGCAAATGCGCAGATGTATGAGGGCCTGAGTAATTTGCCAGGGTTGAGCGTGCTGCCGAGCTGTGCAAACTTTTTTCTAGTGGGCTGTGAGGTCTCTGCGCTGGCTTTGCAGTCTGAGCTGTTAGAGCGTCACCGAATCTATATTCGGGACTGCGTGAGTTTTGCTGAATTGGGCGATCGCTATTTTCGGGTCGCTGTCAAAACTCCCGCCGACAATCAGCGGCTGGTCAGCGCTTTAGCAGGCGTATTGCCCGATCTGGAAGTGAGCCATGCCGGCTGACTACGATTTGGTGATTTTGGGTGGTACGGTCGCTGGGCGGCAGGCGGCGCTGCTGGCCGCTGGCTATGGGGCTCGGGTAGCGCTGGTAGAACCGCCCGAGCTGTTTGAGCGGCGGCAGCAGGCACACTATCTGCTTCAGGGCTTACAGCAGCTGTCAGAAAGCAGGCAAAGGCAGCAGGTGAGCAGTTGGTTGCGCTCATCGGAGCCTTGGCAGGAAGCAGCTGGATCTAAGGGAGATTGGCCAGCGCTGGTGAAGTGGAGTGCGATCGCCGCAGAAACCCAGCTAGGGGCGCTATCTCCAGCGGTGATGAGCACCAGCGGCATTGATTTTGTGCGGGAGATGCCAATGAGCGTATCCCGAAATCTGCTGGTCACGACGGCTCAGCGACGGCTGCGGGCGCGCGCAGTTTTGCTTGCTTTTGGCACCGTGCCTATTGACTTGAAGGCTCTGCTGGCAGCTAGCGCGCTGCCAAAAAATTTCTGCATTTTAGGCGGTGATGCGCTGGCGATTTTGTGGGCGATCGCGCTGGGCGACTTGGGCGTGCGAGTAACGCTAGTAGCGACAGAATTTTTGCCGAGTGAGGATGCGGACATTCGGCGGTTGGTGCGATCGCAGCTGATCGCAGCCGGGATCGTGATTGCTCAGACGACCGAGGGATACGTGGAGAGTGCTGAGGGTGTGGTGGCGATCACGCCTAGAGCGCCCGCTTTAGACCTGCCTGGTTTCATATCTAGCTGCGCGGATGACCGCAACGCCGTCAGCGTCAACCGCAAGCTGCAGACCTGTCATCCTCGGATATTTGCCTGCGGCTCTATTCTAGGCGGCTCGCTCAATTCGTCTTTAGCCAGATACGAGGCCCAGATCGCGGTTCAAAATGCGCTATTTCTCCCGATCCAACGAGTGAACTATGACTCCGTGGCAGTTGGGCATCACTGCTTTGCCCGAGTCGGCCTGAGTGAGGCTCAAGCGCAGCAGCGATATGGCAGGGCCACCCAAGTATGGACAGCCAGCAGCGCTAATAGTGCTGGTTTGAGTCGGCTGAGCCCGCTACCCAGCTACTGCAAACTCGTGAGTGTTCACGACCGGCTACTCGGCGTTCATTTGTTTGGAGAGGGTGCGAGCGCGCTCATTCAGCCAATGGCAGCTATGATCGGTCACCCGGTCAGAAAATTAGACTCCTTGCAGGTGTTTAGTACAGATGGCGTTGCGCATGATCTGGCTGGTTTGGTGAGTTTGGCGGGGCGGCAATCGCAGCGATCACGCTGGCAAATCGGTCACTGGCGACGGGACTGGGCCGAAAACTGGTTCAACTGGCGGCGCAGCCGATAATGATGTTGTGCCGTTCTTAAAGGGAACTGTTCATCAGCGTAGAAAGTACCCACACCTTAAATCTCATCATTGTCTCGAATAGCCTGTTCAATCTCGTTTCGGTGGCTGGCGGCGTATGCCCAAGCATTGATCAGGTCGCTGGCGCTCAGCGTAGGATAGTCCTGTAGAAGATCACGCTCACTGCTTCCCAAATTGCGTGCTTGCACAACAACCCACACAGGAATGCGTGTGTTTGCAATCCGCGCATCGCCGCCGCAAACGCCCAATGTTTTTTCGATACCTGCCCAGCGATCGCTGATACTTTGCAACAGTAGCTGAATCACCTGAGCCTTTTCAGTAGTACTCAGGGCTAGTAGCTGAGACTCAAGATTGCTAAAAACCATAAAATATCTGGAGCCGAACGTAGCCGTTGCCCATTTTAACCGCTCAGAAGAGCATGAAGTACATATCGTTTAACAGCAAACCCAAGGCTAGCTGGCTTGCAGTCTACTACTCTCCCTCAGAGGCTTGTGAGCGTGACGGGTGCGTCGTTAAAATAAGAGTGTTTCGGTAAATTCAGGCGGCGCGCAATGGCTGATCGGCAAGAAAAACCCTCGGGAGATACATCGGGACAAAGCTTAGAAAAGTCTTTGGCTCAGCGGGGTGATCAGGCTTGGCAAGGCGCGGTGTCCCTATGGAAAGAAGCTCAAAAGACCGTTACTGCTAAGCTGACGGGATGGCTACCCACAGACGCGATTCAGCTGCGCAAAGCCTACGCCAATGCCCAAAACATCTTTCAGTCGTTCAGCGTCAGCGATGAGAAGATCGCTGATATCTTGCAGCAGGTACGAACCGAACTCCCCACCACAGAAGCGCTGCTGATCGGCAAACCCCAGGCGGGTAAAAGCTCTATCGTCAGAGGGCTGACGGGCGTCTCTGCGGAGATCGTGGGCCAGGGCTTTCGTCCGCACACGCAAAATACAGAGCGCTACGCTTACCCTTCGGAAGATCTGCCGCTGCTAATTTTCACAGATACGGTGGGGTTAGGGGATATCGGTCAAGAGACCGACGGCCTGGTAGAGGAGCTTGCTAATGAGCTACAGCAGGAAAGCTGCTGCGCCCGCATTTTGATCTTGACCGTTAAGATTACAGATTTCGCAGTAGACCAGCTCAGGCAGATTGCCCAGCAGCTCAGAAAAACCTATCCGAATGTGCCTTGCCTGCTAGCAGTGACCTGTCTGCACGAGGTTTATCCGCCTGAGCTAGACGATCATCCCAGCTATCCCCCCCTCAGCGACGACCTCAATAGCCCTGTAAACCGAGCTTTTTTAGCTTTACAAGACTCCTTTGCAGGCTGCTTTGACAGGGCCGTCCTGATAGACTTTACCCGCGAAGAAGATGGCTTCACGCCAGTGTTTTACGGTCAGGTGGCACTGCGAGATGCCTTGGCAGACCTGCTGCCCGAAGCGGAGGCGAATGCGATTTACCAGCTGATCGATGATCAGGCAGTTGCCAGCACCCAGCTTGGCAACCTCTATCGGGATGTGGGCAGGCGCTACATTTCGGCGTTTGCGGTGATTGCGGCAACGCTGGCGGCGGTGCCGTTGCCCTTTGCGACCATGCCGGTGCTGACAGCGCTGCAAGTTTCGATGGTGGGCTTGTTAGGTCAGCTTTATGGGCAGCGGCTGAACCGGTCGCAGGCGGGGGGGGTGGTGAGTGCGATCGCCGGTGGCTTTTTTGCCCAGGCGATTGGCCGCGAACTGATCAAATTTATCCCTGGCTTTGGCAGCGTGATTGCAGCGTCCTGGGCGGCGGGCTACACTTGGGCACTCGGCGAAGGCGCTTGCGCCTACTTTGGTGACCTGATGGGGGGCAAGAAGCCCGACCCTGAGAGGATTCAGCAGGTCATGGCCGAAGCGTTTGACGCTGCCAAAGAGCGCTTTCGGAACAGTCAATAGGCCCGACCTAGCTCGGTTGGCAATGTTTTACATAAAACGCTGAAGCACCTCAGACGTTTGCTGACCGGTTTTCTCCCAGCTAAATGTTTGAGCTTGTTTCAGCCCAGCTGCTCGCAGCTGCTGACGAAGTTGACTATCCGTCGCAACCCTGTGCATCGCATCCGCAATTTCCCCCACTGCGTAAGGATTTACCAGGAGAGCTGCATTACCTGCGACTTCGGGCAGGGCTGAAATATTAGAGGTGATCACCGGCGTTCCGCAAGCCATCGCTTCTAATACAGGTAGACCGAAGCCCTCCCATAGACTGGGGAAGACTAGCGCGATCGCTTGATTCATCACTCGATTTAGATGCTCTTCTGGAAGATAGTTCATGAGTTTCACCTTCTCAGAGACGGCCAATTCTTCCACTCTCTGACGCACCTTGAGAGAATACTTCCGATGCTGGGTTCCCACCAACCAAAGCTCGTAGTCCCGGTGCTTTGCAACCTGGGCAAAAGATTCGACTACGCGAATCAGATTTTTATGTGCGTAGTGACGACCAACGTATAGAAAGTAATTTTTCGTCGGTAAGTCGAGCGGCTTAAAGCATCTGTCATCATGAGCAAGTCTAGTTCCAACTCAGTTTGTGTGAGCTGACTTAGGCAGCGGTCTTCTGCCGTTGAGGGAGGAAGCAATCAGGAGATTGCGCAGTCAGTGGTCATGATAGCGAAAGCTATTGAGTTGTTCAAAAGGACAAAGGCACCCGTTTTTCTGCACCCTTGCCTTGCGACAAAAGGGGTGAAAGTTGAACAGCAGCACCATCGCCCTGACCGACTGCTCAGCCGATCACCATTCGCCATGGAACCCCTACATAGCAGGTCAGTGATTTTTTCTGGCAACAAAATAGTGATTTTGGCAAACAGGAGAAAAAATCCAGGACAAAATGGCGTCTGCCTGGTTGAATAGCTGGCTTGAAAGGTTAGTGTCTGGTACGTTTCTGAATATAAGACGAGGTAGGAAGGCGTATCTGCTTGTTTCTGTTAGCTGAAGGTTACTTTGCTGCAATAGCTGTTGGATGCCTTGCCGAGTGTACTTATACAAGTGATTGTATTTGCCTGGTATATGCTGTGTGATCGCCTCAATCCAGGAGTACTGGTTAGGGAAGTGATAGCAAATAAATACACCATCAGGTTTCAAAATCCGCCTGATTTCTTTCAAAGAGCTTAACTCACATCTTGCACCATTCTTGATAAGCGGTGTCCCGCCTGG
>JBARVU010000570.1:0-12307 GCA_049646425.1 Phormidesmis sp. | reverse complement strand
ACAGTCTTCGAGCAGTTCGTCTAGTAGGTCATCGACGCGGTTCGGTTCTTTTTTCTTACGAGCCATGGGGCGGTCTCCTGGATTGATAGGATTCTAGACCGCTTACACAAAATTCAATACAGTCTCTAAAATCTTATCCCAATCCGAGGCCAACCCGTGATCCGCATCGCCACGTGGAACGTTGAACGCCCTCGACTATCGGAACGCACGCGCCGCCTGCGCCTCCTGAATACGATGAAATCCATGCAGGCTGACGTCTGGATTCTTACAGAAACCCATACATCGCTCTCTCCTGGCAGAAGCTTTACTGCTGTGACAACTGAGAAACTAGACTGCTGTCACGAACCTGGCGAAACCTGGGTCACTATTTGGTCGCGCTTGCCAATCGAACGTCTGGCCAAAACCTCAGACCCTGCCCGCGCCCTAGCCGTGCGGATCGTACAAGAGACCGCTCGACCGCTCGTATTGTACGGTACGGTTCTCCCCTGGCTCGGTAGCGCTTGGCAAAACGTGCCTTCAGCCAATGGTGCAGCCTTTTCTGCTGCTTTGTCCGTGCAGCTTTCTGACTGGCTTACATTTCAACGTGACAATCCCGACTGCGACTTTGTCCTCGCCGGAGATTTCAATCGAGACGTGGCACTATCTCACTATTACGGCTCTCGCCAAAATCGGGCCGCGCTTAGAGGTGCGATTACCACCGCAAAACTTCAGTGCCTCACTGCCGCAAATCTCGATCCTGTTCCAAAGCACGCGCCTGCCTGCGCATCCATCGATCACATCTGCGTCAGCGCGGGACTTACCCTGGTAGACTCTCCTGTTAGCTGGCCCACGTCTGAAGAACCTTTGAAGACGCTCTCTGATCACTTTGGTGTCTTAGTCGAGCTAGCCTAATGTTTCGTAAACAGAAAAGCCCTCCACATCCTGTGAAGGGCTTTCAAAGTCACGCAGTTGGCTTAGTAAGCGTCCTGCAACTCGTAAAAGTCAGGCGAAATGTAGTCTTTCCGTAGCGGATAGCCTTCCCAGTCTTCCGGCATCAACAACCGCTTTAGGTTCGGGTGACCTTCATAGACAATCCCATACAGGTCGTAGCATTCGCGCTCTTGCCAGTCAGCAGCCTTCCATATCCAATACACCGAGGGTACCTTCGGATTGTCGCGAGGAAGAAAGCACTTGATCCGCACTTCTGCAGGTGCATCTGCATCGTCGCTGAGCTTGGTGAGGTCGTAAACACTCACTAGCTCCTTCCCAGGGCCAGCATCATAGGCACACTGGCAGCGAAGATAGTTGAACCCGTAAGCATAAAGCGCCGTCGCAAAAGGCAGTAAGAACTCAGGATCAACCTTGAGCACTTCCACCCCTAAGTGGTCGCGCTCCATAATTTCGTGGTCGAATCCCTGTTCAGTGAGCCAACTCGAAACCTCACCGGCTTCGACAATTGCAGACTCTTCTGGTGACTCGGGCGCTTCTTTTTCTTTTTCTTCTTGATCTGCCATGGGCTCTACGCTTGCTCCTCTACCGTCTCTTGAGATTCACTCAGGGCTACCGGCATCCCCATCGCTTCCATCAGCTCTTTGGGTGGGGTTTCCCGCGTACCAGAAGCCAGATATTTCCCAGTCAGAATAGGGGCAACCGACTTCATATTGTGGCCTCTAGTGTAGAAACGATGAGTTTCTTCGTACTGGCCGCGCTCCTGCATAGACTCGTTGGCAATCTTCTTCCGCAGCTTGATTAGAGCGTCAAAAATTGCCTCTGGCCGAGGTGGGCAACCCGGAATGTACACGTCGACCGGGATGATCTTATCTACGCCGCGTATGGCAGTTGGCGAATCAGCACTGAACATGCCACCGGTAATCGTGCAAGCACCCATTGCCATCACGTAGGCAGGCTTAGGCATTTGCTCGTAAAGGCGAACCAGTGCCGGAGCCATTTTCATGGTTACCGTACCGGCCACGATGATGAGGTCGGCCTGGCGGGGACTGGCCCGAGGCAACAGACCAAAGCGGTCAAAGTCGAAGCGAGAACCCAGCAACGCCGCAAATTCAATAAAGCAGCAAGCCGTACCATACAGCAACGGAAATAGACTCGAAAGCCTTGTCCAGTTATAGAGATCGTCAACCGTTGTCAGGATCACATTTTCTGAGAGGTCTTGAGTGATGCCGGCATTGGTTGAGGGGTTCATCACCCGCTCGCCGGGATCTATTAATGGGCCTCGACCATCAAGCCCTCTGGCTTTAGCATCTGACTGTACACCTGATCCTATGACCACTCCAAAGCTCCTTTGCGCCAAGCGTAAACTAAACCAACTACTAGAATTGCGATGAAAATTAGCGCCTCTACAAACGCTAAAAGTCCCAAGGTGTGGAAGGCCACCGCCCAAGGGTATAAAAACACTGTCTCCACATCAAAGATAACGAAAACCAACGCAAACATATAGTAGCGGATATTAAACTGAATCCAAGCGCCGCCGATGGGCTCGCAGCCTGATTCGTAAGTTGTCCGGCTAGCAGGGCCAGCGCTGGCAGGGCGCAGCAGCTTGGAAGCGCTCAAAGCCACTACAGGCACCAAACTACTGATCAGCAGAAAGCCTAGAAAATACTCATATCCACTTAAAACAAACACAGCGCATGCCCCGAATAGTTCGCATTTTCCACTTATTGTAGCGGTCTGAGCCCTGCAATTCTCGCGATTTGACGAGACTCCAAAAGAAGTTGGCTTCCACGACGCTCAGCTTGAATCGGCTGCCCTTGGACTGCTTACCTTTAAAGCGCAATCGCACGGTAGGAAACCCACCGTATGCAATAATAGTTAACAGATATTTTCATATTTTCCAACCCCACTCCAAGCGTTGCTCATCGCCTGTTTTAACAGCTGTGCTTTGCAGTCTAAGGGCTGTGAGAGGCGTGCGACAGTTCTAGATGACGGGTTCTTGATTAACAATAATGAGTACTGATCCACAGCCTAATAATCCCGATGCGGAGCAGTCACCGCCGGTGGAAGAAACCATTCCGCTAGTAAAATCCGACCGCTCGCTCGATTCGACGATAGACAGTTTATCAGCCCAGCCCGGTGAGCAATCGGCAGGCGATTCAGCAGCCGAAGCGCCTAGACCTTTGACTCCCCTGGAAATGGACTGTTACGAATGCCGTTCCTGCGGCTATACCTACGAGCCTGTCAAAGGCGATAGCCGCACTGAAATACCGGCCGGCGTGGAGTTCAGGAAATTGCCACAAAGTTGGCGCTGCCCGGTGTGTGGGGCTAGCACTACGCAGTTTAGCAATGTTGGGCCAGCTGGGACAGCTTCAGGCTTCAAAGAAAATTTGAACTACGGCTTTGGGGTTAACACCCTCACCCCTGCCCAAAAAAACGCGCTGATCTTCGGGGCACTGGGCATTGCTGTACTGTTCTTCTTGAGTCTTTATGGGTTGCGATAGGGCCTATTCGCTATTTAGGCTAGGGCGCTGTAGGGAGTGTGTTTGTTTTTACTGGATTGAATTTTGGCTGGAGTTGTCATGCAGACGGTTTTAGATTTTTTGGGGCGGATTTGGAAGCAGGGGCTGGTGCTGGGGCTGATAGCGGTGCTGACCAGCAGCTGTGGCAACGTATTTTTGGCAGATACGAAAGTTAACCCGTGGGAAGTGATTGCCCTGCCAACTGAAGCCTCTATCTCAGACGTGGCTTTTGTAGAAGATGGTGAGCATGGCTGGCTGGTCGGTAGCCGGACGACGCTGTTAGAGTCTACCGACGCTGGCAAGACCTGGGATCCGCGCATTCTAGAATTAGGCGATCAGCAGTATACCTTTACCTCTATTGATTTTGGAGGTGAGGAAGGATGGTTGGTAGGTCAGCCTAGCATCATGCTGCATACAACTGACGGCGGCGAGTCCTGGGCAAATATTCCGCTCGATCCGCAGCTGCCGGGTCAGCCTTTATTAGTCACAGCGACAGGGCCACGTTCGGCAGAGCTGGCTACTGACATCGGCGCTATTTACAAGACAGAAGATGGGGGCCAGCACTGGAAGGGGCTTGTCCAATCAGCTGTAGGGGTTGTTCGTAACATGACTCGTAACCCTGAAGGCCAATATGTAGCAGTTTCGTCACGGGGTAATTTTTACTCGACCTGGTTGCCCGGACAAGCGGCATGGCAGCCTCATAACCGCGAGAACTCTAAGCGCCTGCAAAACATGGGCTTTACGAAAGACGGACTGCTATGGCTGATCGCCCGAGGCGGACAGCTTCAGTTTGGCACTGAGAAAGCTGCTTATGAAGAGTGGTCAAAGCCGATCAATCCCGAACTGGCTTCTGGTTGGGGTCTATTGGATATGGCCTACCGGACGCCTGAGGAGGTTTGGGTCACGGGCGGCAGTGGTAATTTGCTGATGAGCCCGGACGGCGGTGAAACCTGGAAAAAAGACAAGGCGGTTGAGAATGTGCCAACTAACTTCTATCGGATCAAGTTTTTGGCGAATGATAGAGGTTATGTCTTAGGGCAGCGAGGCTATTTACTGCGTTATGAAGAAAGGTTTCAGTCACCGTAGCGATAGTCCCTCGATTATTTACAAGACGTACAGAATTTCCGGGTGTATTTCTTGTGGTGAGCGCTAAGAGTTTCGTATGATGATAATAAGTGCTGATTTGCTTTAGTTAGGAGATTTGAAGATATGGCTGGCGACACTGGTGAAAGACCTTTTGGCGATATTGTGACGAGCGTGCGCTACTGGATTATCCACAGCATCACAATTCCCGCTTTGTTTATTGCAGGCTGGTTGTTTGTTTCGACGGGGCTGGCGTACGACGCATTCGGCACACCTCGTCCTAATGAATACTATCCCAGCAATCAAATGGAAGTTCCCATTATTGACAACCGCTACAACCCTGATACTGTGTTGCCTCGATAGCTCACCAGCTCAAGGATCTGTGCCTTAGATAGCACAGCCTTGGCGACACTTTAATTTGCTTAAGACGATACTTTTGGAGAATCGCTATGACCAGTGGAAACCCTAACGAACCAATTTCTTATCCCATTTTTACCGTGCGCTGGCTGTCGGTGCACGCTTTGGCTGTGCCTTCAGTTTTCTTTCTAGGCGCGATCGCCGCAATGCAGTTTATTCAACGCTAGGAGACCCCCATGGCTGATAGACCTACCAACCCGAACAAGCAACCTGTTGAGCTAAACCGAACGTCTTTGTACCTGGGTTTGCTCGTAGTTTTTGTGACCGGTCTTTTGTTCTCTAGCTATTTCTTCAACTGAAGAACGTAGCTCGAATAACGCTGCCCTGAAGTTTGATTTTTTTGGATTTAGACAGAAGGGTTTGGGTTTGCAGACTTTAGCTCATTGACGACGCTGTTAGTAGGAGAAGTGTTTCATGTTTCAAAATGGTAAAATTCCCCTGTGGATCGTAGCAACGGTAGCGGGTACAGGCATCCTCGTAGTTGTCGGTGTCTTCTTCTACGGCTCCTATGTAGGCACGGGATCGGCAATTTAAGTATCGCGCTGACCGGTTCCTTGGGGCTAAGCTATCCATCCCGGTCGAAACTGGATAACAACAAAAGAAGCGGCCTACTGAACGGTAGGTCGCTTCTTTTGTTCACGCGCAAAGAGGTGGGTGTAAGTACCGCTGCTAGACAACTTCCTTTTGGCTCTCTTCGGAGAGCTGGCCCCAGGGAGTGGAGTCATCGCCTGTCGTGGCCTGACCGCGCTCGACGTATAGAAATAAGGCGGCCATCGCAATGGCAGGGAATGCCAAACCCACTAAGGGAACGAGAATCGATGGTAAGAAAGAAGCTGCCATATCAATTGTCCTCTTTTAATACAGATGTCGACCAGCTTTAAAGACTTGTTAGCTAGTATTACAACCCTACTCTGAATCGGGGCCAAAGTTATCTTTCCTTAGTCGAAGTTAAAGAACGAGGTAGCGTCAGCGATCCGGGCTAGATCAAGCTAAGGCTCGCCGAAAATCACCTCAATCTGTGAATCACACGGAAGACATAGACCCTCTCAGTCTTGAGAGGGTGGGACTATCGGTGTGTACTCCGCTACAGTGACAATACAGGAACACAAGGTGCCTCTTCGTACTTTAGTCATTCGTTAGTAATCTGTTTGGAGAATTAGGTTTATGTTAGGTGATATCATTGTTTGGGCTGTTTTAGGTCTTATCGCTGGTGCGATCGCTCGCGCTATCTACCCTGGCCACCAGGGACTAGGCATTTTGGGCACGATGGTGCTCGGGATTATTGGAGCAATTGTCGGTGGATTCGTAGCTTCTCTGTTTATACCAGGGGCTGCTGCAGGACTTAGCATTGGCGGCATCATTGTGGCCGTACTCGGTGCTATCATTACGCTCTTTATCTACTACGCGGTTACAAAGCGCACAGCATAAAGCATTTTGGTCAGCATATTTTCTGAAACTTAACTCTCTATACGTGGTGGCGCTGCGGTTCTAATGCTGTTAGCCCATTACAGATTCAAGGCTAACAGTCAGCTGCTGACTCAAACAAGGTCAATCGGGCATATGCTCGGTTGACCTGTTTGGCTTGGGTGGTGCAGATTAAATTGTCAAGGTTCAGCTACGCCGTTCACTCTGACCCGCATCTTAGCCAAATTGGCCGAATTGGTAACGTGAGCAACTCAATTAATCCGCTGGAGGCTATAGTTTAGCTTTAACATTGCTTTACATTTTAGGAGAGCCGCCAAGCGCCGATGGTCAGTAAACAATCCGCTAAACCTCTCTCTGCCAAGCTTGATACATCACCCGACCAGCCTTTGAACGGTGCCGTTTGGACTCAGCGTGTTCAGCAGTATGAGGCGCTTAAGCGGGATCTTGTCGACTTTGTATTAGATGCAGAAGGAGAGCTTGCAACGGCTTTAGAAGCGTTTAGTGCTGAGCAGATAGGTCGTTGGGGTAAGCCTAGCCTGTCTGGACTGGATCGCGGCGAACTGGCGATTGATATGTTTGCTACTGAAGGGCAGGTGGCTGGTCAATCGGTAATCGACCTATGGATAAAGTCTGAGGCTAGCTTGAGTGCGGAAGTGCAAACCTGGCTGGGACAATGGCAGACTAGTTTCAACGGGCTGTTCGTTGTGCAGGATGTGCGTTCTGATAGCTATGTGCTGATGAACTGGCTGACCGAAAAGCGGTACAGCGTGCGGGCGGGGCGATCGCAACCGACCGAGATTCTGTCCAGAATGAAGGTGGGTGAGATAGTGCTCGCTCGCCTGTTACCGCTGACCTCTACCGAGTGGACATTTTCAGGCCCGCTGACGCTGCTGGGTAAATTGGGAGAGCCGAAACTCGCGGTCGCCATTGGCAACTTTAAAAAATGGTTTCCACAGCATTTGTACGGCGATGCGCCGGAAATGAAGGAGGTTGCCTGGGAGTCGGTACAGCAGCAGCACGAGGATTTTGTTGAGTTTTTCGGCGCAGAGCAGGTAACCCTCTCAGGGTACGAGCTCAACAAAAAGCTACAGGCTTATCAGGACCACTCTACCGAGAAGCAGCTATCAAAGGCTGGTATCGACAGCTCGAAGTCATTACAAGAAATCGCTAAAGACGCTGGGATTTCTGAAGAGGATGTCTCGGAAGCGATGGACGCACTGGGCGAAGAAAGCACCGTGGCTCAGAAGCTGTTAGAGAGCAAACAGTCTCTGAGAATGGTGATGCCCAAAGTCAATCTACCCGATGAACTGCGCCGCGCCGAGGCAGTGACGGCATTTGTCCATCCTCGCTGGGGGCAGATCTTCCTGAAGGACTATGCTCACCTAGAAGAGCTGCTGACTCAAAGCAGCAGCCCAGAAGCTGAAGCGGAAACACTGGCGAAACTAGATCGGCTGACGCTGAAGTACCTAGCAGAGGATCGGGTTAATGCTTATGTATGGCGGCGCTTAGCCGAAGCTTATAAAAACCCTATAGAAGGTTCTTTGCGTCGGGTACTAGATGATCCCAAATTCGACGCTGAGCAAGATTTGGAGAAAACGCTCATCCGTTACGGCAAAGCGCTCATTCCCGAGTTGCCTGATAGCGCCAGCGTACCCATTCACCTGCATGAGCTTTTTCAGTCAGCACTGAAGGCCGTTGGCAAAGAAACTGGGAAGAAGGACGACCCAGTGAAAAAGAAGGCTAAGAAAAAGTCGGGCTTTGGCAGCTGAGTTTGAGTAGTTATTTCTTTTGGGCGCTATAACGCTCTTTGAACTCAGCCTGCTGGCGCTTGTGATTCACAATGGGCGCGGGGTAACCGGTGCCTTCCAGCTCCTGTTCGGGAATGTCACCAGTTACTAGCACACCCGTGTCGAGGTGGCGAATTTCGGGTAGCCATTCGCGAATGTATTCAGCGTCGGGATCGTACTTTTTAGACTGACTGGCAGGGTTGAAGATACGCAACGGTTTGGGATCCATGCCGCTAGAGGCACTCCACTGCCAGCCGCCGTTGTTGGCAGAAAGGTCGCCGTCGTATAGCTTTTGCATGAAGTACTTTTCGCCCCAGCGCCAGTCGATGATCAGATCTTTGCTGAGAAAGCTAGCGACGATCATCCGGCAGCGGTTGTGCATCCAGCCGATGGTATTGAGCTGGCGCATGGCCGCATCAACAATGGGATAGCCAGTCCGGCCTTCGCACCATGCCTGGAAATGGTCTTCGTTATTGTCCCAAGGAAAATTTTTGAGCGGTTCGCGGTAGGGGCCTTCGGCTAGCTGTGGAAAGAAGTACATGACCCCCTGATAAAATTCGCGCCAGGCAAGTTCTCGTTGCCAGGTGCGGATATTTCGATGGGTTTCATCACTGCGGGCATGGCTGTAGGCTTTATCGGCAGCTGCCCAGACGGTGCGAATGCCGATGGTGCCAAACTTGAGGGCGGCGCTGAGCGTGGAGGTACCGGGAATGGCTGGGAAGTCTCGCTGTTCATCATATTCGGCGATCGCCCTTTGATCCTCACAAAATTTCTCTAGCTGAGCCAGTGCCGCCGCCTCGCCCGGTGCCAGCAAAAGCTCGTTGTCCCACTCGTAGCCTAGGTCTTTGGCAGAGGGCAGCTCGATATTTCCGGCGTCATTGGCGATGGCTTTTTCCTGAGGACTCAATCCTGTCACATCCGACAAAGCCTCAACCGGAGCGGGCTTGTCGTGCTTAATCCAGTTTCGCCAAAAGGGGGTGTACACCTTGTAAGGGTCGCCGCCACCCGTCTTGATGCTATCGGGGTCGTGCAGAAGCTGATCCCAGAACTTTGTGTGCATCTCGATGCCCTTTTCTTTTAGCGCTTTGGCAACGTTGGTATCGCGCTGGCGAGAATAGGGCTCTACGTCGCGGTTCCAGTAAACGGCAGCAGCCCCCAGTGCACTGGATAGCTGAGGAATAGCTTTTTCTGGTTTGCCCTGAAGGATCAGTAGTTCGCTACCGGCGGACTGATAGCGCTCTTGCAGTTCGGCCAGGGAGCCGATCATGTAGGTGACCCGGGCCGGGGCAATGTCGTCGCCTTCTAGAATGCCAGGATCGAGGCAGAAGACGCCGATGACTTTGGGGGTGCGATCGCGCGCCGCCACCAGTCCCAAGTTGTCTCGAATTCGCAAATCCCGACGATGCCAAAACAGCACTAGCTCAGCAGCCATAGTCCCCGTGTTTAACTTAATGTTTCTGAAAGGTCACGGGCCATAGTATAGCGGGCTTAGGAGAGTCAACCATCGGTCATAGGCATTACCCTTACAGATAGGCTTTAGCCATGTAAAACGCCGCGATTGACTTCGCATCGATGGCGATGCCCGTTAAAATCGCCTTTTCTAATTCATCAGCGCTCATGAGCAGCACTTCCAGATCTTCGTCTTCGTCTAGTGCCAGCGTTTCGGTCAGCTTCTCTAAATCGGTCGCCAGGTAAGCGTAGATAATCTCGTCAGAATAGCCCGGTGCATTGGGAAATTTGCCCAGCGTTTTCCAGGTATGCGCTCGGTAGCCCGTTTCTTCCTGAATTTCACGCTGAATCGTACCGAGCGGATCTTCCCCCTTCTCAACCGTACCGGCTGGGAATTCTAGCAGTCGGCCCTGCATGGCAAACCGATACTGGCGCACCAGCACAAACTGCCCCTCGGCAGTTACAGGTACGGCCATGGAGCCGCCGGGATGGCGAATACATTCATAGTCGCCAACGGACTTATTGGGCAGCCGAAAGCGAGAGACTTCAAAGTTGAACTTGCGCCCTTCATAGAACAGACGATGCTTGATGAGCTGAGGGGGTTCTTGTCCGGGTGCAATAGTCATTAATTAGCAAGATTGGGGGCTAATGATCGCTTCTGCCAACGACTTTACCCCAGCAACCGGCAACGGCTCCAATAGCTGAGCAATTGTCTTACCAAAAATGGGGTGAGACCAATCGGGCGCAATATCCCTCAGCGGTACCAGCACAAAGGGCCGCTCGTGTAAGCGCGGATGAGGCACTGTCAGACCAGGCAAGTCGATAATCTGGTCGCCAAATAGCAGCAGGTCTAAATCGAGCGATCGCGCTCCCCATCGCTCCTGTCGAATGCGACCAAACCGGGTTTCAATTGCCAGCAGCCGATGTAAGAGCGATCGCGGCGTCAGAACCGTTTCTACCATCACGCAGGCATTGATATAGTCAGGCTGAGGCGGGCCGACCGGTGCTGTTTTGTAGAAGGGAGAGCGGGCAATTACCGTAATGCCCGCTTCGCAGTCAATTGCCGCCATCGCCTCAGATAAGATCCGCTGAGAGTTGCCCAGGTTGCCGCCGAGGGCGATCGCCGCGCGCACCGGACTACCCCGGAGACTCATTCGGCTGTTTAACGGTTCTATCATGAGGCCATTCCTTCGTTTCCCTATGACTGGCTCAGCACCCCTCTAACTCGCTCAACGAGCTGATCGGCAGTCAGAACACCTTCAATTCGGTCAACCGGCTGGCCCTGCTTAAAGAGCACGAGCGTTGGCAGAGCATGAATACTGTGCTGCGAGGCAATAGTTGGATATTTCTCAGTGTCAATTTTGACCACTTTCACTTCGCCCTTCATCTCAGCGCCGACCTGAACCAAAATCTTTGCCATCATCTGGCAGGGGCCACACCAGTCGGCATAAAAATCGACCAGCAGCGGCTGATCTGACCCACTGACCATTTCCTCGAAGCTATTGAACTGCTGTTTGACTGCCATGGGCGTATTGATTGAAGTGAAAATGACTTCCCCATGCTAATGGGCAGATTCGCATGTGTGGGGGTTACGACTCAATAATTTAGAGTTCTTTAGGGATCTCCAGGCTTTTCTCAGGAATACTTTGGGGTCTGCAGCGATAGATTGCTCCGCACCCCGCGAAATATTACAGTGATTGAGCGAATTTATCAGGAGAGTACGCTATGGCTGGAGCACTTACAGGCAAGGTGGCCATTGTTACAGGCGCTTCGCGCGGTATTGGTAAAGCAGCGGCAATGGCGCTCGCTCAGGTTGGGGCCAATGTGGTGGTCAACTATGCTCGCTCTAGCGACGCAGCAGATGAGGTTGTCGCGGCAATTTCTGCAGAGGGGAGTGAGGCGATCGCCCTCCAAGCCGACGTCTCCAAAGCCGACCAGGTCGATGCGCTAATCAAAGCGACGATGGACAAATTTGGCCGCATCGACGTGCTGGTCAACAATGCGGGCATCACTCGCGATACCCTGCTGCTGCGCATGAAGCCCGAAGACTGGCAGGCCGTGATCGATCTAAACCTGACGGGCGTCTTTCTCTGCACCCGCGCCGTCAGCAAAATTATGCTGAAGCAGCGTTCTGGCCGCATCATCAATATTTCCTCAGTTGCGGGGCTGATGGGCAACCCAGGGCAGGCCAACTACAGCGCGGCCAAAGCAGGCGTCATCGGCTTCACCAAAACCATCGCCAAAGAACTCGCCCCTCGCGGCGTGACGGCAAATGCAGTCGCCCCCGGCTTCATCGCCACTGATATGACTGAAGATCTCAAAAACACCGAGGAAATTCTCAAGTACATTCCGCTCGGCCGCTACGGCCAGCCAGAAGAAGTTGCGGGTCTAATTCGCTTTCTAGCCGCTGACCCTGCTGCTGCTTACATCACGGGCCAGGTAATGAATGTAGATGGCGGTATGGTGATGCATTAGCACCCTCGTATTTATCAGTGAAGGCGTTTGCGAGTTGAGATTCTTCTTCGGCTCAGGCTATCGGGCTTACTATGCAATCTCTGGGAAGCGAGTCGTTTTATTGCTGGCAGGCGGCGATAAAAAAAGTCAATCTAAAGACATAGAAGAAGCGAAACGTCTATGGCGTCGCTGCAAGGCTGAGCAGTACGGAGTTCGAACTATGCCTACAGATAGCTACCATGA
>JBARVU010000569.1:0-11200 GCA_049646425.1 Phormidesmis sp. | reverse complement strand
GCGGTACGTCATAGTAGGCTTCTCTTCTTTTAGGTCACAAGGTGTTCGCGGCACTGCTCTGAGAACTTGCACCCAGGTAAGCTCAGTTCTTGGTATGATTGTAAGCCCTTGCTTTTATCCGCGCTATGCCAGCTTGCTCAAATGCTTGGCAGGTTCAGGATGAAAGCCTTTATGACCACAAGGATCTCAAGCTTAGAGTTATGAATACGCTTTACGAAACGATGTACATTTTACGGCCTGACCTCGGCGATGAAGCCGTCGATCAGGCTATCAGCCGCTACCAGGACATGCTCAATGAGGGCGGCGCTGGCATGCTAGAAACTCAGCATCGAGGCAAGCGTCGTCTTGCCTACGAAATCAATCGCTACCGTGAGGGCATCTACATTCAGATGAACTACGAGGCGCCTGGCAGCGCGATCGCCCCGATGGAAAGAGCCATGCGTCTCAGTGAAGATGTCATTCGTTACCTGACCATTCGCTTTGAAGAACCTTCCAGCGAGAGCGAGAGCGGCCAGGAATTAGAAGCAACGGCCTCTGCCGCACCGCTGGGCTCATAGATTTCCCTTGGTGTGAAGCTTATCGGTTTGGTTATTAGCTAGGCGACTCATCGCCAGATCATCCACGAGACAGACATCTGCCTAGCGCAGATGTCTGTCTTTTTGCTTTGCGAACGTATCTTTCAATACATCATTTCTCAAGTCATTATTAGGTTTTTGGGCTGAGGTTGGGAATGCTATATATCAACATGACTCGATTAAAGGTCAAAAGATTTATCTACTGATTCAAGCAGGAAGGTTTGTAAGTGACCCAGCTAGTAAGCGTTGTGAATAGTTCCAGCAGCCAGGCAGAGATCGCTCGACTGAGAGAAGAGTTGGCCATGCGCGATCAGCTTGTGCAGCAGCTATCCCAAGAACTTTTTCGACTGGTCAAAGGCAATCAGGACTTTATGCCTGCTCCCGAAGTATCTGAGCAGCACCAGCAAGAAGTCGAGTCGCTGCGCTCTCAGCTGCACAAGCTAGAAGAGCAAGTTGCTTTCTACCAGGAACAAATTGAAGACCGAGACGAAGAGACCTATCAGCTCCGTCAAACCACGCAAGAACTGACTGAGCGCACCCGGATGCTAGAGCAAGTGGTGCAAGAGTTGCCTAGAATTTATAAAGAAAAGTTTGCTGAAAGGATGACCGCTGTCAAAAACCGGGTTGCCAAAATTCAGCAGGAGAATCGTGAGCTTCAGGCCGAACTCCAAAGCACCAGCTACCGTCTAGCAATGCGTAGTCGCCAAGGGGGGAAGAGTCATCTGGACTTGCCTACCTTTCCTAGTGAAATGCTGGGAACTAACTCTATGGCCAGCTTTGCGAAGACTTCCGCTTCGGGCTAGACAAGATTATCGACCTGTATAGTCGTGAAATGACCAACCCTTCCTGATGCGCTGGAAAGGTTTTTTCGTTATCCGTAAATATTGAATTGACACTTTACGGAACAACGCGCCAAGATTAGTCAGTCCCACCTCTTCAGGCCCGACCCTTTTACATGGATGAGCTGATCTCTCTAGAAGTTTTGCAGGATATTGCGCGTGAATATGGTTACTGGGCCGTTTTCTTCGGCATTTTACTCGAAAACATGGGCGTGCCAATTCCCGGAGAAACCGTCACCTTGATAGGTGGCTTTTTAGCGGGCAGTAACGAACTGAACGTGTGGTACGTGCTCGGGGCTGCTACTGCCGGGGCGATTATCGGCGATAGCGGCGGCTACGTGGTGGGCTATTACGGCGGCTGGCCGCTGCTAGTCAGGATTGGCAAGCTGCTGAGAGTGCCAGAATCTACGCTGGTGGAAGTGCGCGATCGCTTTGCTAGAAACGCCGATAAAGCCGTTCTACTGGGCAGATTTGTAGCCCTCCTAAGAATATTCGCTGGCCCATTGGCAGGCATTACCCGCATGCCCTACCCCAAGTTTTTGCTCTGTAATGCCATCGGTGCAGCGACTTGGGCTTCAGTCATGGTCAGCCTGACCTACTTTCTGGGGCGACTAGTGCCGTTATCAGTCCTGGTTAAATGGGCGGCTCAGTTTACGGGCGCCGCCCTATTGGGAGTAATGGGCTGGGTCGTGATCGCTTGGTGGCTAGAGTCCCGCCGCGTAGAGCCACAGAGCCACTAGATTCAGCTATTGTACTTACGGGTTCACCACATATTCCGATTCGATGGGCTCTACCGCGCCCTGAGACACGAGGGCCTGGTAAATGATGGCAGCGAGTTCTGCTCGGGTCGTCGGCTGGGCAGGATTGAGCTGGTCTACGTTGGGGTGATTGACCACTAAGCTAGCTGATGTCGCGGCGGCTATTTTCCCAGTAGCCCACTGCGGAATGGCGCTAGCATCGGTGTAGCGCGATAGCACAGCTTGCTCGTCACTTGGAGCGGATATCTCTAGCCCGGTGACCATCGTCGTCAGCGCTTGGGTGTGCGTGACCGGCTCGTCAGGGGCGAAGGTATCGTCCGGGAAACCCTTCATAAATCCACCCTGGACGATTTCTTCAATCGGTTCTCTGGCCCAATAATCGTCGGAGACATCAGAAAACACAAGGTCTTCTTTGTCAGCGGTTAGATCGAACGCTCTAGAGACAATATTGGCGATTTGCGCCCGAGTGACTGGCTGCTCGGGCCTAAACAGACCATCCTCGAAGCCAGAAGTCAGCCCGCGACTGCTGAGGGCGTCGATGTAGGGCTTCGCCCAATAATCATCGGGGACATCCTCGAAGTTAATAGGACTTTCCGGTGTCGATGTCGCTGCCGCTGAGGGGGCTACTCCAGAGGTTTGGGTGGGCGTAGGCGTCGGGCTAGGCTCGACCACAGGAGGAGTTTCCTCAGCTTCTACACCGTCGGGAGCGAGCGCCACACCCGCTGCCGTGCCGGCGGCACCTGCTCTCACCCGATCAAATAGTCCTGGCCGGGCGGCGGCAACATCGCGCCGTCTGGCAGCCCGTAGGGCTAGCCGCTCGCGAGCTGACAGCGGAGCCTCGCCATCCGTCCCCGGTAGATCAGCAGCAACGCTATCTGTCCCATCACCAAAGATAAACGGCTGGGAACGCTCTTCTGGCTCAGTCACTTCGGGAACCGTCGTTGACCTGCCAGTACCCACAATGACGCTCTCAAACGAATCCGTACGTCCCCGCCCTAACCCAAAAAACAACAGGCTACCCAGGGTCAGAAAGGCCGCCACTATCGCCACCATCTCCTCGAAAGTCAGCGGGCGGCTAGGGCCAGTGGGCGGCTCCGGCGGGCGAGGCTCGTTGGGGGGCTCAAGGGGAGATTGGGTCACGGTGATGATCGCCTCTGCAAAATAGGGAAAAAGAGAAAACTTACCGATTCTATCGATATATGCAAGCTAGAGAGTAGTCAACCACGTACTGCCGGTTTTGCCAAGCACCGGATGACAGATCGGATCGCCCGAACAACAAATAGAAACATGGCTAAAAACTGCCCGGTCTCAAGATGGTCTCACAGGCTGCGCTAGACTTCAAACAAGCGCCCTTCCTAATAGCGATGTTTTTCTTAGCCTATGACAAATCGCTTAGCTCATAGCAGCAGCCTGTACCTGAGAAAGCACGCCGAGAATCCGGTGGACTGGTGGCCCTGGTGCGACGAGGCACTAGCGTATGCCCAGCAGCAGAATAAGCCAATCTTTTTGTCAATTGGCTACTCTAGCTGCCACTGGTGCACGGTCATGGAGGGTGAGGCGTTTTCAGATGAGGCGATCGCTACCTATCTCAACGCTAATTTTCTACCGATCAAGGTGGACCGAGAAGAACGCCCCGACATTGACAGCATCTATATGCAGGCGCTGCAGATGATTGCAGGGCAGGGTGGCTGGCCGCTCAATATTTTTTTAACCCCAGATGACCGAGTGCCCTTTTACGGTGGAACCTACTTCCCAGTAGAGGCCCGCTATGGCCGGCCTGGCTTTTTGCAGGTGTTGCAGGCGCTACGCCATCTCTACGATACCGATACTGACAAAGTAACCTCCGTTAAATCCCAAGTTTTAAGCGGCCTTAAGCAGTCTGCGCAGCTGTCAGCAGGGGACTTAGACGAAGCACTGCTGCCCGCTGGCATTGCCGCCTGCGCCCGGACGTTGATGCCGTTCGACGCGGGTAATCGGTTTCCAATGATTCCCTATGCGCGGCTGGTGCTACAAGGATATCAATACCTCCAGCGCCCAGCAGACAGCCCAGATGCGCCGATAGACGGACTGCATTTGATCCGACAGCGGGCCTTTAACCTGGTCACAGGCGGCATTTTTGACCATGTGGCGGGCGGGTTTCACCGCTATACCGTTGACCCGACCTGGACGGTGCCCCACTTTGAAAAAATGCTGTATGACAATGGTCAGATTGTTGAGTTTTTGGCTGAGGTGTGGCAGGCGGGGGAGCGGGCTGATGCGATCGCCCGCGCCGTCGATAAAACGGTGGCATGGCTGACCCGCGAAATGCAGTCTGCTGCGGGCTTCTTCTACGCTGCTCAGGATGCCGACAACTTCACTAGCGCTGAGGCAATTGAACCGGAAGAAGGAGACTTTTACGTTTGGTCGATGTCTGAGCTGTCAGATTTACTGAGTGACACCGAGCTAGCTGTGCTCATGGCAGCCTTTACAGTCAGCGAATCTGGCAACTTTGAGGGACGCAATGTGTTACAGCGCAAAGCCAGTGGCCCGCTCGGCGCTGAAGTAGAAACCGCGCTCGACAAGCTTTTTCAGGGACGCTACGGGGCAAAACCTGACGATACGCCCATTTTTGAACCGGCGATTGATGCTCAGGCTGCCAAAGGTCGCACCTGGCCGGGTCGCATTCCTCCTGTCACCGATACCAAGATGATTGTGGCCTGGAACGCGCTGATGATTTCAGGGTTGGCAAAGGCGGCGGCTGTGTTTGAGCGGGCAGATTATCTGGCGATCGCCCTTCAGGCCGCCCAATACATCCAGCAGCAGCAGCACGTAGACGGCGTCTTTTACCGGCTCAGCTACGATGGCCAGGTAGCTGTCCCCGCACAGGCGGAAGACTATGCACTATTTATCAAGGCCCTCCTAGATATTCAGCAGGCTTGCTTGGGTTTTGACGAGTACATCGCGCAGGCAGATGATTGGCTGGCAGCGGCGATCGCGCTTCAAACCCAGTTCGATCAGCGGCTCGGCAGCGAACAGGGCGGCTACTTCAATGCGACTGGCAGTGAACTGATTGTGCAAGAGCGTTCCTATCAGGACAGTGCGCTACCTTCGGCAAATGGCGTGGCGATCGCTTCCCTAGTTCGTCTATTCCTGCTCACCGAAAATCAGGACTATCTCAACCGCGCTGAAACTGCCCTAGAGTGGTTTAGCACCGCTTTACAAAAAGTCCCCCGAGGCTGTCCCAGCCTGCTGAGTGCCCTCAACTGGTTTACGCATCCTGTATTGATTCGCACGTCGGCGCAACAGATCTCTGAGCTATTAAAGCAGCCGCTCCTGACAACCATGCTCAAACTCGAACCGAGCTTACCTTCAGGCGCAGTGGCACTCATATGCCAGGGATTGAGCTGCCAGTCGCCCGCAACCTCTGTGGAAATGATGCAGCAGCAAATCGAGCAGAGTCACCAAAGCTAGAGAATCCAGTGCTTCTCTAAATCAGCTCGCCTCTAGTCGGTTTATCCGGTCATTGTTGTCTGCTATTTGCATAAGCAGCGCCTGGATGACTTGATTTTGGGCGGTGATTTGACGCTGCCATTCTTCATCTCGACGTTGTCGTTCTGCATTTTGAGCCTCGAATTGACGTAATCGTTCTTCACGTTCTTCAGCAAGCTGGCGTAGACGCTCTTCGCGCTCAGCCTCGAATTGGCGCTGTCGTTCTACGCGTTCTTCCTCAAGCAGACGCTGCCGTTCTACGCTTTGAGCCTCGAATTGGCGCTGCCGTTCTGCGCGTTCTTCCTCAAGCAGACGCTGCCGTTCTACGCTTTGAGCCTCGAATTGGCGCTGCCATTCTGCGCGTTCTTCCTCAAGCAGACGCTGCCGTTCTACGCTTTGAGCCTCGAATTGGCGCTGCCGTTCTGCGCGTTCTTCCTCGAATCGACGTCGTGACTCTATTCTGTCGGCTCTAGACTCGGCCAGTAGAGTCTCAAAGCGGTTTTCGTTCTCAGCGATTTTTTGCTGGTCGCGAGTGATAGCGTCCATCATTTGATCCATTCGAATCCGAGCTGCTTGACGCTCAGATTCGGTTTGCTGCATGATGTCGAGCATTTGCGACATCCGATTACTAACCGACTCAAAACCGCCAGCCAATAGGCTGATGGATTCAAAGCTGCGGTCAATAGTCGCCGCATTGCGGTTAATAGTCGCCACATTGCGGTCGATAGCTGCTGCATTGCGCTCGATCGCTGCTTCTATTCGATCTAGCCGTTCGGTCATCGCCTGCTGTCCTCTTCATCTGCTCAGCTTTGTATAAAGTACCTATAACAGTACCTAAATTTTCACCGTGTCAAAGCGGATCTTGAGATAGTCGTTTTCCATTTTGGCACCCGCTGGCTGAAGCGCTGCCAAAGCTTGAGGCAGCACTAAGTTGCGTCGATGGTTGCCGATCCGAATATTGAGCTCGTCGGCAGTTTTGCTCAGCTCTATCTGGTCTTTGGGAATACCCGGTAAATACACTTCCAGACTGTAGCTGTTCTCGTCCTGAATCACTCTTCAGGTTGTCTCTTTATAGTACACCTGGGCCGGGTCTTCATCGCCGTACAGCGTCTCCTTGAGCCGGTTAAGCGCCGCTAAACCACACATTTCTTCTGAGTAAAGCGGTACTTCTTTTACGGGTAGCGGGTGAAAGTTGGCGTGAATCTGCTCTCTGTAAACTGACTGCTGATCCTTCCAGCGCTGAAAGAACGGATCGCTCACACTGTCTGGAATGATCCGGTTGGCCACCACCATATCCGTGGCGACGTTGTACAAACTCAGGTAGGCATGAGCGCGCAAAGACTCTTTGATCACCATTTTCTCGGGGTTTGTCACCAGCCGCACTGAGGTGATGGTGGGGTCAGCCAGAATTTTCTCTAACGCTTCTAGCTGCTCATAGAACTCATAGGGCGCGTCCATCACCTCTTTGGTCGGCAGCGAAAAGCCAGCAACGGGACGAAACAAGGGCTCTACCAAGGGACGCAAAGCTGTCGAGATGGCTTGAAACGGCTTGTACAACCGGCGCATGTACCAACCGGCAACTTCAGGCAAGCTCAGCAATCGCAGCGCGGTACCCGTCGGCGCAGAGTCGATGATCAATACGTCGAATTCGGCTTCGTCATAGTGGCGCTTCATCCGTACCAGGCTAAAGATCTCATCCATCCCGGGTAAGATTGCTAGCTCTTCGGCTTCGATACCTTCCAAGCCCCTTGCCTGCAATACCTGAGTGATATAGCGCTTCACCGCCCCCCAGTTGCCTTCTAGCTCCCGTAGGGCATCTAGCTCTGCACCCCACAGGTTGGGCTGAATCTCTTTGGGGTCATGGCTAAGCTCAGTGTCGAAGCTATCGGCCAGTGAATGCGCAGGGTCGGTGCTTAGCACGAGCGTTTTATAGCCAACTTCGGCACAGCGTAGACCTGTCGCTGCTGCGACGGAGGTTTTACCGACACCCCCTTTCCCTGTCATTAAAAGTACGCGCATAGCAAACCGACCTGTCATAAATAAAGTTAACGTTCCTTTACTTTAACGAGTTTGGGAAGGTTCCGCTTTCTTACTGGCAGCGCTTTCGAGATCTAACCGGCGCTATCGGACGTTTAGATATTGCAGGATGCCGCCAGTGATACCGTCAGCGATCGCATTCACAGCCTCCGGATTTCTAAAGCGAGCGGCGTCTTCACTGCCTGTGACAAAACCGGTCTCAACCAGCACAGCAGGCATAGAAGTATTCACGAGTACATAGAAGCGAGCTTGACGAACGCCGCGATCTCTCAGGTCAGTCGTTCGCAGGACATTGTTGTGAATGGTTTGAGCGAGCCGCAGCCCCGAAGAATAATAGTAGGTTTCTAACCCATTGATGTCGGGGCGACTGAGGCTGATGGCGTTGGAGTGAATGCTGACAAAGACGTCAGCATCGGCTCGCTCTGCAAAAACAACCCGAGGATCCAAGTCAATTTCGCGATCGTCAGAACGCGTGAGCAGAACGTTGATTCCTTGGGCCTGCAAACTCTGCTGCATGCGGCGAGCTACCGTAATATTAATGTCTTTTTCTCTTAGTCCACCAATGCCAACTGCACCCGGATCGCGGCCTCCATGGCCAGGATCAATAACTACTGTGAGCTGACCCTGACGAGGCCGAGGAACGGCCGGTGACGGCGTTGACGGTCTCGGAACAATCGCAACGGGCGCTGAGCTTTCAACAATACGGGCAGGCAGACGCGCATCGGCAAGGCGCTGCTGTAGCTGCTCGGCGCGATCGCGCTCCCGAAACCGACCCGCCTGAATCACAGCCTGACCATTCACCTGCGTGCGAAAAGCACCTGACTCAATGGCATTGACGCGATCCCGCGTGTTGGAATCGCTGTTCGGCACAATCACCTGATAAAACGTATCTCTGCCAGCAGGCTGACTAGGAAGCTGGCTAGGGGGCTGGCTAGGCGACGGAATCGCCCGACGACCCTCGACGATTTGAGCGCTGAGCCCCCGACTAGAAAGCTGAGAGACCAGATCATTTGCTCGGCCTTGCTCCTGAAATACGCCCGCTTGGATGACCCGGTCACCGCCTACAGTGGCAAAAAAGGCATCAGAAGCAACCTGTCGCACCCGCGCCTGCACGATGATCGAGGAACTCGGCACGATTACCTGGTAGGAAACACCCTCGCTGCTGGCACCGCCAGAGGGTGAAGGGGAGGGCAGAGTGCCCGGCGCTGGTAAAGCCCCTCCACTCAGAATCGGTGGGGCTGAGGGGGCAGGCGAAGCGGGGGCAGGTACGGTAGGCGCAGTCGGTGTCATCGGACGCGATCCGCCTGACTGAGCAATCACCGTCTCTAAGCTCTGATCGTTCGATAGATAAACGTGACCCTGGGCGCTACCGTTGAGCGTTCGACGGCTGATCTGCCAGCCCGGCTCAAGGGTGAGCTTAACAAAATCGTTAGCAACGCCATTACTGCGACCAATCTCTAGGACGGGCAGGTCACCGTCCTGACCGGGGAGAACCCCTGGCAAGGCCACCAGCACTAAACTACTGCCGCGACGAGTGACCTGCAACCGATAGCGCCCGCTCAAATCTTCATTGCCGATACGAACAGAGTAGCCATTACTATCCGAACGCCGACCGCAAATGCCAGAGAAGTCAAAGTTGAGCAGCAGTGGCTCAACCACGGTCGGGCTGCCGGCTTGCTCGGCAAAACAGGCCCTTTGATCCGATAGCTGCTCAAGCACCAGCAGGCGGTAGAATCTACCGTTGGCAACCGGCTCGGCAATCGCAACGGCTCGATCTGCAGGGATAGACTGCTGTCCGTAGTTTTGAGCAAGGGCACTGGTCGATGCAATCGCACTGCCGACAATCGCTGTGGCAGTGAGTGCGGTCAGTGTGGTGAAGCGGCGAATGGCAGATTTCATATCTTCGGCAGTTAAGCAGGTGCAGCGAACGGTACAGTCTCAAATGCGGATAGGCGGGATTTCAGGCGATGGATGCCGTATGAGCGCGTCCAAATATCGAGGTCAACTAAAACACCAGCAGCGTAATTTCAAAAAAGTTTGATGGTAAAAAGGACTATAGCAGGTGCTCTAAAGTTTCTTAGCGTTTTCTTAGAACTGACCCCATTGAGCGGGCTTTCAGTTGTAACAGGTTGAGTTTATGTGACTACTTTTGATTTGTCACATCCGCTTAGGGTCGGTGGTTTCAAGATCTCATCAGGTTTACGGTTGACTCTCATCTTGCCCTCATAGGGTTCCCCTAATCTACTTACGTAACCTGATAAAGCCACCCGTGAGGTCAACTAGAATGAATATTTATAAAGGACAAGATAAAAGACAGGGGTTTTCGCAGCGACCGCGCCTGCAGCTTGTTTTGATTCCAATTGCCAGCTTAGTCCTTGGGCTAGCCGCTTGCGCTCCTACCACCACCGCTGATACAGCGGCTGATACAGCGACTAATACGTCAGCTGAGACTGCCACCAGCGCAGATCCAGCTGAGACTGAGACCGCCCCAGCTACGACTAAAACTTATGTCGAAGACGGCGTCGCCATTCAGGGCGCAGACCCAGTTGCCTACTTCACGCAGTCAGCCTATGTGCCTGGTAGCGCCGAATATACCTACGACTGGAACGGGGTGACCTGGCAGTTTGCCAGCGCCGAAAACCGTGATCAGTTTGCCAGTGCCCCTGAGGAATACGCGCCTCAGTACGGCGGCTTTTGCGCTTGGGCAGTGGCTGCTAAGAACGTTTTGGTAGCTGTCGATCCAAATGCTTGGAGCGTCGTGGACGACAAGCTATACCTCAATGCCAATAAAAAAGTTCAAAGCACCTGGCAAAAAGACCAGCCAGGATTTATTGTGCAGGCGAATGAGAACTGGCCAACGCTGTCGCAGTAGGGTCGCACTAAGCTACCGAGCAGCAAAGGAAGTTGCGCGTCTATGGTTAAGCTCAAAAGAATGAAGGAGAATAGTAAAGAGACAAGCTGGCGAAAGCGCAGCGGTGTACTTGTGGCAGCAGTTTAGTAAATAGTTTAAGCATGACAGCAATTGGAAAACGTCTCGCAATGAAGTTTTTAGTAGGGTTTAGTGTTTTAGCAGTGAGTTTGGCAACGGTAGGCTGCTCGCAAACCAATGCGCCCGATCAAATTTACCCAGGTGCCAACGCTGCGGCTGAGCCCGGTTTAGCTGTATCAAACATAGCGGCAGGTGCTGACCTGGCGACAGCTACCTTCGCAGGTGGCTGCTTCTGGTGTATGGAGCAGCCCTTTGACAAGCTGCCGGGAGTAGTTTCTACGACATCGGGCTATACCGGTGGCACCCTCGAAAATCCGACCTACAGCGAGGTTTCTAACGGTGGGACAGGTCATATAGAAGCGATGCAGGTTCGCTACGACCCTGAGCAGGTAAGCTACGAAACGCTGCTAGAAACCTTTTGGTACAACATAGACCCGTTGGACAACGCCGGGCAGTTCTGTGATAAAGGCAGTCAGTATCGCTCGGCCATTTTTTATGAGAATGCTGAGCAGCAGGCGATCGCCGAAGCCGCTA
>JBARVU010000568.1:0-6405 GCA_049646425.1 Phormidesmis sp. | reverse complement strand
TTGAGTCTGGAAACGTGGTGGCAAACTGCACGCTGGCAGTCAATCGACGCACTCGAAACGACCAGCCCGATTGGTTTAAGATCGAAGTGTGGGGTAAGCCCGCAGAAATCATGGCGAACTATGTTCGCAAGGGTCGTTTGATTGGGGTGACCGGTTCGCTCAAGCTCGATAGCTGGCAAGATCGCAGCACGGGTGCTCTGCGCACCAGCCCGGTGATCCGGGTCAACCAGTTAGATTTGCTGGGCTCTAAGCGAGAAAACGAAGCGGCAGACAGCGGATACAGTAACGACCAGTTTTAGACAGAGATGCTGATTAACCCGCCTGGAAGTTACGAAGTGGTACCGGAAAGCGCAGGTTCTTTGAGCGCGCTCTGCATTTGTCCTAGCCAGTCGATCAGGCTTTCAATCTGCTTGTCTGGCTTGAGGACGCCTAAGCCTCGGACGGTGACTTTGCCGGGGGCGTAGACGAAGCGCGATCGCAAATGTCCCGGCAGCTTTTCCTGCAGCAAATTCCAGGCAGGTTTTTCCATGGGCGTTTCCATAACGATATTCTGATTGCCCTCTGGCTTGATGCGAGAAAATCCTAAGGGCTGAGCAATCTGCTTAATTTCAAGTACTTTAATGAGCTGCCCAACTGCTGGTGGTAAGCTCCCATAGCGGTCATTGAGATCGGCCACGATTTCCATCAGTTCTCGCCGAGTAGACGCGCCGACCAGCGCCCGGTATATGCTCATTTTTTGATCGATATCCGGGATGTAGTCTGCTGGGATAAAAGCTGTAACCTTGAGGTCAACTTGAGTTTCATCAACTTGGGGAATCTCCTGCCCGCGAATTTCCGCAATCGATTCTTCGAGCATATCCATGTAGAGATCGAAGCCAATTATCTCTAGCTGGCCGGACTGCTGCGCGCCCAACAGGTTGCCAATGCCGCGAATTTCCATGTCGCGCATCGCCAACTGATAGCCGGAGCCCAGCTGAGTAAACTCCTGAATGGCTCGCAGACGCTTGCGGGCTTTGTCAGAAAGCTTGTTTTGATTGGGATACAGGAGCCACGCATGGGCCTGCACGCCTGAGCGCCCGACCCGTCCGCGCAGCTGATAGAGCTGGGAGAGGCCAAACTTGTGAGCATCTTCAATGACGATGGTATTCACTCTGGGGATATCGAGCCCAGATTCAATGATGGTCGTACAGACCATCAGATCCGCGTTGCCGCTGCCGAAGGTGAGCATGGTCGCTTCGAGTTCGCCCTCGGGCATTTGTCCGTGAGCGATCGCCAGCCGAATCCCTGGCACCGCCTCTCGAATTCGCCCCGCCACCTCTTCAATCCCATCGACTCTGGGCACTACGTAAAATATCTGCCCGCCCCGGTCTAGCTCTTGGCGAATGGCGGCACGCACTTTCTCTGCATCGTAAGGCGATAGATGCGTTTTGATCGGTCTGCGAGCAGGCGGCGGCGTGGTAATTAGGCTCATCTCTCGTACACCAGAGAGCGCCATGTACAGGGTACGCGGAATCGGCGTTGCGCTCAGCGTCAGCACATCTACCTGAGCTTTCATCGCCTTGATCTTTTCTTTTTGGTTCACCCCGAAGCGTTGTTCTTCGTCTACGACTAACAGGCCCAAGTCTTTGAATTTGACTGTTTTCCCCAGTAGCTGGTGGGTGCCGACGACCACATCGAGTTCGCCGGAGATCAGTCTTCGCAGGATATCCCTGCGCTCGTTGGCCGTGCGAAAGCGGTTAAGCAGTCCGATCTGAATTGGGTAAGGGGCGAAGCGTTCTTTGAGCGTGTGGTAGTGCTGCTGGGTCAAAATTGTGGTCGGGGCCAGAAGCGCTACCTGCTTGCCAGCGGTCACGGCCTTGAACATTGCTCTGAGGGCGACTTCGGTTTTGCCAAAGCCCACATCACCGCAGACTAAGCGATCCATGGGGCGATCGCTCTCCATATCCCGCTTCACATCCTGCGTTGCCTTGAGCTGATCGGGCGTCGGCGCGTAGGGAAAAGAGTCTTCTAGCTCCTGCTGCCACGGCATATCTTCGGGATAGGTGAAGCCCTGCATTTGAGCCCGCTTGGCGTAGAGCTTGAGCAGGTCGACCGCCACCTTCTGAATAGCCTTGCGAGCTTTGCCCTTGGTCTTCTCCCAGGTTTTGCCCGTCATTTTGTTGAGCTGAGGCCGCTGTTCTACCGAGGTGCGATAGCGCGACAGTGCCGCCATTTGGTCGACTGCAACTCGCAGCAAACCATCAGCGTATTGAATCACTAAATACTCGCGGGTTTCGTCATCGACTGTGAGACTATCAAGCCGCAAAAATTGACCGATGCCATGGTTGCGATGCACCACATAGTCATTGGGCCGTAGCTTGTTGGGGTCGACCTGCTTAGAGGCAGCGCGGCGGCGCTTGCGAACGTAGCTTGGGGTAGCAAGCGTATGCTGACCAAAAAATTCACGGTCGGTGACAACCACGATGCGAAAGGTCGGCAGAATAAAGCCTTCGAGTTCGGCCAGCCCTGAATACTTGACCGCGATGGGAATGCGTTGGCTTTGCAGCTTGTCGATGGCCGGATAGTCTTTGGGATTTGGAATAAACTGAGCCGGGCAGTCGTGCTCTTGCAGCAGGGCAACTGAGCGAGAGGGCTGAGCAGAAATCAGCCAGGGAGAGAATTTGCGATCGCGCTCTGCCCTTAAGACTTCTGCCAGCTTGCCAAACTGATGAGGAATCGTTGGAATAGACCGGCTCGCCAGGTTCAGACCAACACCCTCTTCTGCAATTTCTGAGAGTTCCAGGCGCTGAAAAAGGCTGAGTTCTTCGAGCGCTTCAGTAAAAGGGCGATGAATTTTAGGGAGTCCCGTTGACGGTAGCTGAATGTCATCACTGGCCTGAAGGGCCATTTGCGTCTCAGCCCAGCGATCTTCTACAGTTTCTAGCCACCGGTCAGCGTGGGCATGACACTGTGCGGGCTCATCCAAAGCAATCAGCGTATTTTCAGGCAGATAGTCGAGCAGCGAGGCGGGCTGCTCAAAAGCGAGGCCCATAAACCGCCGGATGCCTTCTACCTGCTGGCTGCTCTCAAAGCTTTCCTGATCTTCGGGCGGCAGCAGACCTGCCAACAGTCCTTGCTTTTCCAAGGAGGCTGAGATAATCGGGCCGTAGTCAGTTGTGGTGAGCAGCAGGGTTTCAATGCGGTCGAGCGATCGCTGATTCGCCGGATCAAACTCCCGCAGCCGCTCTAGCTCATCGCCAAACAGCTCCAGTCTGACTGGCAGCTCCGCCGCCACCGGAAAGACATCGACAATATCCCCGCGCTGGCTCCACTGCCCCTCAGTCTCTACTGTAGAAACTTTCTCATAGCCTAACTTAGCCAGGCTCAGCGCTAGATCTTTAAGGTTTAGCTCCATGCCCATTGTAACTTCCAGGCAGTAGGGCCGAAACACCTCTACGGGCGGCAGATGTGGCTGCAAAGCCCGCTCAGTCGCGACAATCGCCATCGCGCCTAAGTGCTTTGATCCCGGCGGCAAACTGTCGCTTTGAGCTTTGCCGTTAATCAGGTCAGACAGTACCTGAAGCTGTCCCCAGGTCAGCTCTGACTCGGGATCAAACGCATCGTAAGGCGACGACTCGGAGGTGGGATAGAAGGACACCGTCGCCCAGCCCATCGCCTCTAGCTGAGCCGCCCAGCGACCGGCCTCTTCGAGGGTGGCTGCGATCACCAGTAGTGGCTGATTCTGAGCCTGCGCTAAAGCCGAAGCGACCAGCCCTTTAGGGAGTCTAGGGGCACCGCTGAGCTGTAGAACCCGCTGTTTGCCGAGCTTGGTGACCAGTTCTTGGCCCAGAGCTGTGCGGGCGATCGCGCGCGTAATCGAAGAAAAGGCCATGAATGTAAGTTAAAAAGCAAACCAAAAAAGCAAACCACCAGCAAAAGCTTCAGCCCTTACCAGTGTTTATTCTAAAAGGCATCGCATAGATGTGACCGCATTCCTCAGGGGGATCGTTGCAGCGCCCAAAACTTCCACCCACCCACGGCTCCAATTATCGCCGCCCAACCTGCGATAAAGAAGAAATCGCCTAAGTCAGCGAAAAGGCTAGGGCCTATGCCTAAACTTTCAAACAGCTCTAGAAGAAGCGCCAAAATAGCAGTCGCGATGACTGTAGCCGCAACATGTATCAGAACCATAAACCAGAGCTTACGAATCTGCCGATCACTGATTACCACAGCCAGAGGAATCCCGATCAGCGCCCAGCCTGCCAGTGTGACTATTGCCGATACCAAAGACACTGCTATCAGCAGCAGAGAAAGGACCCCTCCGTCTGTTATGACTGACACTCCCTCTACTATGGCTCTGTATATCGTTACTATGAGCAGCAACGCAGCATAAGCGCTAAAAGGGACTAGCCACTCAGCGAACGCAGCCACAAAGCTGTCTTTTATACGACGTGAAGTGCGATTGTTTATGCAAAAAAACTAGCTTGCAGAAACCTTCAGCGCCTCAGGCTGACTAGGATCACCCTCGATTTTGACGCCTCGTTTATTGGCATCTAGATGACGGACAATTTTGTAGATGTTCTCAATTTTGTCTGTCGCCTCTATCTTGTCTGCAATCTCGCTCAGAGACATTGGCGCGCCTGATTCATTCAAAGCGTCTTTCACCTGATTTTGCAGATCTAGCACAGCAGCAGCCGCCTTTTTACCGGCCTCAACGCCCGGCTGATGATAGGCGTTGATGTTTACCAAATGAGCATACAAACTCACTGCTCGTTCATAGAGCGCGATCAGTGCACCCACCATGCGAGGGCCGACATCTGGCACGGTGATCGTAATCGAATCGCGGTGATTCTCAAAAAGCGCCCGACGGGTGCCCTGAAGGAGCCCAGATAGGTAGTCTCCCGAGGTCACACCCGGTTCTACCTCGACTGAAGCCCCCTGACGATCCTGAAGCACTTCAATCAGAGTAGCGAAAAAGTTAGGCACACCTTCGCGAAGCTGCTGAACGTAGGCATGTTGATCCGTTGAGCCTTTATTGCCATAGACAGCGATGCCCTGATACACCGTATTGCCATCGAGGTCTTTCTCTTTGCCTAGCGACTCCATCACCAGTTGCTGCAAGTAGCGACTGAAGAGTAAAAGACTGTCTTTGTAGGGTAAAACGACCATGTCCTTTTCCCCCTTGCCATTGCCTGCAAAGTACCAGGAGATGGCCAGTAAAGCCGCTGGGTTTTCGCGAATGCTGGCCACGCGGGTGGCATCGTCCATTTCTTTAGCGCCGTCGAGCATCGCCTGAATGTCAATGCCTTGCAGGGCAGCAGGCAGTAGACCGACTGCTGATAGCTCAGACGTGCGTCCCCCGATCCAGTCGTACATTGGGAAAGTCGCTAGCCAGCCTTCCGATTTGGCGACTTTGTCGAGCTTGCTGCCTTCACCGGTGACGGCGACGGCCTGCTTGGTAAAGTCAAGTCCAGCCCTTTCGAAGGCAGCTTTACTTTCGACCATGCCGTTGCGGGTTTCGGGGGTGCCACCCGATTTGGAAATAATCAGTACCAGGGTGCTTTTGAGGCGATCGCCAATCTCCTCAAACGTATGGTCAATTCCCACCGGGTCAGTATTGTCAATAAAGTGAATCTCAACGTCCGGATTGGGATCGACTAAAGCTTTAGAAACGAACTGAGGGCCAAGAGCCGAGCCGCCAATGCCGACAGAAAGGATATCGGTAAAGCGCGGCTCCCCAGGCGGCGTGATCTCACCGCTGCGCACTTTCTGAGCAAAGTCTTTGACCGCGCTCAGGGTTTCAGTCACAGCCTGCTTGAGCGCTTCAGAAGGGGCTAGATCCGGATTGCGCAGCCAGTAATGGCCGACCATGCGATCTTCGTCGGGGTTGGCGATCGCGCCTGCCTCCAACGCTGTCATCGCCTCAAACGCTTGATCAAAGCGAGGAGCAAGCTGCTGAACAAACGCCTCATCAAAACTCATGCGGCTGATATCGACATAGATACCCAGTCCTTCGTGGTAGTAAAGCCAGTCTTGATAGCGTTTCCAAAGTGCAGCCGCGTCCATGATTGTTCTCTCAAGTGAATTTTGTATCGCCGTGTATTTACTCGTCAGGCTACTCGCAATTTAGGCGAATAGCCGTAGCTTAGACAACGCTTAGAGGGCACTCAACGATAGCTGCTAAAAAGGGAGCCAGCGCTTAGAGCCGAGTAGAGAAAGCCCTGAAGGATATTAACATTCACCCGCTTCATAGCCGTTCGTATCTCCTATCGGTAAGATATACAATAAGGGATCAGTCCCTAAGCTTAAAAAAGACTGAATAATCAACTGCTCTATGGATTTTGTGACTCTGAGCCTGGCAGATTTAGAAAGCTGGCTAGACAATGCTGCCTTTGCCATTTTGTTCGCGACCATGCTGGCCTATTG
>JBARVU010000567.1:0-5289 GCA_049646425.1 Phormidesmis sp. | reverse complement strand
ACCCTGCACTGGTCGGCCTGCCATGCCTGCCTGTTTAGCCCGGAGACTTCCTGCGAACGCGGCAACAAGTATCTCGACAGAGCCCTGCTGGTACCCACTGTCAATAAAATCACGATCAAAACGGCTGCCAATTTTGCCTTCTTCGAGCGGGAATAGCGCCTTGAATGAACTCTCCCCTCGACTGCTGGCCCAAATTCACACCGTTGCTCAGCAGCTACCGCCCTCTGTCCTCAACACCGTTTCTGCCCTTATTGCCGACCTGCCCCAGGCTACAGACAGTGAAATAGCATGGCGACCATTACTTCAACAGCTTCCCAAATCGACCTGGCGACAGGCGCTTACAGGGCTACTTACAATCTGGTACGAAGACAATTTTGAACTCAATGGCGCATCAATTGCGACGGCCCTACGGTCTACGCGCTACTGTGTTGAGCGCAGTCAAGAAGCTTTGAACATCGAGGTCGTTTGGACAGGCCCAGAAGTTTCTAGAATCCCCGTTCGCCGCACCGAGCAAGTTCTGTTACAGCTCATCCGTTCATCAGTAGCAGAGCTGACGCTCGTGAGCTTTGCCGTTTATAAAGTGCCAACGTTAACGAAGGCTTTAATCGCCGCCTTAGATCGAGGCGTTCAAATCCGAATCATTGCAGAAACCAACGAGGGAGATGCTTTCGCTCCATTTGGCGTCAAAGCAGGGCTAGGAGAAGAGATCTCAACCAGAGCAGATGTGTATGAGTGGGATAAAGCTAAAAGGCCCAGAGACGCCGCAGGTAAGCATGGATCTCTACATATGAAAGTTGCAATTTCAGATCGTCGCCATCTCTTTATTACCAGCGCAAACCTGACCAACTATGCGCTTTCACTCAACATGGAAATGGGCCTTTTGGTGCATAGCGAAGCCACAGCCTGTCATATCTCAGAGCACTTAGACCAGCTCATTCAGCAAGAAATCATCTCTCTTGTAGATAGGAGCGGAAGCTAATGACATCGTTGAGCCGGTACTTTTCGAGCGTAGAACTGCTGAGATCCAGGCACTCGGATGCCTGCTTTTTGCTGACGAAGAGAAGCATGATGATAACGCTTGAATAATTTGGTTAGATTGCAAGCGCAGCCGCAAGGCTAATCGTTCTCGATTTCGGAGCTTCGTGACGCACTCCGTTGCTGAGGCTGCGCTGGTTTGAATTGCTGAACGCTCTTTAGCACCGTCGAGCGCACGTACTGGCTCATGGGGGCTAAAGGGACGTTGCGGTGATGCACCTGATACTGGAGGTAGGGGCTTTGGTGGAGAATGCCGACCGTTTGCTTCGGGGAGTTGCCCGCTTTGAGAGAGCGCACCGCCACAGCATCGTCGAGTTTGACAGCGGCCCAGTCGTTTTCTGCGAAGCGCTGATAGAGCGTGGCGTAGTCCAGGTTTGGCTCACCCGTCACCCGCTTGGCAAGCTCTAGATACTGCTGGCGAGCAGCTTTGCCTGCCTCGTTGCTCGGTTGTTTGGGTTTGAGTGCCATCTTGCTTTACCTGCTACTTCGCTATCTCAGCGCCCTCGAAGAGTCCGCCAAGTAAAGCATCCTCATCGAAGTCAACGCCTTCGGTTTGGTTTGGCGATCGCTCCATAACAGCAGTATCGATAGCGTGAGTTACGTTGGGTGAGACTGCACCGCTGGTCACTAGCTCTTGAACCACTTCAGCCACGACCTGTCTGATCTCAGTCGAGTTGATTGTGGCGTCGGCTACTGCGGGTGATTCAATGCCGTAGGTCTGGCGGATGAGGTCAATTTGCTGGGAGAGGGCTTCGATGGATTCGAGGGCGATCGCCTGCTTCTCCCCCTCACTCAGCGAGTCATTCTCCTGACAGGCAAACGCTTGCCAATAAGCGGTCATGGCATCTAATCCCTTGTGCTTACCCTTGCGACTCGGCAGTTTGTCACTCTTCAGCAGGTACTGAAAAACCTCACCAATGCGGGTATCGCAGTCGGCGTTGTAGGCGAACTGGATGCGCTGGCGGTCGCTGGTGCTGTCGAGGGAACGTTTGCGAGGCATAGTCTGGGTCAGAGCGTTGGTTTACTAGGCAACTACTTTGGTTAGTTTACTGATAAGCCCCCGGAATAGGCCATGGCAGTCAGACATTCGTAACTGATTTATTCGCAGTCAGGCCGGTGCTGTCGAGAAAGGCTTTAGCTGATTCTCCGACCAGGACGACTTCGGAATCGTTCTTCAGCTAGATGCTGTCTTGAGGACGACCGCCTGCGTTGAGACTAGGGTAAGGCCGATTCGTTCAGACCTAAGTCCATCCAACTGGCACAGCCTGTCCGGGTTGGGTGCGATAGAAGAACTTAGAGGTGGATGCCCCAACGTCTCCGGCGATATGGATTGTGGCCGAAGCCACCGTAGTTTGGGTCATGGTGAACATAAAAACGCTGCATCGCCATATTAATCAAGCTTTTATAGCAACTGGTTCATTACGGTTAATAATAATATATGGTTAACCACACGATTGATAAATGGGAGATATTGGTTTATTATTGGAATGAGCGGTAAATCCCGACCACGAAGCTACGCCCTTTTAGGGACTCCGCCGGAAATGCCACACAGGACGCCAGGTTGCTGGCAAAAAATCTCATAAACCCCGCAGCGCAACCGGTTTAAGAATTTTTCTGTGTTCCAACCATTAGTTCGCCCCGTTTCAGACGCGAATTGCCATGCTGTCTACGAGCAACCTTTCGGCTGCACAAGCTGAGAACTATTTCGTCAAAGATGACTACTACACCAAGGAGGAGCAGCATGAGGCTTCGTTTTGGTTAGGGAAGGGTGCAGATAATTTAGAGCTAACTGGCACAGTGGAAAAGGCTGTGTTTGGTGAGCTGCTGGGCGGGATTGGGCCAAATGGCGAGGTGTTGGCAGGGAAAGATATTGACCCGAAGAAGCGACGGGCGGCGACGGATTTTACGTTCAGTGCGCCGAAGAGTGTGAGCGTAGCGGCACTGGTACAGCGGGATGAGCGGGTGCTGGCAGCACATCATCAGGCAGTGGCGAAGGCACTATCTGTATTGGAAGAGCGGTACGCGCAGACGCGGGTTTCGACTGAGATGGGTCGGCAAAGAACAACGACGGGGAATGTGATTGCGGCGGTGTTTCCCCATGCGACGAATCGGGAGGCGGAGCCGCAGTTGCATAGTCATTGTGTGGTGATGAATGCGACGCAGTTGCCAGATGGCAGATGGTTCAGCTTTGCGAATGAGGGGGCGATCGCCAACAAAAAGCTACTGGGGCAAATCTACCAGAACGAGTTGGCGATCGCTCTCCAAAACCACGGCTACGTCATCGAACCAAAAGCCCACGGACAGTTTGAGCTAGTCGGCTACTCACCAGAACTGCTCAAACTGTTCTCAACCCGCAGGCAGCAGATTGAGTCGCTGGTAGCGCTGTGGGAGGCGGAGGGGAAAACGCTTTTCAGTGCGGATGGAAGGGTGTTGCGATCGCGCCTAGCGATCTATGAGGCAGCAGCGTTGAAGTCTCGCAAGCGTAAGCCGACACCAATGCAGCCAGAGCAATTAGTGCGGGGATGGAATGGGCTGCTTCAGTTGGAGAATTTGGCGTTGCCAGCGCTACCGGAATCCAGATTTAGGGAAGGTGGTGAGCAATCAATTAAGTCGCAGGCGGCAGCAGGGGTTGAGGCGGCTAGACCAGATGCGATCGCCACTTCTGAGATTGAGCTTGCTATCCAGCATTGCAGCGAACGGGAATCGGTGTTTAGGCGAACGGCCCTGGAGCGGTTTGTGTTTGAGCATCAGTTGGGGCAGACCAGCTTTGACCAGTTGCAGCAGGACATCGAGAGCAATCCTGAGCTGGTTCGGATCGATGAAAACCGTGTGACGACACAGGCGGCGATTCGCTTGGAGCTAGAGACGATTCGGCTGATGCGAGAAGGACAGGGGCAGGTGAATGAGATCGCCCCTCTTTCTCAAGTTGACGAACGGCTAACGGATACATCGCTCACTCCAGAGCAGCAGCAGGCAATTCAGCGGGTAATAAGTACGCCAGATACGGTGATGGCGTGGCAAGGGTCGGCGGGTGTGGGAAAGACGTATGCGCTGAACAAGGTAAGAGCGATCACTCAAGCCCAAGACTACCGAGTCAGAGGCTTTGCGCCCAGTGCCGAAGCCGCTCATACGTTGGGTGAAGCCCTACAAATTGATGCAGGTACGGTGGCAGGGTTGTTAGTTTCGCAGCCTCAAGAACCTGAACCGTCACTGTGGATCATCGACGAGGCCGGGTTGCTGAGCATGAAGGATGCTCACGCGCTGCTTCAGCGAGCCCAAAGGGAAAATGCCAGGGTGCTGCTGGTCGGTGATACCAAGCAACTATCGGCAGTGGAAGCAGGCAATCCGTTCAAGAGTTTGCAGGCGGGCGGGATTACCCTCGCTAGATTGGACAACAGCTTGCGGCAGAAGACTGAAGAGCTTGCGGTACGGCTGATTTCTGAGGGGAGTGTTGCTCGCGGTATCAATGTGCTTGAGCAAGCGGGATGCTTACAGATTGAGGCGGATACGGACAGTCAAATTAACCAGATGGTTAGTGATTATTTAGCGCTGTCACTGGAAGAGCGATCTGAAACCTTGCTCTTGGCCGGGACGAATCAGGAACGGTTGGCATTGGTTGGGCAGTTGCGGAGATCGCTCCAGGCTGAAGGAACGCTGGGCCAGGATGCTTTGGCATTTTCGAGTTTGCGGCGAAAGGATTTGACTCAGGTTCAGGCTCAGTATCTTGTCGCTTACGAGCCGGGAGATGTGCTGATGCCAACTCAGGATTACAAGAAGCAGGGGTTGGCGAAGTATCAGCACTACACGGTGATAAGTATTGAGCGGGCGGCTCATCGGCTCGTAGTGGAAACGGCGGATGGTCAATTGCTCAGTGTTGACCCCGCGCAGTGTAAGCGGAAGAGCGTGTATGCGGCGCAGATGATTGATGTTGCGGTGGGCGATCGCCTGCGCTGGACAAAGAATGACCGGGCAACGAAAACCCGTAACGGCCAGCAGTTCACGGTAGCTGACGTTTTGGATGGCGGGATTGTGCGGACGGTCGATGAAGCTGGGCAGTCCCGATGGTTTTCGCTATCAGGACATCAGCATGTGGACTATGCGTGGGTGAGCACGACGTACAGCGCTCAGGGGAAGACGGCTGACCGGGTGTTGGCGCTGATGAGTGAGAAAACGACGAATCGAGAGTCGTTTTATGTGGCGGTGTCGCGAGCGAAGCATGGACTGAAGCTGTATGCCGCTGATAGGGATGAACTG
>JBARVU010000566.1:0-1551 GCA_049646425.1 Phormidesmis sp. | reverse complement strand
TCTGATGAATGACAAAGGTGAGATTGTTCAAAAATACCGCAAGATCATGCCTTGGACGCCTATAGAGGGTTGGTATCCAGGCAACTGTACTTATATGAGTGAGGGGCCTAAGGGGTTAAAAATTTCTCTTATTATTTGTGATGATGGCAACTATCCAGAGATTTGGCGTGATTGCGTCATGAAGGGAGCTGAGCTAGTTATCCGCTGCCAGGGCTATATGTATCCATCCAAGGAACAACAAGTCATGGTGTCCAAGGCCATGGCTTGGATGAATAACACCTATGTTGCCGTTGCCAACGCTGCTGGCTTTGATGGGGTTTATAGTTACTTTGGACATTCTGCTGTAATTGGGTTTGATGGCCGCACGCTGGGAGAATGTGGCGAAGAAGAAAACGGCATTCAGTATGCTGCACTCTCTAAATTTGCGATTCGGGACTTCCGCAAGCATTCTCAGTCTCAAAACCACCTCTTCAAGCTACTGCACCGTGGCTATACCGGCATGCTTAATTCCGGCGATGGCGATGAGGGTATGATGGAATGTCCTTATGAGTTTTACAGAGAATGGATATTGGATCCTGAGAAAGCGAAGGAAAAGGTAGAGGCGTTGACTCGCTCGACGGTAGGCACAGAAGAATGTCCGATTAAGGGAATTCCGAATGAAACATCGAAGATGCCTGCAACCACGATTAAGCAGCCGGACGCTGTGCCTGTGAGACAGCCGGTGTCTTAGACCTGCTTAGTTGGATCCCCGCCTGAGCTCCTCATTTTCCCAAGTCCTATGCCCAATCGGTTAGCTCTCGCTCAGAGCCTGTATTTGCGAAAACATGCTGACAATCCAGTTGACTGGTGGACTTGGGGGGATGAGGCGATCGCACTCGCCCGCCAAACCAATCGGCCTATTTTTCTCTCTATCGGCTATTCGAGCTGTCACTGGTGCACGGTGATGGAGCGAGAAGCGTTTTCTGATAGCGCGATCGCCCATTACCTAAATACTCATTTTCTGCCCATCAAAGTAGATCGCGAAGAACGCCCCGATCTCGACAGCCTCTACATGCAGGCTCTTCAGCTAATGATTGGGCAAAGGGGATGGCCCCTAAATGTGTTTCTCTCACCCGATGATTTGATCCCTTTCTATGGGGGAACCTATTTTCCGATTGAGTCTCGCTACGGAAAGCCCGCTTTTTTAAAGGTGCTCAAAAGCTTGCACAACATCTATGAAAATGACCTGGGGCAATTAGCGTCTATTAAGTCTCAGGTGTTAACAGAGCTGAAGCCCGCAGTGGAAAACAACTCTCACCAAGCCCCCCTGACAGAAGCCCTGACAAAAGATTTGCTTGAGCGGGGTTTGAGAGAAAGTGGTCAAGCTTTAATTCCTAATATCTCTGGGGCGAGTTTCCCCATGATGCCCTATGGGTTGGCAACGCTACAGGGCAGTCAATTAATTTCTAAAACCGTCTTAGACCTTGGCCAAATTTGCCGCCAGCGCGCCCTAGATTTAGTCCTGGGCGGCATTTTTGATCATGTGGCAGGGGGCTTTCATCGCTACACCAT
>JBARVU010000565.1:0-28339 GCA_049646425.1 Phormidesmis sp. | reverse complement strand
AGTCTTGCAGAAGCTGGTTGGCAAGCGCGACCCCAAGCGACAAGGGAACGCTCTCGAAAATAACCTTGCCGAGGGCTTCGCTCAGCCGGGTCTCAAACGTCACTTGCCGCAAGATGATGAGCATCAGAGCAGCGCACAATAGGCCCAGCGCGATCGCTTCTACCGCATCGCCAACTGCCTCTCGCTCTCGGGATGCCTGAGCTTTGCGGAAACCGGCCGTGCGACTGAGCAAGTAGGTGACTAACAGCGTAGTGAGGAGAACCCCTAGTAGCTGAGACGGCGCTACCGATGACCCTATCCACCATATTTCCATGGTATACAGCAGGGGAATGCCGAACAAAAAACCGCCGCAAACACCTCGCACAAGGTCATTCAGCTCACGCTTAAAGCGCAGAGATAGGTGTCTTTGGTGTCGTTTAGACCGTGTCATATTAACCGTATTGAGCAGCGGCGATCGCTGCGGTGATCATCTCATCTTATTAGCCCAAAGTGTTCTGCTTTGAAGTCTCTGCGGGGACTCAGCTCAGCCAATCCCTTCAATCACCGGATGAAAGTAGAAAGAGAGGCCGATAACCGTATAGGTCGCTAGCAGCAGCGTGCCTTCTAGCCAGTTGGACTTACCATCGGCGCTGATGGAGTTCGCGACTAATACCGCCACCACCACTGAGAGCAGTTCAAAGTTGTTGAAGTCTAAATCCATGGGCTGCCCCATGAACGCACCGATCAAGACGAGCAACGGACCCACGAAAAGGGCAATTTGCAGGCTGGAGCCGACCGCGACATTCAAAGAGAGATCCATTTTGTTTTTGAGAGCGACGGTGACAGCGGTGGCATGTTCTGCGGCATTGCCAATCACTGGCAAAATAATCACCCCCGTAAACAGCTCAGAGAGCCCTAGCTGCTTAGAAGCGACTTCTAAAGCGCCTACTAAAAATTCGGATTCTACTGCCACGGCTAACGTTGCCGCTAAAAGTACGCCGACCCAAAGCTTCAGATTGGGGGGGTCACTGTGCTCCGCATGTCCATTTTCATGTGCTTTTTCCTGATGTGAATTGGATTCAGTATCAGCGGTTTCAGGCGGGGCTTCCGCTATACCGACATCGTAAAGGTAAGCGTGAGTCTTCATCGAAAACAGCAGCGTCAGCGCATACACCAGCATTAAAACAATGGCGACAGCAATAGAGAGACGCTGCAAAATCGGTTCGTCAATGCCCGTAGAGGTAAAATCAACGGCGGTGGGCAGCAAAATTGCGATTACGGCCAGATTCATTGCAGAGGCATTGAGCCGGGCGATTGTGGGCTGAAAGGTCTGCTCTTTGAACTTGAGACCGCCGAGCAGCATGGAGAAGCCCATCACGAGCAGCAAATTGCTGATAATAGAGCCTGTAATGCTCGACTTGACGACATTTACCAAGCCTGCCCGGAGTGCAAAGATGGCGATAATGAGCTCGGTGGCATTGCCAAACGTGGCATTCATCAGTCCGCCTAATGAGGGGCCAGCGACGACGGCAATTTCTTCAGTGGCAGTGCCCATCCACCCGGCAAGTGGGATAATCGCCAAAGCTGCGGTGACAAATACAATCAGATCGCTCCCGCCTAAAAAGTGAGCTGCTAGGGAAATGGGAATAAATCCCAGAAAACCGAAAAAGATTATATTTTTGATGGACATCTAGCAGCTCCGAAAGAGGTAGGGCTATTTCCGGCGGGAAGGCTGCGCCAACGACTGCACTCAGCCCACGGGTGGGATTGATGTTTTGGAAAAGCTGTGATCAGGTTACCCAGCGGGAATCATCCTACCAAGATATGTTGTCTTGAGCAGAGTATCAGGCGGATTAGGCGATGAAAATGCTGTTGAAATGGCTGAGTTTGCTGGTGGGACTACCGACGGCGATGATCGCCCTCTTTTACGTTTGGGGAACCTCCGGCAGCTACAGTCAGCAAAACTACGCGGCGGTCGTCAACTATCGCGAAGGTGGCTTGAACTACGGTGAATCTGCCAGTCTTGACGAGACTAGTCATACCATTGTCAGCTACAATCTCGGCTATCTCTCAGGACTGGCAAACAATACGACGGCTGCTACCGACCGCGCCTTTTTTGAAGCAAATCGGCAGCGGGCGATCACCGCGCTCAGGGCAGTCGATCCCGACATTGTGGCCTTTCAAGAAATCGATTTTGGTTCTAAGCGTTCTTACGGTCTAGACCAGTCTAAGGCAATGGCTCAGGCACTGGAGCTGTTTTTTGGAGCGATCGCCATCAGCTGGGACAAAAACTACGTGCCGTTTCCCTTCTGGCCACCTGCTGCGCAATTTGGCAAAGTTCTCTCGGGTCAGTCTATTCTCAGTCGCCGGCCCATTCAGAAAAACAGCCGCATTGTCCTCGAAAAAGTCGCCAGTAACCCCTTTTACTACAATGCATTTTATTTGGATCGCCTGGCGCAGGTATCAGAGATTCTTCTCGACACTAAACCGCTGATCGTGATCAACGTTCATTTAGAGGCGTTTGATGAGCCGACTCGGGTGAGCCAGACCCAGTTTGTGCGAAAGCTTGCCGAAGACTACGCCAAAACGCACCCGGTCATCGTGCTGGGCGACTTCAATAGCGCGCTCAATCGAACGGATGTAGAAACCAAATTGTCTATTCAGGAGATGGCCAAATCTGAGCAGTTTGCGGCGGCGGTGCCCCAAGCTGAATGGGCCGAGTCCCCCACGTTCCCTTCTGATAGCCCTAAGTACAAGCTGGACTACATTTGGTACACGCCCAGCACGATAGAAATGATTCAGACTAAAGTGGTTAGCGCCGCCGGTAAGTCTTCTGACCATTTGCCGCTGATGATGCGCTTTCGGCTTCGGGCGTGTGACTAGCGGCGGGTGCGCACTTTTTTATAAGGATCTTGCTTGGCAATCCACTGAAGGAATTTGGCCATGCTGGGGTGCGACCTCAGAAGATCCGCTGAATTTAGGTCAGAAGCCAGTTCCTTATTGGTAAACAGCGTGTGAACTTGCTTGAATTCAGAAGACACAACGTGGCATGATCCAAAGGCGATCACATGTTTCTCTATTTTAGTTTTTCTATGCTTGGCCTTGCCATTCATACCACCAGCCCTCAGCTCGGCCTCGCGCTTGCCGCTATCGATCCCAGGGAGGCGGTGAAACGCCATCAGGTTTGGGACTTAGGCCGGGAGGTCTCTAGCCACCTGCACGTCAAGCTCATAGAATTTATGCAGCCCTATAGCTGGCAGGACTTAAGCTTTATTGCTGTAGCAAAGGGGCCAGGTGGTTTTACGGGGACTCGAATTGGCGTGGTCGCAGCGCGGACACTGGCGCAGCAGCTAGAGATTCCGCTGTTTGGGGTGTCTTCTTTGGCAGCGATCGCCGCTCAATCACTCGCTCACCCCCCCCTCGACCCCATAGAAGATATTGCCGTTGCTATGTCTGCAAAACGAGAAGCGGTCTATGGCGCGATCTACCGGCCTGATAACCGGGGCGATTTGACGCCGTTATTTGCTGAGGGAGTCGTCCCGCAGATGGAGTGGTCAAAAATCGTAGCTACCTGGAAGCGACCTCTGAAGGAAATTACGCCACTGGCGGCAGGAGCAGGAATAGCAGATTCGGTGACTAGCGTTATGGCTTTAGCGAAGGTGAGGTGGGCGCAGGGCGATCGCCCCGATTGGTCATCGGTAATACCTTTCTACGGCCAGCACCCAGTGCATCGCTAGCTCAGAAGTTGGTTTGCTTGCGTAGGTGAACGCAAGCTGACGAGGCAGTGATGCTTACTGCTTCTTTTCGGTGACTAAAGTAAGGCTGGCCCAAGCCCCGGTAGCGTCATAGCTGCGAATCAGGCGCTGGCGAGTATGGGCATCTAGCAGCCAGCCCGCTTCTAGAAATAGCGGCTGGCGCGGCGTAATGCGCGTCGGACAGGTGGCCGACGCGCCGTCGGGCAACAGCAGTACCTGCACCAGCTGAGCGCCTTCTGTGAATGAAATGACCTGACCTGAGACCGTGCCCATCGTGCTGATCGGCGGCGAATTGCGAAAGGTAATCGTCTGCCGAATTTGGCTGTCGCTGACGGCTTCAACGGTGAGCTCAGTTGCCTGCTGCTGGTCGGGGCGCAGATCGGCGTACTGAGTCACCGCTTCTCCTCTCCAGGTGCCGATCAGGTCTGGGAGTTGCAGGGTGTCTCGCTCGGGGGCGGTCGATCCTTTTAGCTGCTCCCGGATCAGCGTAATTTGCTGAAGTTCGCTAGATTTATCAAATAGCTGCACTAAGCGCAGCCGTCTTTCTCCAAAGATAAGCCCTAGCTCTGCGCCGAATGGCGAAAATGGCCCCCATTGAGTAGACCCTTGAGAAAATGCGCCGCCTTCAAAAAACAGCGTGGCCCGGCTCAAGCTCCGATACTCCAAAACCTGAGTTTGGGCAGGGCTTCCCGGTGGGTAGCGATGGATTTCCTGGCGCATCGCCTGACCGCCATCTTGCGGAATCAGGGCCACCTCGGTCGGCACGTCGGTCAAAATTTTTCCTTGGGGCGACAGTTGGGTGAACGACCCTTGCCAGGTACCGACATTTTCCAGCAGACGCTGCCATTGGGATAGAGATGACTCACTCATGAGTAAACGCTGATATCTTTTTAGAGGGTCGCATGTTATTCACCAATAGAACGGCCAGAATAGGGCAATCGTCCAATCCACTTTTCGGAATGCTATGACTTCAGATTCATCTCAAGCTGCAACGCTGCCTGCTAAGGACGAAGCGACTGGACTGGGGACTTTTGGCGGTGTGTTCACGCCGTCTATCTTGACCATTCTAGGCGTGATCATGTACCTGCGCTTCGGCTGGGTAGTGGGTCAGGTGGGGCTTGTTGGCACCCTGATTATTGTGACGATCGCCACCTCGATCACGTTTCTAACGGCGCTGTCGATCAGTGCGATCGCCACTGACAAGGTCATCCGAGCCGGCGGCGCGTACTACATGATCAGCCGCTCCCTGGGGATTGAGACCGGGGGTGCAGTCGGGATTCCGCTGTATTTTGCCCAGGCGCTTTCGGTGGCGCTATACACAATCGGTTTTGCCGAGAGTGTCAACACGATTTTCCCAACCATGTCGATTGTGCCAGTGGCGCTGGTGACGACGGTGATGGTGACGGGGCTGGCGCTAATCTCGGCAGATGCGGCGATCAAGGCCCAGTATGTGATTATGGCGGCGATCGCGGTCTCTCTAGTTGCCCTATTTTTTGGTCACGATGTGACGGTTGATCCCTCCGATGCGATCAACGCGGCAGAGGTGCCGAGGGTAGGCTTTTGGGTGGTGTTTGCGGTCTTCTTTCCGGCGGTAACGGGGATCATGGCTGGCGTAAATATGTCAGGCGATCTCAAAGACCCCATTCGTTCGATTCCTCGCGGTACGCTGGCCGCTGTGGTTGTGGGCTATGTCATCTACATGGCCATTCCCTACATTTTGGTGACCCGGACGCCGACCGCATCGAATGCGCTGCTCAACCCAGACATGATGGTGATGAAGCGAATTGCCATTGGCGGTGAGCTTTTGATTGATTCGATTGTGCTGGGCGTGTGGGGAGCTACCCTCTCTAGTGCGATCGGCAGCATCTTAGGCGCACCGCGAATTTTGCAGGCGCTGGCTCGTGACAATATTCTGCCGAGACAGCTGCGCTGGCTCGGTAAGGGCAATGGCCCCACAGATGATCCCAGGTATGGCACGCTCTTTACCTTGGGGATTGTGCTGGCAGTGGTGAGCTTGGGGAGCTTGGATGCGATCGCTCCTGTCCTCTCCATGTTCTTCCTCACCACCTATATGGTGCTCAATGTTGCTGCGGGCATTGAGGGTTTCCTACAGAGTCCTTCTTTTCGGCCAACTTTCAAGGTGCACTGGTCGCTCTCTGTGTTGGGCGCACTGGGCTGCATCGCCGTGATGTTTTTGATCAACCCGGTGGCGACAATCGTCGCGCTGATTATCGTCGGGATGATCTATTTCTGGCTAGAGCGGCGGCAGATAGAAAGCACCTGGGGCGATGTGCGTCAGGGGGTATGGATGACCATCGTGCGAGCAGCCTTACTCAATATTGCCGACAACCCCGATCCGAAGAACTGGCGACCTCACCTTCTAGTCCTCTCAGGCACACCCACTAAGCGCTGGTATTTGATTGAAATTGCTCGCGCGTTTACTCACAACCGGGGTCTGATCACGGTTGCCAGCGTGCTGCCTAGCGGCTCTCGCAGCATTGCTCAGCAGGAAAAAGCCGAAGTTCTCCTCCGCGACTTTTTAGATCGCAAAGGCGTGCAGGCGTTTGCCAAGATCATCACGGCTGACGATCCTTTCACGGGCGCGCAAACCCTGATAGAAGCCTACGGCATGGGGCCACTGGTGCCCAATACCGTTCTTCTAGGGGATACCGAAGACCCTGATATTGAGAGTATTCAGCGCTATTGCGACACGATTCGGGTTTGCCACGAAGCCAAGCGTAATGTGATTATCTTCCAGGGCGAAAAAAATGAGGAGGATGAGACCGAGTCCTTTTTACCGCCGATGTTTGTTCGCGATGAAAAACGGCAGATAGATGTGTGGTGGGGAGGCCTTCAGTCTAACGGCGGGCTGATGCTGATTTTGGCTTATTTGCTGAGAACGAGCTGGCTATGGCGCGCTGCTGAAATTCGCCTGAAGCTGGTCGTCCCCGACGAAGCTGCCGCCCAAGCTGCTGAAGTTAATATGCAGGCCCTGACAGACAGCCTGCGCATTGGTGCAACCTCTGAGATCATCCTGGCTGAAGACAGGCCCTTTGATACCATTTTGCAAGAGTCCTCAGCCGCCGCAGATTTGGTGTTCTTAGGCATCGCTGTTCCCGACGATAATTTCCCTCAGTACTACCAAGCCCTGCTAGATCGGACAGAGGGACTGCCACCGACGATTCTGGTGCTGGCTTCAGAAAATCTAGATTTCTCTGAGATGCTGAGTAAGGAGTAGGGTGTTCGCCCTTGCGAACACCTCCCTCACAACTCTCCGGTTAGCAACGCACCTACTGTCAGCTTGAGCGATGGGAAAACGGTAGAGACAATTTTGCTCTGATCTCGGTAGACGGTTTCTCTGTAAGTCTGGTTCACGAGCGTCAGTACTGTCACCTGCTGGCGATGAGGGTCAACAATCCAATACTCAGGAATCTGCCACGCCCGGTACTGCTGCCGCTTCCACACATAGTCACGTAGATAGTTATCGCTCGTTTCGCTGCCCCGACTAACGATCTCAGCCACGAACAGGGGCGCTGGCGCACCGAACTTGATTGCCTGGCGAGACTCTGTAAGATGCTCTGGGCGCATTACCAATAGATCGGGCTTACGATTTACCCATCTGTCGCCCACAGGCGTTACCTGAAGCTCTTTGTTCCCGTTGCGGATGAGTTTGATAAATGATAACCCTTGCACTTCTAGAATCGCCGCCATCACAAGGTTCGCTAGCCAGAGGTTCTCATCGTCTTCACTGGACACTTCTATCACTTCTCCAGTACTGAGCAGACGATAGTTGCCTTCTGGATGCAGCTGGTCATCGTCTAAATATTCCTGGTAGCTCTGGTAGCGGGGCAGGGTGTAGGTCATTGCGGGCGGTGAAAGATCAATTCCTCTATTGTATGGGCTGTATTGATTGTATTGACGCCCTTGTAATGACAGTAATGACACGCCGTAACATCACCCCTCAGCCGGTATGATCAGATTATGCCTACCGATTGAGAACTACAGGAGCTGAGCGATGGGATTGTGGCGCGTGCTGAAAGCAGGGGTGTACCAGGTGAGGGGAAGTCTGAGAGTGGGACTAACGCTAGGGCTAATCGGACTGCTTTTAGCGATCAGCACGATGCCTGCACTCGCACAGGACAACCGAGTGGACTACACCCTGACGAACCAGTCTGGCGCGGACTTCTCAGGGAAAGATCTCTCGGGCACGTCTTTTGCGGCGGCGGAGGTGCGCGATGCCAATTTTGCTGGGGCCAATATGAGCGGCACGATCTTGACCAAGGCGACGTTTATGCGGACGAACTTATCAAACGTCGATTTCTCCAAGACTTTTGCAGATCGCGTCATTTTCGACGGTTCTGACCTGACGAATGCAGTGTTTGTGGAGGCGATCGCCACCAGCAGCTCATTTGCCGACACCATTATCACGGGCGCGGATTTTTCTGATTCGATCCTGGATCGCTACCAGGTTAAGCAGATGTGCGATCGCGCTGAAGGCGTCAATCCAGTAACTGGCGTAGCCACCCGCGACAGCCTTGGTTGCCGCGATTAGTGCAGCGTCAGGACTAAATAGGATGTCGCTAGAGCTTGCGCTCCAAGGTCTCAGTGAGCCTCATCATTGTCGCATCGAGCTTCTCGGTAGGGGTGATCTCTGGCTCAGCTGCAACTTCTTCTTTGCGCTTAAAACGCTCGTATAGCCGAACGATCAAGAACAGCACAAAGCCGATGACGACAAAGTTGATGACTGCGGCTAGGAAAGAGCCATATTTAATTCCGTTCCAGGATAGGTTGGCAATATCTTCCACATTGGCCGCTCTCAGCGCCGGGTTGAGCAGCAGTGGCGTGATGATATCTTCAATTAGCGAGTTGATGATCGCGCTAAAGGCCGCACCAATTACGACCGCGACCGCGAGGTCAACAACGTTGCCGCGCATCAAAAATTCTTTAAAGTCGTTTGCAAAACTGCTGACAGAGCTGGTCGCTCGGGTTCTGGTCTGCCGGTTAGCCATTTATTAAGTCCCTATCATCACAAAACCACCAGTAGAATACAGCCAACAATCCGCCTTTACAATTGAAAGGTTATTTTAATCGCTGAGTCAACCCTATTTACATGGCTACTGTTGTTGTCGCTACGGGCAATCCGGGCAAGCTTGCCGAACTCAAAGACTATCTGCAGGCGCTGAAGTGGACGCTATCACTTAAGCCCTCAGAAATAGAGGTGGAGGAAACTGGAGAAACTTTTATTGAAAATGCGCGGCTAAAGGCGTCTGAGGTGGCGATTGCCACCAAAAGCTGGGCGATCGCCGACGATTCGGGCCTCTCGGTTGCAGCCCTAAACGGTGCCCCAGGTGTGTATTCTGCCCGCTATGGTCACAGCGACGCAGATCGGATCAACCGAGTTTTGAGAGAACTCGGCGATGAACCCAACCGGCAAGCAGAGTTTGTCTGTGCGCTCGCCCTCGCTCGCCCTGACGGTACGATTGCGCTCGAAACCGAAGGCCATTGCCCGGGCATTATCTTGACAGCAGGCCAGGGAGCCGGTGGATTTGGCTACGACCCCATTTTTTATGTGAAAGCTCAGGGGAAAACGTTCGCCGAAATGACCGCCGCCGAAAAAGAGCGTTACAGCCATCGGGCAGTTGCCTTTGAGCAGCTAATGCCGGCACTGCGGAAGATAGACTTAGAAAGCTAAGCGAACTCAATAAAAAAGGCTGCTTCCAAGATTAAGCAGCCTTCACGGGCTAAATCAACTAACTTTTCACAGACTGTCTTTCTATCAGGCAGCCTGCAAAAGCAGATAGTGCCTAGGTCGCGTTATTTTTATTCAGCAGGTCTTGAACTTGGCCTAGAGCTGCTCTAAAAATATTAAACCCAGCCCAGCCAGCAGCGATGAGTACAGGTGATAAAACAGCGACAATCCGAAAATCCAAGTCCATTTCGAGCTTTCTCCAAAAAAAGTAATGCTTAAAAGGTTGTAATAATCCTCTCATATAATCTACCGCATCCGTCGCAAAACTGGCATGAAGCTCAGCCAACTGAGCGTCAAAAAATACCAGCTTCGCCTTAGCAAAGCATTGCTACCGCACAAAAGCAGCGGCCTACCCGAGGCCATTTCAGTCAGAATCAGGCAGACTAGAAAGGTTTCAAAATCTTTACAATAATTATGATAGATACCTTGACAAGACCCGTTGCCGTTATTACCGGGGCTTCTAGCGGCATCGGCTTGGCTGTGGCCCGACGATTGGCCGCTAATGGCTACGATCTCGCTATCTGTGCGCGCCGTCAGGAGCGTCTGAGCGCCGCGGCTGAAAACCTGCGCCGCCAGGATATAAACGTGCTGGCGCAGGCGGTAGATCTGCGAGATGAGAAGCAAATCTTGAGCTTTTTTGCGGCGGTGAAAGATCGGTGGGGCCGCTTAGATGTGCTGATCAACAATGCGGGGCTCGGCCACAAAGAACCGCTGATGACTGGCCGTACGGAGTCCTGGCGCGAGATGCTGGATGTGAACGTGCTGGCTTTGTGCATCTGTACGCGCGAAGCAATCAGGCTGATGGATGGTGAGGCGCGCTTGCCGTCTCGGGGGGCAGGTCATATCGTGCATATCAGCTCGATGTCGGGGCACCGGGTACCGGCGATCACGGGGCTGTATTCTGCTACTAAGTTTGCTGTGCGATCGCTGAGTGAAACTCTGCGCCAAGAGCTGCGCGCTGCCGGCAGCCCAATTCGGATCACCGCAGTGAGTCCTGGCATTGTCGCCACTGAATTTGCCGAGAAATACTATCAGAGCGCCGACAAAGCGCAGGAAACCTACAGTCAGTTCCCGGTTCTACAGGCTGTGGATATTGCCAATGCGGTAGTTTATGCGCTCAGCCAGCCGGCTCATGTAGAGGTCAACGATATTCTTGTCCGACCGACCCAGCAGGCCAGCTAGTCAATCACTTCCAGCTCATCTTCATGAAGGTGTGCTTTGAAGGGGCGTTTGGCACCTTCTATCTCAAATTGAGCCACGATTTTGTAGTTGGGGCTGATTGGTCTACCCTCCCAGTCCGTCAGAACGGCTGCAATAGTGCCCTCCATCCCTTGCACATCGTAGGGTTGATTGCGATGTTTCGGATGGTTGAACAACGTCAGGGGGGCTTTGACACGAATGCGATCGCCAACTTTCATAAGAAATCAGGTAAACAGAAGCTACAGCACAAAAGCGCTCAAAGCCTGGGCAACGGCCCCACTTTGAGCGCAGTCTATATTTTGCGTTTACTCATTCTCTCACAGCAGCGGACGTTCCCCGGCCTCGGGCAAAGCCGATTGCTCCTGAGTAGGCGGCAGCGGCTGATCCGGCGCTGAAGACTCAAATGTCCGCCACAGTAGCCAGCCGATGATGCCAACCACACCCAAAATCACTATCGCCAGTAGGCCGGTTACCAGCTTTTGGCGCTGATCGGCTGAGTCACCGGTTGTATTAGTCTCGACCGCAGCCATTTCCTCAGCGGTCAGCGGAGTATCTTCATCATCGTCTTCGCCATATAGCAAGGCTCTAGAAGCCGCTGTCATCTGACTCGCCGTTTGATCGGGCGGCTGTGGTCTGACGGTTGAACCCGATCTGCCGTTCAGCGGGGCGGCTGATCGTTCAGCCACCGGTATGCTGGGGTCGGTTTCGGCCTCGGCGGTTTCTGGCAGCCGCTCGACACTCATCAAGGTTACGGCCACGTTGTCATGCCCGTTTTTTTGGTTGGCAAGCGCTATCCAGGCGTCTACGGCGGCATCTAGCGGCACAATCTTGTCGATAATCAGGCCAATGTAGTCTGCCCAGGCCGTCTCGACCTGACGATTGTCGCTGAGGCCGTCAGAGCACAGCAGTAAAACGCCGCTAGCGTCGAATAAAAATCGCTGGGTGTGGGGTCGCAGATGCTCATATTCACGCATGCCGACTGCTTGGGTCAGCGCATTGGCATCCGGGCGCTGGCTGGCGGTAGCATGAAAACTGTTGCCTGCGCTCACTTCTCTGCCCGCAATATCGTCATCGACCGTGAGCAGCTGACAGTGCTCTGAGGTGATCCAATAGGCGCGACTGTCGCCGATATGAGTCAGATACAGCTCGTTCACCTCAGCCGGGCCAGTTGGGGTTTCGACCCGCTGCGGCAGTACCAATGCCATGATCAAGGTGGTTCCCATTCGCTGACGAGCGGCCCGGCCCTGCGCATCGTTTTGCTTGACGACGAGGTTGTTGGCCACGCGGATGGCCGCTTCAATTTGATTGATTACTACGCTGGGGGCGATCACCGCTTCCTGCTCAATCGCATCTGCCAACAGCTCTCGCAGCTGAAGCTGAAGGGACTGCACCACCTTTTGGCTAGCGACTTCTCCGCCTTCATGCCCGCCGACCCCGTCGCACACAATCGACAGCCGGGGCAGCAGGGGCAAGTCAGCGGTGCCGGCCCGCTTCAGCTCCGCCTGAGTGGGGTAGCAGGCATCTTCGTTACGCGGTTTGGTGGGGCCGGTACTGGTTGCCCCGGCCACCTGAAAGCTCATGGCGGTACCGGCGGCGGCGCGCAGTAGCTGTTCGTTCACCTGTGCCATGATCGCCTTGAGGTCGGCACCCGGCCCGCGTAGGCGCTGGCAGACGGTCTGGATCAGCTCGGAGACTGGGGGCTGGGCCGCTGGCAGATAGATAGTCTCCCAGGCATCCGCTAAGTCACTAAGGGTCGGATCCGCAGGATTTGTCGATAGGCCAATCAGGCGGACTCGCCACGCCTCGACGCGGATGTTGCTCTTTTTCAAGAGACTAGCAGCCACGCCAAAACTTTTGAGCGGTTCCCAAAGGCTGATCATTTGCCATAGCCAATAGATCTGACGAAAGGCCGGTGCCTCTGGCCAAGCTTTGGCGATCGCCGGCATCAGTCGGCCCTGGCGGTCAACCGGAACGTTGCTCAGCAGCAGCACCGCTTCCCCTGAAGCCTGATGACAAATGCCATAAATCCCCGGCAAATTCAGCTGATGAGGATACGCCTTGAGATAGGGCAGTGCAAAATTTGGCACTGGATCAGGCACTTTGGGCATCTGATCGGGTTTAGTATCGAGCCAGATAGACGGGCCGATGACCTCATAGCGGTTGTCAACGCAAGCGCCAATCGGGATTGTGTTTGTGCCTTGGCCCAAAGCCCAAAGGTACTGCCTGAAGGGATATTTTCTCTCTTCGCCATTCATATCGTTGGATTGCTGCGCAGGGGATTGCCGTTAAGTTAGGTCAATGGTAAGGGAAAAGGGATTGAGTGCAAATAAAATTGCCGAACCCACTGCATCTACTCGTCGCCGCCTGCCCATCTGCCTGCCATCTGGGGTAAAGTTCCGTTTCTGACCAGCAGGCAATGAGGCGATCGCTGCACTAGTCTATAAAGTAAATAGCTCTCAACATCTCTAGACTGTCCAGTCTGGCACCTCCTTATGAACGCTGCCTTGATATGGGTAATCATCGGCGTCGTCCTCTGCACGATGGAACTGCTACTGCCTACCGCTTTTATTGAGTCCGCACTCGGCGTTAGCGCGCTGGTCGTCGCCTTGCTGGCGGTCTTTGTGCCCAGCGTCAACTATCAAATCGTTTTGTGGATGGTGCTATCTATCCTGACGTTTTGGGTTCTTAAACGATTCATTCCCAACCGTACAGCCCGCACGCTGCGAGAGTCGACAGAAGCGAGAACCACCACGGCCATTTCCCCCGGACAGGTGGGCAGGGTTGTCTATGAAGGCAACTCCTGGCAGGCGCGCTGCAACGATAGAGAGGTCTCTATTGCGCCTGACCAGGAGGTTTTCGTGGTAGAGCGCAAAGGCAATACGCTGATTGTCGTCCCACTCAGCACTTTTCAATAGAAGCCTCGTTCATACCCGTTCTTTGTCTGCCCTTTCTACTCATAAGGAGTTTCTCATCTGTGAATCCCTTCGTTTGGATTATTCTGCTGGCCCTCGGGGGTGGCGTCGCCTCTAAATCTGTTCGCATTATCAACCAGAGCGATGAAGCCTTAGTCGAAACGCTAGGTCGTTACAACGGCAAAAAGCTTACGCCCGGTCTCAACTTCACCGTGCCGTTCATAGATCGCATGGTCTACAAGCAAACCGTCCGCGAAAAAGTTCTCGATGTGCCCCCTCAGCAGTGCATTACCCGCGATAACGTCTCTATCAGCGTCGATGCCGTCGTGTACTGGCGCATCGTCGACCTGGAAAAAGCCTATTACAAAGTCGAAAATCTTCAGGCCGCGATGGTGAACCTGGTACTCACCCAAATTCGTTCCGAAATGGGCAAGCTCGAACTCGACGAAACCTTTACCGCCCGCGCGGAAATCAATGAGCTGCTGCTGCGGGAGCTGGATATTTCGACTGACCCTTGGGGGGTAAAGGTCACTCGCGTAGAGCTGCGCGACATTGCCCCGTCTAAAGCGGTACAGGATGCAATGGAACTGCAAATGACCGCCGAGCGGCAAAAGCGGGCCAATGTCCTCACCTCTGAAGGCGAACGCGACTCGGCCATCAACTCCGCCAGAGGCCGCGCCGAATCGGTGGTACTCGACGCCGAAGCCCGCCAAAAATCCGTTATTCTAGACGCCCAAGCTGAGCAAAAGACGATTGTCCTGCGCGCTCAAGCTCAGCGTCAGGAGCAAGTGCTCCATGCCCAAGCCACCGCAGAGGCAGTAGACGTGCTCGCCGAGAAGATTAAGACTGACCCGAACGCCCGAGAGGCACTCCAGTTTATTTTGGCTCAAGAATACCTGGCCATGGGCCGTCAGATCGGCGCGAGCGACAGCAGCAAAGTTATGTTCCTCGACCCGCGCAGCATTCCCGGCGCCCTGGAAAGCATCCGGTCTATTGTGGGCGATGAGGGCGAAAGCTAGCGCCTAAGCTGACAGTGTGTGCCCTCTGAATAAAGCTGAGAAGCCTACGAAGCTTTCTGCTGCTGAGGCTGCATTTATTCTTGTAGAGCTTTGCAGCTAAGAATGAGTGACTGCTCATAACTTATGAACATTCAGGTTGAACCGTCGTCTATAAGCCGCTTAAGCGCCAGGTCTTCAAGCTGATTAAGATAGCCGCCGCTAAAACCATTCCCCATATCAAAAACGACAAAATCCGAAGAATACTTGGCTTACTCAAATCAGAGCTGCTGTCACTGTAATCGAATGGGAGAAAGCTTAGATGATTGAAATCTTCCACATACGCTTTTTTATCGGGATTTTGATCAATGCAGAGCTCTGTCAGATCCTGTTTGACATAGCAAGCAATATTGACCATCCTTTGACCCAAACGAATATCAAAACGCGTCCCTGGCATGCCTACTTTCTTTTGAAATATCTCGAGATTCGCGGGCATTGCCACGGAGGCCAGTTGAGTTAGCAAAGCCACTACCAAAATCCCTCTAAATACTTGTCTGCGGACGTTTCTGGAAAGCAGAAGTTCCCGAATAAAAACAGCCAGTAGCGGAATCAGCAAAAGATGAACCGAGGTGACATGATATCTGGCCCCCCAGGCTGAATCTCCGTGCCAGAATACAAAGCGACTGTAAGCAGCCAAATGCAATCCCAAGTTTAAAGCTGCCGTTATCAAATACCAGCGAATCAACGGTGAGATTTTGCGCCAACAGAAAATACCCAATAGCAAACAGGGCAACAACAGAGGATCGTACAAAAAAATACTTTTGCTAGGGGAGAGTAAAGGCCCCAAAATACCTACTTGGGGGTCATTGACTAAGGGGTAGCCTGCGGCCAACTGCGGTAAACCAGCCCACATGGGATCGGTGGCCAGCTGCAGTTTTTCAATACTCTTACCAGAGGCAAAGAAACTGCCATATCGTAGAAAATCGACGTAGCGGCTGACCAAAACTACTGGCATAAACCCTATCAGCCATAAGCCAACGCTCCTTGCAACAGCGCCTAGCTGTCGGCTTTGGTAGGCTACTGCGCCTACTAAAAACAGACCTACCGTTAGCACATGAATCATGCTAGTCACTCGGATAAAAACCGCCATCCCAAGTGCCGCACCCCCGATCAACAGCCAGAAAGCTTTTTCTCTTAGTCCTGGGTTATTTTGAACATAGGCAACTGCTGTTGCATACCCCAGCGTTGTTAGCAGTAAAAGCTGATTATTGTGCTGATGCACCTGTGCGTAGTGCAAAACGGTGGTACCCAACAGCAAAGTTAAACTGGCTAATGCAGCGACCCCTTCTTCAAACTGAAAAAGTCTTAGCAGCCAAAAAGCGGCTAGCACAACGCCAATATTAATCGGTATGAAAGTAAGCAAATTCACTGACCATTGCCGAAGCGTTTTCTCAGGTACGACTGGCCATAGCTGATGCAGTTGTGTTCCTAACCAGTCCGCTGGCAACATTAGAAAAGACTGACCAGTTTCATAGCCTATGAGGCGATCGCCCTCTGCCCCTACTACCCCAAAGCGAATATCTCCTCTGACTTTCGGAGTCACGCCGGGGGCGACTTGAACTTCCTCTGTTCCTGTCCACCAGGCATGAGCCATTTGCAGCCTCAGACTGGTATCCAAGGTGCCCATCTCTCCTGAGTTGATAGTGAGAAGCCATAGCAACGATATGATTGCAATCCTCACAGGAATTTTCATAGACTTAACACTTTGTCTAATTGGCAAAATAGTCCCCCTTCTCGACGAGTAACCTGATAAAACAGAGAACATATAGGCGCCGACTGATCATCCCATTTAGGAACTGAAAGATAGTAATAAGGCGAAGTCGGTCGTTGGGAATAACCTCAGCAAATTAAAACGACTACTAGACCTAAAAAGATAAGGCTCTTCTCTCTAAAGTTTTACCCACGCAAGCCATTCATACAAAAGCAAAGGTTTACAGAAACCATCTATTGAGTCAGCAAGTTTGACTATTCACTGCTGCGCTTTTTACTCAGGTCAGACGGGTCAAGGAACTTTAGGCGCAGAATAACTGAGATAATGCATGCGTTTACTCTCAAGACGGCCCCGAGCCACTGAGTCTAGAATTAAACCGCAGGTCAAACTCAAAAAAGCTAACAGCATGATTGAGGCTGCCAAAATTGCTGTCGGAAACCGAGGCACTAGCCCTGTCGTCCAATAGGTTGCGACAACAGGTATGCCAAGCCCTAAAGAAACAGCCGCTAAGAAAATAGCATTGAGGCCAAAAAATAGAAACGGCCGAACTTCTTTAAACAGTAATAGCGCCGTTCCTAAGATACGCCATCCATCCGAGAAGGTTTTGAGCTTACTTTCTGATCCTTGGGGTCTAGATGCTAATAGCGTAGGTTCTTCCACAAAAGGAATTTTTATCTCTAGCGCATGGATTGTGAGCTCTGTTTCTGTTTCAAACCCAGTCGATAGGGCCGGAAAAGTTTTCACAAATCGTCTGGACATGACTCGATAGCCCGAGAGCATATCGGTCAGTCGCCTGCCAAACAAACCTTGTACAACACCGGTCAAAAATAAATTGCCACCTCTATGCCCAGGGCGATAGGCTGAGTCATTTTTGGCGGGACGTCGTGCCCCTACGACCATGTCCAGCTGCTCGGTAAGTAGGCGGCCGATCAATCGTCTAACCGCACCGGCCTCATAGGTATGATCGCCATCTACCAAAACATAAATATCGGCATCAACATCTGCAAACATGCGACGGACAACATGCCCTTTGCCAGGTTGGGCCTCATAGTGGACAATGGCACCAGCCGATCTAGCCTGACTCGCTGTACCGTCTGTAGAACGGTTGTCATAAACATGAATCTCAGCTTCTGGCAGGGCTGCTTGAAAACTATGCACCACTTGAGAAATTGTCAGGGCTTCATTGTAGCAAGGCACCAGGACAACCACCCGATAGCGACTCAAAGAAATTTCTTGAGTGTAGGTTTGACGCTCTACAACATTATCCATAAGCAAACACTACGTATAAACAGTTCCTAAAGTTGTTTAAATTTTTACTTTATAAGGAAGTACCGGATTAGAAAGCAATCTAATTCACGACGGCCTGCCCTTTTTACCTGCCCTTTTTAATACTCAAACGTTAAGGCATATCTCCTACACCGCTCTGTAAGCATTGATATCTTTGCAAGGAACTATAGAAAATAGTCTTATCGTGGATAGTTTCTGCCGCTATTCTAACAGTCAAGCGCCTTCAGGGCTTATCAGGGGTCTATCTGAAGCTGTAGAGGCGGTGGTTACGGATTTGTACGACGGGGTAGGTGAGCTGGCGCACCATCGCTTCATCGTGGGTAGTGACGACGACGGTGATGCCGACGCTGTTGAGCTTGCGCAAGATATTGATCACCTGACGGGCATTGTCGCTGTCGAGGTTGCCGGTAGGTTCGTCAGCGAGGAGTAAGGGCGGGGTGCCGACGACGGCGCGGGCGATGCTGGCTCTTTGCTGTTCGCCACCCGAGAGCTGAGCGGGAAAGCTATCGGCTTTTGCTTGCAGGCCGACCATTCTGAGGGTGACCGGGAGGCGGCGGTCGATTTCTTTGCGGCTGTAGCCTTGCGCATGGAGCACGAAGGACACGTTCTCAGCGACCGTGCGGCTAGGGATAAGCTTGTAGTCTTGAAAGACGACGCCAATCCGACGGCGGAGCATGGCCAGATGGTCACCGCGTAGCTGAGTGATCTCTTGACCGTTGATACAGATGCTGCCGCTGGTAGGTTTCTCCTGGCCATAGAGCATTTTGAGCAGCGTAGATTTGCCTGCACCAGAGGGGCCGGTGATAAATAGGAATTCGCCTCTCTTAAGGGTCAGATTGACATCTACGAGTGCAGGTGAGCCGTTGCTGTAGGCTTTGCTGACATGATCGAAAGCGATCACGGGCGTCTTGGGCGTTTGACCTGCGGCGCGGGACTGCTGAGCGACGTCTTGAGCAATTTGCTTAGGAATGGTCGAGGTCTGCCCGGTTGAGAAGGGAGCCGCTGAAGGGATCGCGGGCGCGGCCGTCGGGGCTTTGGCCTTGCGGGAAAGAATAGAAATCATGGGTGGCTCGGCGAAGGAATTTGCAGTCCGACAGAGGATGCACTGGTTTCAATATTCCCCTTCATCAGAAATAGTCGATGGCTAGTCGATAAATTTACAGACTCTCAGCATTTTTACCGATTCCCTATCCTCTGACCCCCTATCTCCCCACTGTTCATAATCCAAGTTGGATTGCGCCACTCAGCCCGAAAAGCAGTCCGACGGTCAGCCCGTCACTCAGCCCGAAAATCCGACCTAATACTCAGTGCGAAAACCAACACGACACTCAGCCTGAAAATCAGCCTGTAAATTCGCTTGACCGCCTCTTGACGGGGTTTTTGGTAGAGGCTAACGATAGCTAAAGCGCTTAGTTAATGCGCCGCTTTAGCTCTGGGAACAGTTCGATCCCCCAATTTTTGGGGGCGTCGAATAGGCAGTTCGATAGTAAAGCTTGTCCTTTTTCCTTCTTGGGAATGACAGTAGATTTTACCAGAGTGCTGTTCGACTACAATTTGATGGCTGATAGAGAGTCCTAACCCGGTGCCCTGTCCAACGGGCTTGGTTGTGAAGAACGGGTCAAAGATGTGATGTTGGATGCCATCGCTCATTCCTTTGCCATTGTCTGAGATTTGGAGCTGCACCCATTCGTCATCTAGTTTCCGTACGTCGATCCGGATCTTGGGTTGCGCTTGCTTAAACGGTTTGTCCGCGCTTAGAAAAGCATCAATGGCATTGTTCAGAATCTGTAGCAGTACTTGATTAATGGCAGCGTGATCACAATCTAGTGGAGGCAGCTTTTGGTAGTGTTTGACAATCTGAATCTCATCTAAATCAGGCTCATCAGTCAGACGACTGCCTAGCATCGCTAGAGTACTCTCTAAGTCTTCGAGTAAGTCAGCTTGTTTGTACTGGGATTCGTCTAACCGAGAAAAGTTCCTCACTGACTTGACGATCTTGAGAATGCGTTGAGTGCCCGTTTCCATCGACGACAAAGCCTTAAAGAAGTCGAGCCTGAGAAAGTCAAGATCGATCTCTTCCAGTAGAGAGACAACTTCAGGATGAGTATGAGCGTCTGTTTTGCTGTAGGTTTCAATGATTGAAAATAGATCGAGGGCATACTGCTTCACATGGCTCAAGTTGCTATAGATGAAACTGACTGGATTGTTGATCTCGTGGGCAATGCCGGCTGAGAGCTGTCCTAGACTGAGCATTTTCTCATTGTGAATGAGCATCACCTGCGTGCGTTTGACGTGCTCTAATTTCTTAAGTGCAGCAGCGACACGGTCTCTCTCGGCGCAATAGTTATTTTGAGTAGATATGAGATGGCGTAGAGTTTTCGAATAGATGTTGACGCTAAACAACACAAAAAGTGCACCAAAGAAAAATACAGTCCCCGTTAGCAGGGGCAACCACTGAAATTTCTGAAAAGCAATTAGGTGAACGGCAAGACAGTAGCCGAACAAAAACAACAGCATCAGAGTTGATAGAAACTGCCAGTTGCGAGTATGGTGATCGAAGGTATCAGCATTGGCTAGGTCGCGCTTAAGGAGGGCGGTAATTTGCCGCGTTTTGACAATGGCCAAGCTCATGATGATTGAGCCCATGCCAATAAGACCAACAATGGCAGCTATAACGGATGGTGAGAGAAGCATAAATACGCTTTGGGGAAATAGGCAGCACGGCTCAAGGCGGGCACCTTGACGACATAAATGGCTTGAATGATCGCCTTTTTCGCCTATGATTGATAATTTTTCCCAGTTCTGGTTTTGAAGTGGGCTTTTTTATCCTCTTTTTAATATCTACACAGTCTGCCAACCATTCGATGCAATTCAGAGGATATTTGGAAAGTCAAAATCAGGCAACTACAGCTTTGGTCACTTTGCTGAGGTACAGCACACTGGCAAAAAGCCTTGTGTAGCAACAGGCAGAGTGACTCGCGATACCCGTAGGCGCTAGCCTTCTCTGCGAGTATGCATCCGGGTACCGCTATATAGCGTTAGCCACTTTGCTCACTACATCAGTGATTTTCCGGCGGAAAGGCTTCGTCAACGCTAGAACCGTCATGTGATACTGCGGCTTTGACACACCCATAGCGCTGATGAACCAATCTCGGGGCGGATCCTCCATGCATTTCCGCTGCCTAGAGTTATTGAAGAACGATGAGCTGGAGTAGAAACTGCCTTAACTGCAATATTCATCGTACGTGAACCTCCACAGTGGTTGGATTGCCCAGGGTAATCACTGGGTAGGTCGAGGCATTGGTTAGAATTACGCGGCCTGCTGAAGCCACCCGCGCTTGAATAGTATAGAGATGACGTTCATCGATATCAGTAGCATCCACAGTCAGCGCAAAGGGTACAGATAACTGTTGATGAGGTGGATGAATCACCTGTCTGACAAGCATGGTTGCCGAGCTGTCTTCCAGGGCCGAAACGTCGGTGAGTGTAACAGTGGCGATCGCATCCGACGGCAGTGCAAAATTCTCAGGATAATGCAACCTGCCAGAGACTGTATAACGCTCTGCTGGCAGTGCTTTCACCGTGCACCCAAATACAATTAATAAGCTGATTACCGCCGCCTTTATCGAGGCTTTGTGCTGCATGCTGTTAGAGATTTGATAAAGTTCCGATGTTCTACTTTAGACAAACAGGCTCGCCTTTAAAGATTGGATGAATTATATCAACTTTCTTTGATACTTTCTCCCAACGGTACACTGAGTCACCAAAAATACCTTGCCGGGTTTTTATAGTTTGGCAGCTAAAAAACTGTTTAGTAGGACATTGCATCTATGAAAAGAGTCTTGATCATGGCTCCGGCGCTGGCGCTAGGAATTTTCCCCACTGCGGTAGAGGCGGCCGTGTTCGCCCTGGAAGATGCCACCATTGCCGATGTCCATGCTGCCTACAGGGCCGACGCCTTGACCAGCACTGGCCTGACGAACCTCTATCTCGACCGCATTGCGACCTATGATCGCTCAGGCCCAAAAATCAACGCTGTTGCCACGCTAAACCCAAACGCGCTGGCAGAAGCTTCCCGGCTAGACAAACTGTGGGACCAGGGCAATATTCTTGGCCCGCTGCATGGGATTCCGGTATTGATCAAAGATTCTTACAATGTTGAGGGCTTGACCACCTCGAACGGGGTAGATGTCCTCAAGTCGCTCACGGCCAATACAGATGCTTTTTCGGTTGCCAAGCTCCAAGAGGCGGGGGCGATTGTTTTAGGCAAAGCCAATATGAGCACCTGGGCTTTCTCTTACGACGGTATTAGTGAAGCTTACGGCCCGGTGATCAATCCTTACGCCCCTGATCGCACACCCGGCGGATCGAGCAGTGGCTCGGGGGCGGGCGTCGCCTCAAACTTTGCCATGCTGGCAATGGGCGGAGAAACCGGCGGCTCTATTCGCGTACCCAGTACCCACAATGCGCTGGTTGGCCTCAAGCCTAGCGCCGGGCTGATCTCGGTAGATGGCACCTGGCCGCTGGTCACAGAGCGAGACGTGGTTGGCCCGATGTCGAAAACCGTGTCGGATACCGCCGCTGCAATGGACGCCCTGGTTGCCTTTGATCCAGATAATATCTGGAATCCCTACATTCCCGATGTTGAAGCCAGTCGTCCCGACAGCTACTCCGATTTCCTGGACGACAGCGCTTTAGCCGGGAAAGTGTTGGCACTGCCCAGACCTTACATCGGTAGAGGCGATCCTGCTAAAGGAGAAAGTTTTCCAATCGATCCTCAGGTTGCAGTGGCTTTTGAGCAGGCGAAGCGAGTGCTTGAGGCACAGGGTGCGACGCTGATTGAAGTCGATATCCCGGCACATGAAACCTGGTTTGTTGATTTTCTGTTAAACGAAGAGCCGCCCTATGGATACCCAACAGACAGTTCTCGCAATCTCCAAAGCCGGGCCTTCTATTACGAAGAGCTCATTAAGGGATACAACGACGAGGAAATTAAGTCCTTTGTCGATTTGTTGGATATTTTGCCAGAAGACTATGAGTTTCGTGGCTACGTGGAAGCTATTGCGGAGACCATCGCGGCGGGCGAGGCAAAACCTTGGGAGGAGCTGCCAGATGTTGACCAGGCACTAGCGGCGATCGCCCAGCTCAGAAACCAGGAATACGAAGACTTCATGGCCGAGGAAGGGATTGACGCTTTTGTCTTTCCCACGCTCAACTATCTGGCACCGCCTCAAGGAGAGGGCGCTAGCGAAGTCTACGCCGAGTTTGGCAGTCTCCCCGCTCGCTTCGAGGCGAACATCTTAGGCTTGCCTGCGATCACGGTCCCGATGGGATATTCCGAGGAAGGTATTCCGATGTCGCTGGAATTCATGGGGAACTATTTCGGCGAGTCAGAGATTATCAGCTATGCCTACGACTATGAACAGGCAACGATGCTGCGGCGGGCTCCCGCTCTGGTACCGCCCCTCTCGGGAGAGCGCTTCGAGTATAAGCCTGTACCTGAACCGGCTACGGGCATTCCGGCTTTAGCAATCGTCAGCTTGAGCATGGTGGGTTATGGTCTAAAGCGACAGCGTTCAAAGCCAGCCTCCTCGCTGACCGCGCGGAAAACCGCGCAGAAAGATGGGCGCTACCCGTTCAGCAGAGCTTCGACAAATTCATAGCTAGAGAACGGTCGCAAGTCTTCAATGCCTTCGCCTGCCCCAATAAAGCGGATTGGCAGTCCGAGCTGCTGCACGACTGCCAGGGCAACCCCGCCTCGGGCAGTGCCGTCTAGCTTAGTGAGCACGACACCGCTGAGCTGAGCCGCTTCGGCAAAGACCTGGGCCTGTCGAAGGCCGTTTTGGCCCAGGGTGGCATCCAGTACCAGCAGTGACTCTACGGTGGCATCGGGCGCTTTCTTGTCGATAATACGGCGGACTTTAGCTAGTTCGTCCATTAGGTTCTTCTTATTCTGCAAGCGACCAGCCGTGTCGATCAGCAGCAGCTCAGTGTTGCGAGCCGTGGCCGCGCTAATGGCATCAAAAACGACCGCTGCCGGATCGGTGTTTTGGCCTGGATTGGCAATTACCTCAACGCCGCTACGAGCGCCCCATACTTTTACCTGCTCAACGGCTGCGGCGCGAAAAGTGTCCGCCGCTCCAATCAAGCAGCTGAAGCCAGATTTGGTAGCAATATGCGCCAGTTTGCCAATGGTTGTTGTTTTGCCAGCACCGTTCACACCGGTCATCAGCCAAATGCTGAGGGTTTCCTTTTCGGGGGTAAAGGTGAGATTGTGCTCGCCTTGCAGGGGGGCGTCGAGCATGTCGCGCAGCAGCGACTTCAGGTAGCTGATCGCTTGTTCTGGCGGTAGGGTTTCTTCTCGCAGCCGAGTTTGCAAAGCGCTGATAATTTTATCGGTGGCGGCTACGCCCACATCGGCCTGTAGCAGCAGCGACTCAATCTCGTCAACCGCCTCGTCATTCAGCGGCCCCTGGCCAACGATCGCTTTAAGCTGATTGACCAGCCCTCGACGGGTCTTGTCAAGGCCCTGACGGAGCTTGTTGAGCCAGGTAATTTCTTCTAGAGAAATTTGGTCGGCGCGGCGCCCCTGAGAAGCCAATACCTCAGCAGACCAGAGAAAGGCTTCATCCAGGTCAATGTCTAACGGTTCAAATTCGGGCTGCGCGGTGTCGAGTTCGGGTTCAGGCTGTGGCTCTAGAATGGCCTCAGCCTGCAGGCGCGCGAGGCGTTCTTCTCGTTCAGCTTGGGCTTTGGCCCAAAAAGGTAGGTCGCCTGTGGCTGTTGGGCTGTCGGTGGTAGTGTCGGGCGTTTCGGGGGCGGGCGGCGCGATCGCCTCAGGTTCGGCTGCTGTAGGATCTACCGTTGGAGGCGCTTCCTCAGGCGCTTCCTCAGGCGCTGCCAACTCATCCGCTTCTAAATCAGCTGAGACAGTATCTTCGGCAAACGTACTCTCGGATGGCCCTGCGTCTGCCAGAGGCGCAGTGTCTTCAGCTGGCTCTTCAGCTTCAGCCGCGCCTGTGGTTTCTTCTACAGCTTCCGCCAAGGGGTTGTCTGGCCGGGCGTCTACTGGCGTTTGGGTAGGCGGCTCTGCGCCTGGGATATCTTCTGTACCCGTAATATCGGTATCGGCTGCGCCTTTTTCCTTGGTCTGCCTGGCCTGAATATTCTGATAGGCAGCTTTGGCCCAGTTCAAATAGTCTTCAGAGCTATCAGGAGCTGCTTCTGTCTCTTCGGGCTCAGTCTTCTCCGCTTCAGCCGGTGCTTCTGGCTCGGGCTTTTGGGGCTCCTCATAGCTGCGTCGAAACCAGTTAAAAGCTGCCATTACCCTAAACTCACTGCTTGAAAATGAACGTGTCCTCAAAGGTTACCGTGCCGCTAGTCAATAATTCTAGGGTCTCACCGGCAAGATAACTGTACGCGCTAGTCCGCACCAGCCGCTTCTAGCTTATCAGTCGCCCGGCGTAGCACCCCGTTGATAAAGCGATAGCCTTCTTCATCGCTATATCGCTTGGCCAGGCTGACAGCTTCATCGATAGCCACTCTAGTAGGCACCTTCAAATAGACAATCTCCACCATCGCCAGTCGTAAAATATCGCGGTCTACTCTGGCCAGGCGGTGCATGTTCCACTTTTCCATGGCCTCGTTGAGCTGGGTGTCAATGCCTTGCCAGTGGTGAATCCAGCTATCTAGCAGGTCGCAAGCATAGCTACGGATGTCAGAGCGGTCGATCAGCTTTTTCAAATGGCTGGGTGCTAGCGCCTGCTTAAGTTCGCTGATAGCAGATTGAACAATAGCTAAAGCCTGCTGAATTTGCTCGCGAGCATCGCTGATATCAGCCGCCCGACGCTCATGCTCAACTAGAAGGCGATCGCCCTTCTCTAAATGCTTAGCAGCCGCTGCCAGCGAATTTCTAGCGGTCATCACTTCCTTCTGATCGCCCTGCTGAGCGAAAATCAGCAGTTCCAGGGTATTGCCGGCCTGGTTGATTGCTGACTGGACTAAGGGAACTGCTGGCTGAATGCGCGATCGCACCTTGTCTGTTTCCACTGTCCGCGTTTCGCTCTCCAAAATCAGCCGTTCACCGCGCTGTAGCTCCCCGGTCGCGGTCTCTAAGGTCTCTTGAGCATCGGCGCTCAGTGTCGTCAGCGCTTTTACCAGCAAAGCATCCAGCTGCCGGGTAGATAGCTGCTGCCCGGCCATAGCCTGGTCACGGCGAGCACTGGCATCAGCGCTGTTTTTTTGAGAATAGTCGGTAAGCTGGCTGATGCCCAGTAGCGCTAATTCACGGGCAATAGAACGGGCCTTCATGCAATACCATCGGCGTTGAGTTCAGCTATTTTATCAGTCTTCGAGGATAGCCCTGGGGGCACATGTGGCTCTTCTGGGAGCTGAGCGCTAGGGTGGCCAATGGGGATTTGAGTGGCCAGGTTAGGGCCGACGATCCCCCCCGACAGCAGCACCTTAAAGGCTTCTTCAATCGAAATCGAAAGGTTGAGAATTTCATCTTCCGACACGATAGAATACCAGCCGCTGGTCGGGTTAGGTGTCGTCGGAATAAAGATGCTGAGCATTTTGTTGGGAGAATCTGTCACCGCCGCTCCGGTGACAAAGGCGATCGCCCACAGTCCTCGCCTGGGATATTCAATTAACACCACCCGCCGAAAGCGCGTCTTAGAATCTTGAAAAACCGACTGCAAAAGCTGCTGAATGGTCTTGTAGACTGAGCCCGCCAGCGGGATCGACTGCACAATCCGCTCGCCGAGATCTAGCAGCCAGCGGCCTGCGATGTTGCGGGCCATCAGCCCAATCAGCAAAATCGCCAGCAGCGGCACGGCAAAGCCGATGCCCAAATTGATCAAAGCGACCAAAAAGGGATTCATCCCCGTAAAGGGGTTTAGCTGTTTGGGGAACCGCGTCAGGAACCGAATTACCCAGCTAGCGACGTTGAGCGTTAGCCAAATTGTCGTCGCCAGCGGAATAATTACCACCAACCCAGCGATCAGGTCATTCTTGAGATCTTGCTTGAATTTTTGCAGCACAGGTCACCCGTTTGCCAGTATTCACCGGCGAAGACTACCGTTCAGTCTAAGCAATTCTTTGCATGAACGCAGATCAGTGCCAATTACAAAGGCAGGCGTTTGCCCACTACCTTCTGTCTGCTCTTCCTGAACCTTTGCACTGTCTTATCACACAGCCAAATTATATCAACTTTCCCTAGTCTATTGAGCGTGAGGTTGCATGGGCTACAAATGGAACGGATGATCTGCTCCTCGCTACATTCCCAGCACCTGCCTGGCCAGGTTGAGATATATCAAAACGCCTAGCACGTCCACGATAGTGGTAATGAAGGGCGCTGACATCAGGGCCGGGTCGAGGCCGAAAGATTGAAATAGGAACGGCAATCCTGCCCCAGCGCTAGACGCCAGGATTGAAATGCCGACCAGCGAAATGCCGACCGTCACGGCTACCTGCAGCGCGTCAACTTCGCCGCCTTGCAGAAAATAAGCCCAGCCAGTCACAACGATGCCCAGCATCAGCCCTAGGAAAGCACCGGCGATCGCCGCCCGGCGAATGACTTTGAGCGCATCTTTAATCCTGAGCTCATTGGTATTGAGCCCGCGAATCACCACCGTAGAAGACTGGGCACCCACATTTCCCCCAGTGCCAATCAGCAGCGGAATAAACGCCGCCAGCACCACCACCTGCTGCAGAATATCTTGCTGAGAGCGAATCACCGCCGCCGTCACCGTATTGGTGATCAGCAGCACGGAGAGCCAGACCACCCGCTTGCGCGCCACATCCAGCAGATTGCTCTGAAAATAGTTATCGCCGCCCGACTGAACACCGCCTAGCGTATAGATATCTTCGGTCGCTTCCGCTTCTAAAATGTCGATCACGTCATCGACGGTGATAATCCCCACCAGCCGGTCTTCGGTGTCGACCACCGGCACCGCCAAAAAGTCGTAGCGCTGGATAATCCGGGCTACTTCCTCCTGGTCTGCACTGGTCTGCACGGAGACCACTTCACGGGTCATAATTTCGCCAATGGTCTGCTCTACCTGGCCGACCACAAGCTGGCGTAAAGACAAAATCCCGGTGAGCTGACGGGCGAAGTTCGTGACGAATAAGTAGTAGACCGTTTCACTCAGGTCTGCCTGAGCGCGGATGTGCTCCAGGGCTCTGGCCACCGTCCAGTTTTCCTTAAGAGCCACGTACTCCGGCGTCATAATTCGGCCCGCCGTTTGGGCCTCGTAGCCTAGCAGCAGGGCGGTGGCCTGGCGCTCTTGGGCGCTGAGCTGCTCTAGCAGCCGACGGACAATTTTCGCAGGGAGCTCATCGAACAGACGAACGCGATCATCCGGCGACATCTTATCGACGATGTCGATCAGATCCTGTCGCTTAAATTCCTCAATCAGCGCCTGCTGTACAGAAGAATCTAGATTTTCGTAGACTTCGATCGCCTCATCTTTGGCAATCAGCCGAAAGGCTATAGCCTGCATCGTTTCCGGCAGTCCCTCAATCGCTTCGGCAATGTCAGCGGGCTGCACCGGCACTAGCAGCGCTTTGGCCCCGCGAAAATTTTCCTGCTCTAAGAGCGCCTGGAGTTGCGATCGCACCAACTCGCTGATTTCATGGCGAGAGAACGTCTGAGACTTAGCAGTAGAGTCGCTATTTGGCACGGCTAGACC
>JBARVU010000564.1:0-3352 GCA_049646425.1 Phormidesmis sp. | reverse complement strand
GCCTCGTAGCCAGCGGTCGAAACTTGCTCAGAGAGATCGGCAGCGGGGTATATTTTTTGACTGTTGGTGACGTTGAAGTCAGGGAGGAAAACAACTTTGAGGCGATCGCGCACAAGCGGATCGCGGTTGACCACATCGCCAATCGCGGTGATAAATTTGATCATGAGCTTAGCCATCCTGTATCCCGGCGCGGCCTTGCCACCAAAGATAAACGTGCGCGGTGGAATGTCGAGGTTGGGATCTTGCCGGAGGCGATTGTACAAAGAGACAATATGGAGTCCGTTTAAGTGCTGACGCTTGTACTCGTGAATGCGCTTGACCTGTATGTCGAACAGCGACTGAGGATCGATCACTAACCCGAGCCGCTGTTCGATCAGCGTTGCCAGATCTTGCTTAGTGGACTGCTTGGTCTGCTGCCAGCCGGCGCGAAAGCCCGCATCCTCGACATAGGCTTCAAGCTGATGAATCTCTTCGAGGTGGGTGATCCAGCCGCGTCCAATTTTGTCGGTGATCAGCTCAGTGAGACGTGGATTATTCAGCACTATCCAGCGGCGGGGGGTGACGCCATTCGTGATGTTGGTAAACTTCTCCGGGAAAAATTCGTAAAAGTCTTTGAGCACCGTTTGCTTGAGCAGCTCGGTATGTAGGCTGGCCACACCATTGATCGCAGCACTGCCGACGCAGGCAAGATTGGCCATGCGCACATAGCGATCGCCACCTTCGTCGATCAAAGACATGCGGCTGAGGCGATCGCCATCGCCCTTACACCAAATGCGCACCGCCTCTAAGAAGCGAGCGTTGATCTCATAGATGATATCCAGATGCCGGGGCAGAAGGGCGCGAAAGAGACCGACCGTCCATTTTTCCAACGCTTCTGGCAGCAGAGTATGGTTAGTATAGGCAAAAGACCGCTGGGTAATCTCCCAGGCGCGTTCCCAGTCAAGACGCCGCTGATCGACTAGCAGCCGCATGAGTTCGGCGACGGCGATCGCCGGATGCGTGTCGTTGAGCTGAATAGTGAACTTCTCCGGAAATTGTTCAATTGACAGGCCCTGATCGTCTAAAATCCGCAGCATATCTTGCAAAGAGCAGGCCACAAAAAAGTATTGCTGCTGGAGTCTGAGCTGTTTACCGCTGATCTGTTCATCGTTAGGATAGAGAACTTTGCTGAGATTTTCAGACGCCACCTTCATATTGACCGCGCCATAATAGTCGCCCCGATTGAACGCGTCAAAGTCGAACGACTCCGGTGCCTCTGACTTCCACAGACGCAGGGTATTGGCGGTATTCACCCGGTAGCCCAAGATCGGCGTGTCGTAAGGCAGTCCTCTCACTTCCCAATCGGCAACCCAGCGCACGCGATAGTTGCCGTCGTGGTCGGTAAAAGATTCGGTATGGCCGCCAAACTTGACCGGCACAGCCCAGTCGGGACGAGCAATTTCCCATGGATTGCCATAGCGCAGCCACTTATCGGTAATTTCGACCTGCCAACCGTCTCGAATCTCCTGGTCGAAAATGCCAAATTCGTAGCGAATGCCGTAGCCCAGCGTAGGAATTTCTAAGGTTGCCAGCGAATCTAAGTAACAAGCAGCCAAACGCCCTAGCCCACCGTTGCCCAGTCCCGGTTCCTCTTCCTGCAATATCAGCTCATCGAGATCCAGGCAAAGAGAGTCCATGACGCTGCGCATAGGTTCATACAGGCCGAGGTTGATCAGGTTGTTGCCTAAGTGCGGCCCCATCAAGAATTCGGCCGATAGATAGCAAACGGTGCGCGCACCCCTGTCGGTATAGGTGGCGGCGCTGCCTAGCCAGCGTTGGAGCAGGCGATCACGCACCGTATAGGCCAGCGCAAGATAGTAGTCGTTTTTGCTGGCGAGCTGCGGAAACTTGCCCTGAATGTAAAACAGATTGTCTAAGAAGGCTCGTCTTAACTTCTCTGGGCTCAGCCCGGTGCGGTCATCCTCAACCACTAAAGTGGAATCCGCAGGGGAAGCTGTCGGGGAAGCTGTGGAAAGCGTCATGTCTGAATCCTCTTACTGTGCTTTCCTTATATCTTCAAAGGCAGAACATGAAAAAGATTCGTAACGCTTGTTATTGGCCCTGAGGTAATTGCCGCTCAGCCTTCTTGCTCCTGACGAGCCATCGCTAGCCAGTCATAAACCTGATCGAGCTGCTTTAGCGTCAGTAAGCCATATTGCCATAGGGCAATCGGTAGCAGATAGGTATCTTGCCCCAGCTGCTGCAAGGCTTCTTCGATAGAAGCTCTAGAGATGGCAAGCTCGTCTTGCAGATATTGCAGAAACTGAGTGAAGGTGGTTTTTTTCATTAGGAGCAGTTCCTCTGTCCAATAGCACGATTGACCCCAGAGTATCGTAAGAATATGTGGACTTTGTGTTGGTTTTTACCCGATTAGATCAGTCCTCGATCAGCTCAGTGAGCCCAGCCCAGTAGCGTTTTCACCTGATCGGCGATCGCCCCTGCCTCAAACGGCTTATAGATCATCCCGGCACTCCCCAAGTGCTCTAGCGACTCCCGCTCAACGTATCTAGCTTTAGCCGTCAAGAAAATAACCGGGATATCCTGCGTTTGCGGCTCCATCTGAAGCTTTTGGAATACGGTAACGCCGTCGAGATCAGGCATCACCACATCGAGCAAAATTGCATCTGGCTGCTCGCGTTTGGCGATTTCAAAACCTGCCATCGCAGAATCCGTTGTGATCACCTTCCAACCCGCTGTGATCTCTAAAGTCGTTTTCACGACCACTAAGATCGACGCCTCATCATCGATTACCAAAATCCGCCGAATCATGTGCTTGACAGCCTACATAACTGCCGGTTGTTTGGTTTGGAAAAGCGATATCAACTTTAATAATTGAGTAAATTCTATAGTGCTGAACGATAGAGATGAAATACATAAGATACAAATGTTTTCAAAAGGATAGCTTTTGGCAGCGCGTTGGCATAGAGAGCGTGGGCGACAGGCGGCAGAATTTATAAAGCAGCCGACCTGATTTAAACAGGCATCGTGAAATAGAAGCAGCTACCCTCACCGAGAGTACTCTCTACCCAAATGCGACCGCCGTGACGCTCGACGATCCGCTGGCAAATTGCCAAGCCCAGCCCTGTGCCGCCTTCGGTGCGCGTATTAGAGGAATCTACCTGAGTGAACCGCTCAAATATTTTTGAGCCCTGCTCAGCAGGGATGCCCTGACCTTGGTCGCACACTGAAAATAGGAGAGTTGTCGGTACTTCATCGCGCTTCATCGCTTTTTTGTAGGGCTCAACGGTTAGACTGATAGTCGAGTTAGGGGGCGAAAACTTAGCGGCATTCCCCAAGAGATGGGTGAGCACCT
>JBARVU010000563.1:0-7397 GCA_049646425.1 Phormidesmis sp. | reverse complement strand
AATCAGTCGCGCTGGGCTGCGACTGACTGGTGGGGCGGCACGTCCTAAATCTACCCATCCGGCGGCTTCGTTGCGAACCACATCGCCAGGATTTGGTGCGGTACCGCCTTGCCCGGTGACGACAAAGGCGCTGCGACCTGCGCTATCGGCGAGGCAGCGTTGAGCGACTTGATCAGGCGCAGCGGTGTTCGCAGGTAGTTCGACTAGGCCCGCAGCAGGGTCGAGACCGAGGTTGTTGAGGGTAATGGTGCCACTGCGGCCAAATCGGGAGCTGGCCTCAATGTCGTTCGTAGTGTTGTCACGGGCATCGGTGCGGGTGTCAGTGCGGGTGTCTAGGCCGATGATATCTTGGCTAGTGATGTCGATGTTGCCACCTGTGCCGGAGAAGGCGTTAGCGATAATATCACTGTTTTCGTTAGGGACGGCGATGATGAAGCCGTCAGGAATATTGATATTGACGTTGCCACCGTCGCCCCCGGATTGGTCAGTACCTGCCGTAGCGGAAATGAGGCTATTGTTACGCAAGAGAATGAAGTCTTGAACGTTAAAGTTGAGGTCGCCACCTCTGCCTGAGCGAGATTCGGCGGTGATTTCACCATTGTCAAGAGTGATACTTTGAGCCGTAATGCTAGCACTTTGGACAGTTCCAAAGTCTTGTGCAGAAAGATTCTCGGGCAGGGATTCATTGATATCTCTGTTACTGACCGTGAGACGAGCACCATTTTCAATGCGGAGCGTATTTGCTGTGAGGTTCACTGTTCCAGAGTTGCCAGTGTCTATAGCTCGGGCATACAACCCACTTCTTCGGTCGCCACTACCTCGTCCTGATAAAACGACTTCATCGGCTTCGACGGTGAGGTCACCTCCTTGACCAGCGCTATTAGAGGTAGTAAAGATAGTTGCACCATCGCTGACTTCAAGTCGTCCGGTTTCAACTCTCACAAGCCCAGCATTCCCAGCATTCCCAGCAGAGGCAGCAGTGGTAGAAGAAATCTGGCTAGGAGTACTATCACTACCGCTTGACTGTCCTGTGACAATTACTGACTCGCTTGCATTGATCTCGACTGCCCCCCCATTCCCGCTTCCGAAAGTTCCAGCCTGGATCTGCCCGCCATCTTCAACTAATAGGGTGCCTGTGTAGATTTGAATCCCTTCGGCATCTTGATTACCTTCTGTCGTAGCTGATAAGACGCTTTGAGTAATGCTTCCGTCTTCTTCATCACGATGTATACCACCTATCCTTATTGAACTAGACGTATCGATGACTAATTTCCCAGCTTGACTATTCCCGAGCGCAGTAGTAGAAACTATTGATCCTTCTTCAACGCTTAAGTCAGTCGCATCAATAGTCAAGTTTCCGGCTGTCCCAGAGGCATTTCGATTTGATTGTGCCAATAGGCGACTGTTACCGAGCAATTCTACAGTTCCACCTGAAACATCGATTGTTAGGTCTCCCCCATTACCTTGACTGTAGGTTGAAGTTGAAATAAAAGATGCGTCTCGAAGGCTTAGACTGGCTGCATTGAGTGTTAGCTTGCCTGCGTTTCCTGTAACTGTTTCGTCTCCTGTGGCTTCTTCTCTGGGTTCTCCGACCCGCGCTAAGATACTGCTGCCGCCGCCTAGTTCGACTGTTCCCAGAACATCAATGGTTAGGGCTCCCCCATTGCCTTGACTGTAGGTTGAAGTTGAAATAAAAGATGTGTCTTGAAGGCTTAGACTGGCTGCATTGAGTGTTAGCTTGCCTGCGTTTCCTGTAACTGTTTCGTCTCCTGTAGCTTCTTCGTCTCTGGGTTCTCCGACCTGCGCTAAGATACTGCTGCCGCCGCCTAGTTCGACTGTTCCCAGGACATCAATGGTTAGGGCTCCCCCATTGCCTTGACTGTAGGTTGAAGTTGAAATAAAAGACGCGCCTTGAAGATTCAGATTGGCTGCATCGATGTTTAAATTTCTTCCATTCTCCTGACCAAAGACTGAAGCCAAGATAAAACTGCCAGTTGGTGCGGGCCGGTCAGAGGCAGACAGGATAATATCTTCGCCAGCAGACAGGGTGATATCTCCGCCTTGAGCTTCTTCATAATTGTAAGCGTAAATACCGCTACTTGTCAGTACAAGTTGCCCGTCGGCAGACAGGGTAATATCTCCGCCTTGACCTTTGCCAGCACTGCTGGCAAAGATGCTACTATCTTCCATGACAATATGGTGACCTCTCAGCCGAATATGACTATTAGGCCCATCACTGACGCTATAGCCGTTGGTATTGATAAAAGCGCCTGAAGAAAGTCGAACATTACCCAAAGTATCCCCTTCATCTGCATACTCCAAGCTCCAAGCCGAGCGACTGTCACTGCTAAGAAGGATAAGATTTACTGAACTTTCCTCATCTAGGCTTGCCAACTCTATTCGCCCTGAGGAAGAAGTTATTACCCCGCCAGATAGGACAATCCCATTGCCAATTAGCATGATGGATTCCCTAGGCGATACTTCTAATCCTACTGAAGAGCCCAAGTCACTATTGAATGCTGTTGACTCGTTGACAATGTCTGCAGAAAATCCTTCTAATGAAAGCCCTATCGGTTGACTCACGGTCAATAGGGAATCAACAGGTTGAGGATTACTCGCAGAAAATTCGACGCCTTCAGCAAAGACAATCCGCTCAGCGGTGCTTGCTATGAAAGAGCCTCCAATCTTGAGGGTTGCATTCGGCCCAAACGTAATTCCTTGTGGGTTGATGATAAATATATCAGCATCGCCAGCTTCGATAACGCCGTTAATCTGGGAAAATGTGCCGCCGGTAACCCGGCTCAGAATTGTTGCGATATTAGTTCCATGATCAAAACGAGCCGTTTGCCCATCGTTCAGTGAAAAGCTATCAAAGCTGTGAAACAGTAAGCTGTTATTGTTATCCGGAGTGGTGCCGCCTTCGATCTTGTGGATTCCATCATCAGGTGTGAAGGTCACCTGAGTAGAGAATCTTGGGTCTTCAGTAACTCGCTGATCTTCGGGAACCTGAGCCGAAGCGATATCTGTCCCTATGGCCAAGCTCAGCATCGAAAACAGGCTAACCAAAATTTTGTGCCTTTGGCTTATAAAAAAGTTCAGGGGGGCATTCATATCTTCAAGCCACTATTTAACTAGCTATTGTGCTGACCAAGCTATAAGTAGGGAGCCTAAAGCTATTCAGCCTTCTATTGGCTCCCTACTTAATAAACAGTTCCTATCGTCCTATCGTCTCTCATCTGGTCTTATCTCAAAGCTTACTGCTCTTTCTGCCAAATACGTATAAGCTCGGCCTAATCGACCTGTGGATTAGAAGATGCACCTTCGATGCTATTTGCAAACTAGTCAGGACTTGCAGACACATTGAAATCACCAATTAGGGAATGTAAGAGTAGCGAACTCGCCGTACCCCATGTTTAGAACTTCACAATTGTTTTCCTGCTTACATACTTTACCCTTCTCTTGATCTCCAGGGGGCTTGGGGGGCTGGGGGGGCTTAGGAGGGGGGGTAGAGGGCCCTGGGAAGAAGCCCGGAGGCCCAAACTCCACCTGAGCATAGGCTGGAGTAACCATAAGATTTAGCGATGTGAAAATTAGGATGACTATCAGAGTAGCGCGAATCCAAAAGGACTTGACGTTCATTGTTTATTCTCCAGAGACTCCAGGAATAGGGTTTCAGTGACGAGCACCTGAGCATTCAGGCGTCTAAGCTGCTTAAGCCTTTAAGCAACTCTATTAAGCTCTCAGAGTTGATTCAAAGTTTTCTGCAACCGTTCCGCATTTTCTATAAAAGCGCTTCTGATTGAATCACGACTGCAGAAACTCACAGCCGTAAAAATCGCACAGTTGAACAAGAGAGCGCTACTTTATACAGATAACTCACTAGATAAAACAATTCTCAAGATGATCTGACGAAATGTCACATTGATGTCACTAGTTTGCTTCAAAACTATCTTCTCAGTTATTCTAGCTACCTAAGCAGTACCCAGAGGTTTGCCCAAGTTACTGCTTAGTGATCTTAAACACTCAGTAATGGCCTTGTTGCATGAATCGCGAAACAGATAGCATTTCTCTGTAGCGAGCCCATTCGTGATCGGGATCATTCGCAGGGGGCGGGATGTCGGTGCACCAGAGAGGGCGATCGCACCTCAACCCTGAAGGAGTTTTCCTCGGCTAGCCCGCAATTCCATCCGTGGACGGGAGTCCTGGTCTTACTCGCTGGGCCATTCAGTCATGCTACTTGGGTCTGGTGGCTTTGGAGTGAGTGGGTGACCTTCTGAGATGTGGTCAGGCTGAGCCACTGCGCTTAGCCGATCAAAGACTTTCCCAGTCAGCTGCTGACCTGTTCTGAGACCCGTTCTAAGACCCATTTTGAGCATCATCCCAGCGTTGGGTACTAGCTTCACACCGAGCTGTTGCACCAGACTCAAACTATCTCCTTGGCCCCAGTGCTCTACGATCTTGCCATAGCTGACTCGGTCAATGTGCATGAGCGCAAACCGCACAGACTTACGGGTTGGCGGCAATCCTTGAAATGTCCCTAGATGAGTCCCGGTGAAAAAGCCGCTGGTAACGACCGTATCTCGATGGGCGATGACCTGGCTAAAAATATGCTGCCCATCGGGAAAAGCAGTGTAGACCTCTGTGCCCATCCGGATAAATTCTGCTCGATCAAGCGGTTCAGGGGTGCCTGCTATATGAGCGATCAAGTCGTCAGAGAGTAGCGAGAGTCCTTCTGGCAGGCGGCGATTGTCGAAAGATTTGTAAAACTGAAGAACGAGCGCTTTGTTTTGGAGGGCGAGCAGGTCATGGAACATGGGTTAAGTTTCCCAGAAGGATTATGACTGGGGGTTTCAGCGAGGCCGTCGCTGAGATTTATAGCCAGGAGGACTCGGCTGCTAACGAATGTGCTCACAACGGCGGTGTGGCTCTTCTAGAATAGTGGATTGTTTCCCAGGCGACCAGCTTCAGGGCTGCTGTCTTCTGAGTCCTGTCTACTGACGGTTAGCTTCACTGAGAACCCCACAGCCACAATACTAATCGGCCCTACGCTTCAGCTATTCACGAGGCTAGTTAGCTACTTTGTGGGAGGCTCAATCAATTCTTGGACATCAGGATTCCGCCATGTCTCGTCAGAACAGTTTGCTGGTTACCGCGATCGCTCTTTCAAGTACGCTGACTGTGACGATGGCGGCACTATCGCCAGCCGCTGCCCAGTCTCAGGTGAGTGATGTCTCTATAAAGTTGCCGACCGAAGCAGCAGTCCAGATAACAGATGCCCAGAAGGATGATAGCTCTGTCGCTGTTGAAGCGGTTTCTACTGAAGATGTTGTCTCTGCCGATATCCCGGCTGAAATCGATAATACCGTTAACGAGGCCGTGCCCGAAGCCCTGGGAGAGGCATCACCAACTGTAGAGCTGCCGGTAGACTCTCTGGTAGAACCCCCCACCGAAGTCGTAGAACAGCCAGCAGAGGACGTTCCGGATTTGCTCATGGCAATTGCTGAAAATGGCGACCAGACCGCGCAGCAAGCCGCTGTCGATACCCTGATTGAAACCGGTGAGGCGGCTGTGCCAGAACTGACCGCAGCTTTAGCAGCTGATAGCGCTGAGACAAGGGCGATCGCTGCCTATACCCTCAGTGAAATTGGCCCCGACGCAGCAGCGGCGACCCCCGCCCTTTTGAACAGTCTGCGCGATGACGATGAGCTGGTTCGTGCCCTGGCGACTAGCGCCCTGACGAATATCGGGCTGGAGCGACCGACGCTAATCAATGTGCTGATAGCCGCGATTCGCAATGAGCCGGGGTTGGTCAAAGCGGTTGCAGCCGACGCGCTAGTGCAAATTGGCAGCGACGCGGTGCCTGCCCTGAGCGATTTGCTCGTGAATGACACCGTTAGCAGTGTTGCCAAGCAGGCCGCAGCAACGATTATCAGCGATATCGGCCTTTCTTCCCCTGTGAGCGATGCCGTTTTGCAGGTAGCCGTCCCCACGTTGAGAGCAGCCCTTGGTCAGAATAATGCCGTGACTCAGCTATATGCAGCAGATGCGCTGTGGACATTGACTGAAAATCGCGATCTGGTCTTGCCAACGCTCGTGACGGCGGCAGCTTCTAGCGATCACAAGGCTCGCGACTTAGCGACCGTGGGCTTAGCTTACCTGGGCAGACAGGTACTGCCAGCTGTGCCGCTCCTCAACCAGGTGATCGGCCATCAGGAAGCCCATCCTCGTAATATTGCTCAAACGGCTTTAGGGGTTGTCGTCAACAGCGGCCCGGTCTCTGCGCTAGGGATTATTGCCCGTGAGTCACCCCGGCTGCTGCGCACTGTGCCCGCTGTGGTCAGGGCTGTGACCCGACTGTGGCGATAAAATCATCAGTGGGTATGGCCAGGTTTGAGCCGATACAGCGATCGCCTGCCGACAGGTAGCCGAGCTCAGCGGTTGGCTGTATGATGCTTAGCTTGGCCTACTGATTATTTATCTTGTTCCTGTATGTCTACTGGTTCCTCTAAAACTGCTATCTACGCGGCGATGGCAGCGAATATCGCCATTGGGATCGCCAAGTTTGCGGGGGCTGCGATTAGCGGTAGCTCGGCGATGCTGTCTGAGGGCATCCACTCTGTGGTGGATTCGGTCAACGAACTCCTGCTGCTGTATGGCCTGAAGCAAAGTGAGGGAGTAGCCAGTGAGCAGTTTCCGTTAGGACGTAGTCAGGAGCTGTACTTTTGGTCACTGATGGTGGCGGTGCTGATTTTTGCGCTGGGGGGCGGTGTTTCGGTGCTGCAAGGGGTGCGCAGCTTACAAAGCGGGGCGGGAGTCTCTAGCGACCCGCTGGTGAGCTACTGTGTGCTGGGAGCTGCTGCCGTATTTGAAGGGGCAGCGCTCACGGTTTCGATTCGAGCGTTTAAGAAGAATCAAGACAATCCAGAATTGGGGCTGTGGCGGGCGATCGCTCAAAGTAAAGATCCGGGCGCTTTTATCGTCATTGTGGAAGATTCGGCAGCTTTGGTTGGACTGGCGGTCGCCTTTATTGGCGTGTGGCTGAGCGAAGTGACAGGGGATGCTTTGTATGATGCGATCGCCTCCATCTCTATCGGCGTGCTGCTGACAGTGGTAGCGACGGCGCTGGTAGCCAAGACCAAAGGGCTGCTGATTGGTGAAAGTGCCTCACCCGAAACGCGCGAAAGTATCAAAACCATTGTTTGCTCTGATACGGCGGTCTCTGCGCTAGAAGCACCAATCACCCTGCATCTGGGGCCGCGAGATATTTTGGTAGCGCTCAATATTGAATTTAATGACAGCTTATCTGCCGACGAAATTGAAGCAGCGGTCAGGCGCATTGAGAAGACGATTCGAACGGCTCACAGCGAGGTGAAGCGAATTTTCATTGAGGCCGCTTC
>JBARVU010000562.1:0-28349 GCA_049646425.1 Phormidesmis sp. | reverse complement strand
ATCTTCCAGTGAAGGCACAAACACCGTCCAGTCGGCCAAGTCATCCCGACAGTAGGTACTGGGGTGAGTCGCCGGATGAACGATAAAAATCGCTGGGTCAGATCCCGCCATCAGCGCTGCCGGGGTGATCGCTGGCTCTAGTCGCCTTACCCGAGGGAGTACCCGCTCATCCCAAAAAAGCGGCTGATGCTGGGCAAAGTTCTGCACCGTCGTCGGGAAAGTGGGCAGGCAGGCTAGGTAGGCATCGCAGCCAGTTGCTACCAGCGGATCAACCCACACATCTAAAGGTTGGCCGGTAAAGTGATGATGCGCCCGCACCAGCATCAGCAGCTCTTGCCCCAAGCCTAGCAGCGGCGTCGGAAAAACAGCGCGACCCTGACTGGCGAGTGCCTTGCCTAACCGCTCTACCAAATAGTTTTCTTGCTGCTTGCGGTGCGGATGGCGCTCCGTTCCATAGCTGCCTTCAATAATCAAAACGTCTGGCTTGAGGTTGCGCAGCTCTGTCAGCGGCAACCCGTCCACCAGTCGCCCATTTGAGAGAAAGCAGTCGCCGCCGTAAAATACGCTGTAGGTACGCTGAGGCGTCTTATAGGTGATCAAGAAACAGGCGGCCCCAGGCAAATGACCCGCTGGCCATAGTCGCACAGAGAGACCGGGGGCTAGCTCTACAGGCGTCCGCCAAGGTAAAGACCGGCAAAAATGAGTATCTTCCTGACCAGGCCAGTTTATCGGCAGCAGGCGAGCTGTAACCTCGCTGCTAAAGATAGGCAGATGAGGAAAAGCCCGATGCAGTGGCAGCAGTCCCCTGATATGGTCAGTGTGAGCATGACTGCAAAAGACAAAATCTGCCGCCTCTTCACGCAGCGGTGTAATGTCGCTCAGCCCGCAGTCGAGCAAAATAGAGTAGGGGCCAATCTGAATGCTCAGACAGACCCCTTCATCTTCGTAGCCAACACTGTAGGGCAGGCAGGATAGCTCACTCACGGGCAATTTTCAAAAGCGGTAACGGGCTCAAGGAGACTAATGGGCAGAGCCATTGCCGTGGTAGTTTTCAGAGTCGTAAAAGCCGTTGCGAGTTCCAAAGAACAAGCAGGACGCCATGAACAGGCCGGTCAAAAGAAAGAGTACGAGCTTAATATCCATAGAGATGATGGGGTTACGGTCGCCTTGAAAGCGTACCAATAGAGGTGCAGTGATAGAGGTGCAGTGATCGCTTTTGTAACTGTAAATCATCGTTCGGTAAAGATCCTAACAACTTCATTTAGACAGAATGTCAATTCTTAATGCTTTATGACAAATGTAACGATGGGTTGATCACTGATGGTCAGCCGACACAGATCGCAGCGGGTTGGTGCGATCGCCCCTCGATAGAAGTCGCCCCTGACCTGATTGGCTGCATACTGGCCCGGCAGCTTCCCGACGGTTCCCTGATTCGCGGCACTATCGTCGAAACCGAAGCTTATGCCCCAGAAGATCCTGCCTGCCACGCCTTCCGAGGGAAAAGCCAGCGCAATGCTGCAATGTTTGGCCCAGCCGGACACAGTTACGTATATCTCATCTACGGTATGTACCATTGCCTGAACGTCGTTACCGAAGCTACTGGCATTGGTAGCGCAGTACTCATTCGTGCCCTCGATCTGGCGACTTTGCCGCCTCTGATAGATCCCAAGCAGGCAAAAAAGCCCCATCGAGTAGCAGCAGGCCCCGGCAAGCTCTGTCGGGCGCTAGATATTGACCGTCGCTTAAACGGCGTGCCATATCGACCTGACAGCGGTCTGTGGCTAGAGCACCGAATGAGCCCAGTCCAGCCAACCGAGCTTGTCCAAACGACTCGTATCGGTATTAGCAAAGCAGCAGAGCGGCCCTGGCGCTGGTACCTAAAGCAAAGCCCAGCCGTTTCTAAGCGATAGGTTCAGCGATAGGTTCAGCGATAGGTTCTAAGTACTAGCTGAGCGGCTTAGAGCACAATATCTTTGCCGCCTTGAGTAAATTTCACAGCCTCTACCCCCCAGTTGTCGTTATTGAGCAGCGTTTCTTCGACGCTGCCGAAGAGGGCTCTTTGCTCACAGCTAGAGAGCGAAACAAACTGTCGCTCTGATCCTGGCGCTAGCTGCATATCGACGATGGCTGTACGACCATCCACGTTAACCTGATATCCCGCTAGCTTGAAAGCATTGTAGTCAACCGAATTCATGGCTTTGCCCACCGCCTCGGAGATGGCCTGGTCGCTCGGTACCTGTACCGACTCTTCGACAAAACCATTGCACTGATCGTCAATGCTATATACCGAGACGGTAACCATCTCGCTGGGCTGCTTGTCAAGATCAGCCTGGCCGTCCGGCTGGGCACTGATAGGCGGCTTGCCGGACTCAGTGGAATCTGTCGGGTTGGGTGTCTCTACGGCTTCTGGAGTCGCTTTAGAGTCGGGCCCGACTACTACAGTGTCAGGAGCGGTTGCGCAGCTGGTGACGACCAGACTGAGCGTCAGTACCAGACTGGCCATTCGAGAGTGACTTCGAGAGTGGCCGTGAGATTGATTGGACTGGCCTGTGACGATCCCGAAAATCCGCTCTGGAAAGTATTTTGGAAACCGAACCATCTGACGAAATACTGAGTACAGCACTATATAAAAGATATCCTTATCCTACAAAATAGATGGCTACCCCGTCCTGATCATGTGCCAATTTGCGAAGTTTATAGCCTGCCTTTGACGATGACTAACCTGCCTTGGAATCGGCGCCATATTATCTCTCTAGATGACTTTACGCCCGACGAATACGAGATCGTTTTACAGACCGCGCTGAGCTTCCAGGGAGTGCTTTCACGGCGGACTAAGAAAGTCCCGACGCTTCAGGGCCAGGTCGTTGCCAATCTCTTCTTTGAGCCTTCGACCCGCACCCGCAGTAGTTTTGAGCTAGCTGCCAAGCGCCTATCTGCAGACACGCTCAATTTTTCACCGGGCAGCTCTTCGCTGACCAAAGGGGAAACCATTTTAGACACCGCCAAGACCTACCTGGCGATGGGCGCCGATCTAATGGTGATTCGTCATCGGGGCTCAGGGGTTCCTGCCGCCATTGCTCAGGAGATGGATAAGCTGGCCTCAGGCGTCGGGGTACTGAACGCGGGAGACGGCCAGCACGAGCATCCATCTCAGGCGCTTTTGGATCTGCTGACGATGTGCAACGCGCTGAACCCAGAGCAGCCTGCCATTCAAGATTTACAGGGCAAGAAGGTTGCTATTGTGGGCGACGTTTTGCATTCGCGGGTAGCGCGCTCTAACCTGTGGAGCCTGACGGCCTGTGGCGCACAGGTGCATTTGGCGGCACCGCCGACGCTGCTGCCTAAAGCCTTTGCGGAGGCTTTTTCTATTCCTTTGCAGACGCCTCACGGCACCAGGGAACGCCAGATCTTTGTACACTGGCAGCTCGCGCCAGCGCTAGAGGATGCTGACTTTGTGATGGCGCTCAGGCTGCAAAAGGAGCGGATGAGCGGCCACTTGCTGCCCAGCCTGCGGGAGTATCATCAGCGCTTTGGGATCACGCGCGATCGCCTCAAACGCTGCGCCCCCCACGTCAGACTTTTGCATCCCGGCCCAACTAACCGAGGCGTAGAAGTCACCTCCGACCTGATGGATGATCCGCAGCTGAGCCTGGTGTCTCAGCAGGTTGCCAGCGGCGTGGCGGTGCGGATGGCGCTGCTGTATTTGATGGGAGGCGCAAAGAACGGTTCGCTCAAGCAGCCATAGACCGTCTAGCGCTTAGGGAACAGCCCCGTCGGGCATATCCTCCTCTGTCTCCTCTATGACCGAGAGCCTGGTGAACGAGCTGTGTAGGCGGAGAATATCTGCCTCTGCCGCCGGGTTCGTGGGGGCGTAGCGACTGAATAGCAAAACCGTTTCGTCACCGTAGCCGATGAAAGTGGCGATCGCTTGGCTGAGCTCGTCGGGCCGATCAGAGAGCCACATGACTAAAGCGGATTGACCATCGATCTCAACCTTCCGATAGCGGCCTACAGCTGAGCCTTCTTCAGCAAAGCTATCGAGGTTGGCATTGACCACTGGGCCAGGCGGCGCGGCAATCCGAACGATTTGCGTGGCGACCAGGTCTGCTTCTGCCTCGGGCACGCTAGAAATCATCACTCCGTTGTCGATCACGGCTACCTGCCAGTTGACGGGGTAATCGACCGCCATGACCTCATCCGAGTATTGAACAGTCTCGGCAGTGTCGTCTGGTTCTACCAGGGGCATAGGCGGACCCGGTAGAGTCGGGGTCTGAACGGGGGGTTGAGGACTGGGCTGGGCGATCGCCGGCAGCGCTGCGACCCATGAAGCAGATAGGCCGACCAGGGCAGAACGCAGGATTGACATCATAGGGCAGGGGGTCTGAGTAAGTTGCTAGAAAAAATCGGTTTGAAGCTGTACAGGATCGCTAACCCGCCAAATTTTGTTACATGTTTGTTAAAATGTTGCAAAACTTAAATCTTTCGTCTCAAATCTTTTGCGAGCTGAGCAATCTGGAGCGCGCAGTCTGGAGTGCCTAGATTGTAAAGCGCCAGTCCCACTCTTCCAAACTTATAAAGCTATCTATACGGAACCCTCTCGGAGCCCTGACTATGCTGCGCCTAGAAAAAATCACCAAGATATACCCCACCGGAGAAGTTCTCAAAGATATTAACTGGGAGGTAAAGCCCGGTGAGCGCGTCGGGCTAGTGGGGGTTAACGGCGCGGGCAAATCCACCCAGCTAAAAATCATTCAAGGCGAGGTAGAGCCCACGACCGGCACGATTGTTCGCCCAGGTGGGATGCATATCGCTGCGCTCAATCAAGAATTTGAGGTTGATCCCCGGCGAACCGTGCGGGAAGAATTTTGGACTGTTTTCACAGAGGCGAACAAAATCCAACAGGCGCTTGTCGATATCCCCAGGCAGATGGAAATGGCTGATCCCGACACACTGGAGAAGCTGATCAACCAGCTCGATAAAAAGCAGCGGCAGTTCGAAGCGCTAGACGGCTATGGGCTCGAATCGCGAATCGAAAAAATTCTGCCGGAGATGGGCTTTGATAGCGATGCCGGGGAGCGGTTAGTCAGCTCCTACAGCGGCGGGTGGCAGATGCGGATGGGCTTGGGTAAGGTGCTCTTGCAGTCTCCCGATCTGCTGCTGCTGGACGAGCCCACCAACCACCTCGACCTGGAAACAATTGAGTGGCTAGAGACCTATCTCAAAGGATTGACGATCCCCATGGTGATTGTCTCCCATGACCGAGAGTTTTTAGATCGGCTGTGCACCGCCATCGTCGAGACTGAGCGAGGGGTTTCGACAACGTATCTGGGGAACTACAGCGCCTATTTAACCCAAAAGTCCGAAAACCAGGCTGCTCAGCTCAGCACCTATGAGCGCCAGCAAAAAGAGCTGGCCAAACAGCAAACCTTTGTCGACAAGTTTCGCGCCAGTGCCACTCGCAGCACCCAGGCCAAGAGCCGGGAAAAGCAGCTGGCCAAAATAGACAGAGTCGAAGCGCCCACCGCCGATCTCAGAGGGCTCCAATTTCAATTCCAGCCCGCCCCGCGCAGCGGCAGAGAAGTTGTCACCATTGCCGATATGACCCATACCTATGGTGACAAAATTTTGTTTTTGGGCGCTAGCTTAGAGATTGAGCGGGGCGATCGCATTGCTTTCGTCGGCCCCAACGGCGCCGGTAAGTCCACCCTGCTCCGGCTGATTATCGGCAGTGAATCCCCTGGCGATGGCACAGTCGAGCTGGGCGCGCACAATGTGCTCCCCGGCTACTTTGAACAAAACCAGGCCGAAGCCCTTGATCTTTCTAAACGGGTAATGGATACCATTCATGACGAGGTGCCCGACTGGACAAACGAAGAGGTTCGTACCCTGCTAGGACGATTTTTATTCAGCGGCGATGCCGCCTTCAAGAAAGTAGAGTCACTTAGCGGCGGTGAAAAAGCCCGACTGGCTTTGGCAAAGATGCTTTTGCAGCCAGCCAACCTGCTCATCCTGGACGAGCCAACCAATCACCTGGATATCCCCGCTAAGGAAATGCTGGAGAACGCCCTTCAGAACTATGACGGAACTGCGCTGATCGTCTCCCATGACCGCTACTTCGTCTCGCAGGTAGCCAACAAGATCGTTGAGATCCGCGACGGTGAGCTGCGTCTCTACAGAGGCGACTACCGCTATTACTTAGATAAAATTGTCGAAGAAAAAGAGCGGGCTAGGTTGGAGCAGATAGAATCACAAAAGGCCGCTAAAGCCGCCTCAAGGCGCCAGAAGCAGCAGGAAAAGCAGAAGTCGAAAGCAACTACTAAGGGGGCCAAATAGCGTTTTCAGCGTTTGTCTCTCTTTTTGCCTAGTGCAGCGTTAAGCCTGGGAATTAGGGCATCGCCAGGAGGGACAGGGGAGAGGGGGAGCAGGGGAGATAATACAGTACGCTCCCCCTCTCCCTTAGATAACCCGTCCTGAAATCAAGCATTGACGCTGCACTAGCTCAGTTTCATCCTCAAGGTAGGGCGGCAAGCGCTTTCAATTTAGGAAAACTCATGTTAAATAATTACTAGCGATGTCCAGGGTTTTTACCTGTAGTATCAAGCAGTACCTATCAATATCATCCCCTAAATAAATTCATCTATAAAAACCTTTTCTACAACCTATTCAAACGTTTACGCTAGTCCACTGCTTTGAATCTAGCTTTAGCTTTGATTTTGGCCTATTGGGCGCTGCCCTCTTTTATAATTGTTGGGCTGATTGCTGCATCTACCCGCTGACAGCTCAATCTTTGTTCAGGCAGCAAGATGGCAATATAGCGTAAGGCAGCATGAGATGAAGCTGCGCAAGGGCGATCGCTAAGGTCCAGGTACTCGCAGCATCCGGATAAATACCAAGCCTGGGTACCGGATGTTTCTAGATTTATAGATACGCTACCGCGCGTATCTATCGCATCGTAATCTGTCACTAGGTATGGGTGCTAAGGGTTTAGTCTTGTAGGCTGGTTGCTGCGCTGATCATTCGGCTAGGACAAACGACCTAAGGACACGGATCAGGCCCAGACAGTACGCTAGTTCTCAGTTAAGAGTGGCCCCAAAACTGTTGCAAATTGTAGAGGATTTTCTGGTATGGCAGATTCGCCTATTTCCCCCATGGTGCTCGTAATTTTGGACGGGTGGGGCTGCCGAGAAGAACGCAATGGCAATGCTGTTCGACAGGCAAATACGCCGGTTATGGACAGCCTATGGGCGGCTTACCCTCGCACCACCATCAATACCTCTGGTCGGGATGTTGGCCTGCCCCACGGCCAGATGGGTAACTCTGAGGTGGGGCACCTCAACATTGGGGCAGGCCGAGTTGTGCCTCAAGAACTTGTCAGGATTTCAGATGCGGTCGAAACCAAAACGATTCAGGAAAATCCTGCCCTGCTGGAGGTTTGTCAAAAGGTGCGCTACACAGGCAGCAAGCTGCATTTAGTTGGCCTGTGCTCGGATGGAGGTGTCCATTCTCACCTGGATCATCTCATTGGCCTTTTAGAAATGGCCAAAGCGCAGGATCTCTCAGAAGTGTGTATTCACGTTATTACCGACGGGCGTGATACCAAGCCTACTGACGGTGAATTTGCCGTGCAAAAGCTTCAGAACGCAGTCGATGAACTGGGCATTGGCCGGCTGGTAACGCTGAGTGGCCGCTATCACGCCATGGATCGTGACAACCGCTGGGATCGCGTTGAGAAGGTGTACCGGGTGATGACTGAAGACGGCGAGGGTACCGGAACCTCTGCGCTAGAGGCCCTGAAGGCTTCTTACAAGTTGGGGATCAACGACGAGTTTGTCGAGCCCGTGCGACTGTCGCCTGGGGCAGTAGAGGCGAACGACGGCGTCATCTTTTTCAACTTTCGCCCTGACCGAGCCCGCCAGCTCACACAGGCATTCGTCAAGCGTGAGTTTGAGGGCTTTACGCGCGACCCCATTTTGCCGCTGACCTTCGTGACGATGACCCAGTATGACGCGTCGTTGCCGGTCGGTGTCGCCTTTACCCCCCAGAGCTTAGAAAACATTTTGGGTGAGGTGATTGCAAATCAGGGGATGAAGCAGTTTCGCACGGCTGAAACCGAAAAGTATGCTCACGTCACCTACTTCTTCAACGGTGGACTGGAAGCCCCGTTTCCGGGCGAAGACCGCGAACTCGTCCCGAGCCCGATGGTGGCCACCTACGACAAAGATCCCGAAATGTCGGCAAGCCAGGTGACTAACGTCGCGATCAGAGCATTTAATCGGCGAGAATATTCGCTGGTGGTGATAAATTATGCCAACCCGGATATGGTGGGTCACACTGGAAAAATGGATGCTGCCATAGCTGCCTTAGAAGAGGTGGACCGCGAATTGGGGCGCTTGCTGGGGGCGATCACCCAAGTCGGGGGTACCGCTTTGATCATTGCAGATCACGGCAACGCAGAGTGCATGCACGACGAGCAGGGCAGACCCTGGACGGCGCATACCACTAACCCGGTACCGTTCATTCTGGTCGAGGGCGAGGGGCTAAAAATCCCCGGTCACGGCTGCGAAGTCAGGCTGCGAGAAGGCGGTTGTCTGGCCGATGTGGCGCCGACTATCTTACACATTTTGCAGGTGCCGATCCCGTCCGAGATGACAGGCCGGTCGATGATTTTGGAGGCTCAGGCCGATTACAAACCGAGCCGGGCGCCTGTCAAAGTTTCCTTGCAGCGATAGCCGGTCGCAGGTATCTGGCCAGCTGTTGAGATAGGATAGTGAAGGTTGTTATTTTGAGCGGGGACTGATGGTTATTACAGTGGTAAAAGGGGTTTGGGCAGTTGCCGCAGTGGGTATCTGCGTCTTGGTCTTGCTCCACAGTCCCAAGGGAGACGGTCTAGGAGCGCTGGGCGGCCAGGCACAGCTATTTACCAGTACCAAAAGCGCAGAAGAGACGCTCAATCGCGCGACTTGGCTGCTGACCATCGTATTTATGTCGTTGACGGTGCTGCTTAGCGGCGGCTGGCTGGAGACTGCCGCGCAGTAGCGACAGTGGATCGGCGTTGACAGGATGCTCAAACAGATGGTTAGACGTCTGTGACCTGAACAACTTTGACAGGATGATGGCCCATCATTGGGTTCATTGAGCGCTTGTCCGCTTCAGCTAGCGCTTGGTATGCCTTGCCGATGATGAGCTGCTCCTCATGGGTGGGATGGTCTCTATCTGCGATTGCCCCACCGACTTTGGCATCGACTGCAACCACTGAGCTGTCAGCTAACGTCAGCGGACTTTCGACCAGCGCTGAGCGCAGGGTTTCACCGTATTGTCTCAGCCCGGTTTTATCCATCCCGGTCAGCACGCACATAAACTGCGCCCCGTTTTCGTCTCGGCTGTCGCAGTACAGCCAGGTATCGAGGGTAACGCTGCGACGGATGACGGCGGCGATCGCCACGTCTAGCTGAGCATTTTGCTGGAGGCTGGTCTCTACATTGCCAATGGGCTGCTGGCGGTGAGCCTCGACGATCAGCAGGCCGATGCCGTCAAATGCCGGATTCCCAGGCTGTAGCTTCATTTGCTTAATCAGGGCAGCCAGTGTCTTGGGCAAGTTTCTGGCATCGAGCATGCCGGTATTGGTGTCGGTCAAGTTGAGCGCTTGCAGCAGGTTTTCGTGGCTTTGGCGCAGTCTTTCAGCGTTGCGAACCTGAGTAGAAACTTCTTGATCGCGAGTGACCAGCTGATCTTCTAGCTCGGCGGCCTGTCGCTTAGTTCTAGAGACCCGCCAGCCACGTTTCAGCAGTGCTGGCAGCAGCACCAGCAGGCCGATCAGCACCCCAATCGCCAGCGCCCCGAGCAGCACGATGGACAGTGGCCGTTCGGTGAGCTGAAAAGTCAGCAGGCTAATGGTGACCGGAACGTTGTTTTGCAGGGCGAAGGCGATCGCAAAGAAAGCAATAATGATCGCAGCGACAATTAAAAGTGGCATACCGGTAAACCCCAAAACGCTACCTTTTCAGCCTAGCGTGATTGCTGACCGAACTGCTCTACCTTAAGGGCGCTTTAGACTTGATTTGCCGCTATGCGCTCAGTCATCTCTGCTGAGCGCTCTGAGAGGGGCTTGGTAAAAGCGCAATGACCTGGGCCATCAGCGAGGACGGCACCCGATTTAAGGCAGACTGCTGGCTGCTAGAGCCTAAATGCTCGTAGTGAGCCCGCAGATTCGCGACAATGGCGGAGAGACGATTCTGAAAAGCCGGGTCGTCTTCGGGCAGTCCATTGATCGCTTGCAAGTAGCTGTGCAAAGACTTTTGTAGACTTTTAGCGATCGCTTCTGACGAAGACGCTGTGGCAACCATCTGCGCATGAACATCGCCCAAACAGTGATATATGGCCGCGCCACCGGTCTGACTGAGCACGCTGGCGGCTTGACCGACACGGAGAGCAGCTTCAAAGGCAACGATGGCGTTCTTTTGATGTCGAGCCTGATGGGCAGGCTCGACCTGATCGGCCCGCGAAAGATCCCAGTAGGCCAGCGCCAGATTGTTGTAGGTCGTCGCGCAGGCTGTCGGCTCTACCGCTGGCGTTCGATAGGTGAGGGCCTGACGGTAGGCTGCGATCGCATGCTTCAAGAAAAAGGACGCTCGCTCATGCTTTGCCAGGCTCCAATAGGTAATGCCCAGATTGTTTTGGACGGCTGCGTATTCAAGCGGCTGCTGCGCCGGGCGGTAGCCTGAGAGCGCGGCTTTGTAAGCGGTGGTGGCCTGCTGTAAGTAAACGGTCGGCTGATCGTAGTGAGAGAGCTTCCAATACACCGCCCCGAGGCTATTTTGAAGCGTAGCGTACTCTTTAGAATCGGTTTCTTCAGAGACTAGAGACATCGCTTTTAGGTAAGTCACAGCGGCCTGATTGAGATAGGCCACAGGCTCCTCATAAAGCGCCAACATACTGTAGAGCGCGCCCATATTGCTATAGAGCTGGCCCGTAATGTCAGTTGCCCCCTGAGGCTGCTGAGCCAACCTTTCGACTGCGTCTCGGTACAGCTGAAGGCTATGACTCATACAGTCTATAGACTGCTGATGGTCAGAGACTTGCTGCGCCTTGAGCCAGTAGAGAGTGCCGAGATCGTTGAGCGCGCTGGCCCCATTCGGATGCGAATTGCTCAGCCCGTGCAGTCCCTCTTCATAAGCTGAGATCGCCGCTTCAACCAGCGTTAAACTGTGCTCGCCCGACTCTAACCGGTTGCGATAGCTCAGACCCAGCGCAAAAGCCTCATCTGCCGAATGAGACCGGTGAGCGCCTAATGGCTGAGTGGGTATGTCGGAGACAGATGTTTCGTGAGCTGCTGCTACCTGTGTTGGTAAACGGTCAGGCTGTGAGGTATCAGGCTGTGAAAGCTTATTGGGTGAAGGTCTTGATGGTAGCAACTCCGCTGGTGAGGGCTCAGCAGGCAGGTGGGCAGCCGCCTCAAGATCTTGAAATCGCTCCGAGCTACTGGTGGTGTTACAGCTGGTGGTGTTACGGCTGATGGTGTTACGGCTGAAGTCTTCCCCGTCGCTTTCCCCTTCCTCGCTTTCCCCATAGAGGCCAGCCAAGTGATACCCATTTTGGAAGCGAGTCTCAGCAGCGGACATTTGGGCGATGTCTTCTTCAAAAGCGGCTGTTTCTAGCCGCAAATACTCGCGATCCATTGGGATTGGGCTTGGATCGCTGACAAATTCAAAGATGCCGCTGCGCCAGTTCCAAAAGGTTGGGGCTGACTGCCTGATCGTCCGGAGCCAAGGCCAAGGCATCCACAGCAGCAAGCTAGCGTCGAGGCAGGGTAGCAGCAGTTCGATTTTTTCAAGCGATCGCAAAAAGTAATTTTGAGTGATCGCGGGCTGATGGGTCATTTGCTCAATACCCAACACCTGCAGGGCTGGCAGCGTGTTGGCCGAAAGCATCGTCCTTCGCATCCAGTAGGCCACTTGCTGCGGTAAATGACCCGCTTCCGGGTCGAATAAGAGTCTCTCAAGCCCTGCAGATTGGGCCAGATCACCACTACTCAGTCTGCCGTTCATCCGGCTGGCTGCTGAGAGGTCTACTTCTAGCTGAGTTGCCAGCTGGTTTTGTATTCTGACATCATCACACACTGCGATCAGTAGCTGATGCCGCAGATTCATTCCCATCGCGGCCTTAAGCGCCTGATAGGACTGCTGATTGACGCCGAGAATTTGACGAGACTGGGGCTGAATTGCGATCATGGCCGTTGGGACGAGGGCTTTACCAGTGAAAGACACTCACACCCTGTAATACTCTTCTAGCAGCGAGCGACTGCTCAGGAATAATTGGATACCCCGCTCAAACTGCTATGCTAAAAGTCTATATCTCCTGTTCTATTGCTAGATGTCGATTTCTGTCGCTACCTCTTCTATTCGCCAGCATCAGCATCCCCTGGTTCGCCAGCTCGCAGAGGGAATAGAGGCGCTTTGGCAGCATCATTTGCAGCTGACGCCCTACCATTTGCCCGAAGACCTGGGCTACGTGGAAGGCAAGCTCGAAGGCGAAAAGCTGGTGATCGAAAATCGCTGCTACCAAACGCCTCAGTTTCGCAAGCTCCATCTAGAACTGGCGCGCATTGGTAAAAACCTCGACATTTTGCACTGCGTGATGTTCCCAAAGCCAGAGTACGGCCTACCTATCTTTGGCTGCGATATTGTCAGTGGTCGAGGACAGGTCAGCGCAGCGATTGTAGATCTGTCGGCTTCTACTGCTGATGGAAAGCTTGCAAAGGCTTACACGGCGGCATTGTCGGCGATTGATCGGCCTCTCTATGCTCAGCCGCGTGACCTGCCTGAGTGGGGCCAGAAGATTTTTTCGGACTTTTGCTGCTTTGTGAAACCGACTGACCAGGCAGAAGAACAGCAGTTTTTGGCTCAGGCTCAGGCATACTTGAGCGTACATATAGAGCAGGCCCTGACTAAAGCCCCTGAGCCTGATCGTCTAGCTGAATTTTTAGATCGTCAGCGCTACTACTGCCGCCAGCAGCAGCAGAATGACAAAACTCGCCGGGTGCTTGAGAAAGCCTTTGGCCCGCCGTGGGCAGATCGCTATATGACCACCGTTTTGTTTGACTTGCCGCCAGACTTGCTGTCATCCGATTGAAAGCGTGCGATCGCCTCTGAGCCAGGCTAGGCGATGGACTATAAGAAGCCGATATTCATCTCCATACAAGACGTTTTGTCTTAACCTTATGCCAGCTAATTTTCTAGAGATATGATTACTTTCTCGCCTTCGCCAGAACCGTCCACCCTTGCAGACACTCAGGTGCAGATTACTGGAGCCGCAACTCCGCTTTCGCCGTCGGCTCGGCGGACAGGTCAGCTGATTGTGCTCTCAGGCCCAAGCGGGGTTGGTAAAGGGACACTGCTAAAACAGCTACGACAGCGTCACCCAAAGCTCCAGGTGTCGGTTTCGGTAACGACTCGTAAGCCTCGCCCGGGTGAGGTTGACGGTCAGCACTACTGTTTTGTCAGTTCAGAACGCTTCGCCCAGATGGTAGAGCAAGGAGAACTGCTGGAATGGGCTGAGTTTGCTGGGAACTGCTATGGCACCCCAAAAGCCCCCATTGAGCGGGCGATTGCCCAAGGCCAGCCGATCATTCTCGAGATTGAGCTGCTCGGCGCGCGGCAGATCAGGCAGAGCTTCCCCAATGCGAAGCAAATTTTTGTGTTACCCCCTAGCCCTGAAGCGTTAGAAGATCGTATCCGCAGCCGGGGCCAGGATGCTGAAGCGGCGATCGCCCGGCGCCTCCGGCGGGCTAGAGTCGAGCTGGCGGCAGCGGACGAATTTGATTTCAAAATTGTCAATGGCGATCTGGAAAAGGCGATCGCCGAACTCGAAAGCGCTATCTTTAGCTAGATGCGCCTCCCTCAAGCATTCACTAGGCTTCTACACCAACCGCTTCATTAGCCACTTTGCTGACCACTTTATCAAGATGCCTAGTGCCGGTCAGAAAATTCACGAACCCTCGCTAAGCTTAAGACCGGCAAAAGCGATTCAGGGCCTGGTTAATCATGACTCAGCAAAACAGGCCGGACGATTCACCTCGACAGTCACAACGGCGACAGCCAGCTCGCTTGCGCTTAAGGCTAAGCTACCTGATAGCGCTGGGCTTACTATGCAGCCTAGGGGCCTGCGCGCCAACGGCAGAGAGGGCTGATTCTATCCCGCCATCAGATGCCAGCGATCGCCCGACGCCCAAACCAGAAGCTACCGTTGCGCCACAAGCTGCCCCTAACGTATCTGCTGAGCCATCAGACGATTCCCTTAACCGGTCTGGAGACGCTAACCTGCCTAGAGCACGCTCAAATCAGCGATTAATCGGCCCCGCCAGTGAGAGAGAAGCGGCGCTGACAGACTGCGGCAGTCTCGAAACTCAGTCAGCAATGAATCTCTGCGCGCAGCAAAACTATGCGCAGGTTGACGCCGATCTCAATGAGGCGTACCGCGCGCTTAAGGCGGTTCTTCCTGACGGGGGAGAGGAGGCTCTAACGACTGCTGAAATTGCCTGGCTGCAGTTTCGAGACCTCGACTGTGATTTTGAGCGCAACGCCTTTGCCAGCGGATCGATGGCGCCACTGACTTACAACACCTGCCTGAGCGAGCGGACGAGCGCTCGCACCGATGAACTGTTTTATCCCGACTTGCCCGACATTAGCTATCAGGCAGCGGACGCCCAGCTCAACGAAACCTATCAGGCTTTGACGGCTGTTTTGAGTAAGGATCGTCAGAACGACCTGTCTGAGGTTCAAATCGCCTGGGTTGAGTATCGCGATCGCAACTGTGATTTTGAAATACTCTATGGCTCTAACGTGATCGAAAAATCTCAGTGTCTGGCCCGCATGAGCGCTGCCCGTACCGCTCAGCTACAGGCAGATCTTGCCCAAAGTCGGCTGTAAGAGATCGCTTCTCCCATACGCCCTCACGAATTTGGCTCTATAGTTTATAGATGCCGCTTCTGCCTATCTACCAGCCTCTATCGGGCGCAGCGGCACTGAAGTGTACCCTGCTCAGCTTATATGACGAGCTCATTCTCCCTGACGCCCGAGCAACAACGACTTCAGGAACACCAGACCCGTCAGGCAGACTGGAAAAAATGGGGCCCATACCTGAGCGAAAGACAGTGGGGCACGGTGCGTGAGGACTATAGCGCCGATGGCAATGCCTGGGATTTTTTCCCGCATGACCATGCCCGCTCAAGAACCTATCGCTGGGGCGAAGACGGCATTCTAGGCATCTGCGATGACCGGCAACTGCTGTGTTTTGGACTGTCGATGTGGAATACTCGCGATCCCATTCTCAAGGAGCGCTTTTTTGGCCTGACGGGCAATGAGGGCAATCACGGTGAAGATGTCAAAGAATACTATTTTTATCTGGATAGCACGCCGACTCATTCGTATATGAAGGCGCTATACAAGTATCCACAGGCGGAGTATCCTTACGCGCGGCTAAAGGCAGAAGGCTGGGCGCATGGCCGGGAAGCGCCAGAGTTTGAGCTGATGGATACGGGAATCTTTGAGGGCGATCGCTACTTCGACGTGCAGGTAGAGTACGCCAAAGCAGATGCCGAAGATGTGCTAGTGCAAATTTCTGTGACCAATCGCGGGCCAGAAGCTGCCGAGCTGCATCTGCTGCCGACACTGTGGTTTCGCAATACCTGGGCCTGGGACAGCCAGGCTCCTAAGCCCGATCTCAAGGCCAGCCCGATCAGCGGTGATGTCTCTTTAATTGAGGCAAGCCATCCTGATCTGGGCAAGCGATGGTTTTACTGTCAGCCGACCGATTCTCATCCCAGCAATCCTGATCCATCTAGTCAGTGGATCGATTTGAGCGGTCAGTCGATGAGTGTTCCAGGGCTGCTATTTACTGAGAATGAAACCAATAAAGAGAGACTCTTTGGTGTAGAGAATCCGTCTCCCTACGTGAAAGATGCTTTTCATCGCTATCTTATCGACGGCGAGAAATCAGCCATAAACCCCGATCAGACCGGTACTAAGTCGGCAGCACACTATCACCTCAATATTGCTCCTGGCGAAACGCAGCAGGTGAGGCTACGGCTCGCCGACAATCCGATGATCAACGATCCGCTGGGCAGTCGGTTTGAAGAAACGTTCACCACCCGTCAGCAGGAGGCCGATAAGTTCTACCATCAGCTTTCGCCTTTTATTCACAGCGAAGATTTGAGCAACGTGCAGCGTCAGGCGTTTGCTGGCATGATGTGGGGCAAACAGTACTATCTGTACGATGTCAGCACCTGGCTCAAGGGCGACCCTGATACCATCGCCCCGCCTCCCCAAAGGCGACGCGGGCGCAACAAACACTGGCATCATCTCGACAGCCAGGATGTGCTCTCGATGCCAGATACCTGGGAGTATCCGTGGTTTGCCGCCTGGGATACGGCTTTTCACTGCATTCCGCTGGCGATGATCGATGCCGAATTTGCCAAGCAGCAGCTCGATGTGATGACCCGCGAGTGGTACATGCATCCGAACGGACAGCTGCCTGCCTATGAGTGGGCCTTTGGCGATGTGAATCCGCCGGTTCATGCCTGGGCGACCTGGCGAGTGTACAAAATCGAGAAAAAAATGACGGGGAAAAGCGATCGCCTTTTCCTGGAGAGAATTTTTCAAAAGCTGCTGCTGAACTTCACCTGGTGGGTCAATCGCAAAGACACCGAAGGCAACAACGTCTTTGAAGGCGGCTTCCTGGGCCTGGATAATATTGGGGTGTTTGATCGCAGCAAGCCCTTGCCGACGGGGGGCCGCCTGGAGCAAGCCGACGGCACAAGTTGGATGGCAATGTACTGTCTGGATATGCTCTCTATTTCTCTGGAGCTGGCCCTGGAGAACCCCGTGTACGAAGACATGGCCACCAAGTTTTTTGAGCATTTTATCTATATTGCAGAAGCCATGAACGCGACTGGCGAGAATGCCACTCAGCTTTGGGACGAAGAAGATGGCTTCTTTTACGACGTGCTTCACCTGCCCGACATGAGCCGCTTCCCGATCAAAATTCGCTCACTGGTGGGGCTGATGCCGCTGTATGCGATCACCACCTTAGAGCCGGAACTGATGGATCGCCTGCCCGGCTTCAAAGAGCGGCTGGAATGGTTTGAAGCCAACCGCACTCGTCTATGCCGCAACGTGACGACGCTGGAAGTCAAAGATACTCAAGGCGGCAAACAAAAGCGGCGGATGCTCTCGGTGGTCAGACCCGACAAGCTGCGCCGAATTCTGGCCAAAATGCTGAAGCCTCATGAGTTTCTGGGGCCAACTGGGATTCGCGCCGTCTCGCGCTTTCACGCTGACAACCCCTACACCTTTGATGTCAATGGCAAGGTTTATCGGGTCGATTACGAGCCAGCAGAGTCTAGCTTGGGCCTATTTGGCGGCAACTCTAACTGGCGCGGCCCAGTGTGGTTTCCCACCAATTATCTGTTGATTGAATCCTTGCAGCGCTATCACCATTTCTTCGGCGACAACTTCAAAGTGGAGTGTCCTTTTGGCTCAGGTAACGAGATGAACCTGTGGGACGTTGCCGCCAAGCTGGAAGAGCGGATGATCGGCACCTTTTTGCGAGACGAGAAGGGCGATCGCCCGGTATATGGCAACAATGAGAAATTTCAAAAAGATCCTCACTGGCGAGACTATTTGCTCTTTTACGAGTATTTCAACGGCGATACGGGCGAAGGGTTGGGGGCAAGCCACCAAACCGGTTGGACCGGGCTGGTCGCGAAGCTCATTCACCAGTGCTGCGAATATGAAGCGTGAAGGGAATGCTTAACGCTGATCTGACGGATCTACTGGAACTCTTTTGCTGACAATGAATAGGGATAGCGTTACCTTTAAACAGTTAGTAGACAGCTAGACCCCTGGAACGACCGATGCGAAATTTCTTTAAGATTGCGGCTGCGAGCGCAGTAGGTACCATCGTTGGCCTGTTCACGCTGCTGCTGCTGCTGGGTATTGGAGCGTTCGGCCTGGTGGGGGTGCTGCTCTCTTCCAACCGGTCTGAACCAGAGGTGGCGCTAGAAGATGAATCGGTGCTGGTATTTGATTTGGCCACAGATATTGTCGACGGGGCAGTACCGGGTTCGGGCTCGCTGCTGGGGGTTTATGGCGCCAATCGATCCGTGTCGCTGTACGACACATTGCAGGCGATCGCGGCTGCCGCTGAAGATGACAACATTTCCGGCATTTATCTCAAAGGCTTTCCCAACGAGGGGCTAGCCACGCTCAAGGAAGTGCGTCAAGCGCTGAGCGATTTCAAGGCGACAGGCAAACCAATTTGGGCTTACAGCACTGGCTTTAGTGAGCGCGACTACTACATCAGTTCGGTCGCCGACAATCTGGTGCTGGCACCCGTTGGCAATCTAGAAATCAATGGCTTTCGCGCTGAGACCCAGTTTATGGCAAATGCCTTACAAAAGTACGGTGTGGGCGTGCAGGTGCTGCGAGTGGGCCGCTACAAGTCGGCAGTAGAGCCGTTTATCCGCTCGACTAGCAGCCCCGAAGAAAAGCAGCAAACGCAGGCGTTGATTGGCGATCTGTGGAATGACTTTTTGCAAACGGTGTCGGGCGATCGCGACATCACCGCCGAGCAGCTACAAACGCTAGCCGACGAGGTAGCCATTATTGAACCCGACCAGGCCCTGGCTGAGGGATTGGTTGACCAGCTGGGATTCTATGGCGATGTGATCGACGAACTGCAGGCCCTATCGGACAGCCAGGCAGATGACGAGGAAGACTTCGCTCAGATTTCTCTGGCTGACTACGCGCTGATGCAGGCAACAGACCGCATACGCACTGGCGGGGCAAAAGATACGCTGGCGGTGATCTACGCTGAAGGCAACATTGTCATGGGTGACAGCGTGGTTCCAGGCTCAATTACCTCGGGCGGGCTAGCGTCTACCCTCAGGGAAATGCGCCGAGACGAGGATGTCAAAGCGGTGGTGCTGCGAGTCAATAGTCCGGGCGGCAGTGCGGTGGCTTCGGAGGAGATTGCCGATGAGGTCAGGCTACTGGCTGAAGCTAAGCCTCTGATTGTGTCGATGGGCGACTACGCGGCTTCGGGGGGCTACATGATCTCTGCGCCGGGGGCAAAGATTTTAGCTTCGCCGAATACGGTCACCGGGTCGATTGGCGTGTACGGGCTACTGCTGAATTTTCAGGAGATCGCGAACAAAAATGGGATTACCTGGGATGTTGTAAAAACCGCTCAGTTCGCCGATATGCAAACCAGCTCTCGCCCGCAGACTGAGGCGGAACTGAAAATTCAGCAAGACTATGTAGACAATCTGTATGACCGCTTTATGAGCATTGTGGCCACAGGGCGCGATATTTCTAAGGCGCGGGTCTCTCAGGTAGCGCAGGGCCGGGTATGGACAGGGGAAGATGCGATCGCTGCTAACCTCGTCGATGAGCTCGGCGGGCTCGAAGATGCGATCGCCCTGGCGGCTGAAACTGCCGAGATAGAAGACTATCAGGTCAAGGAATTCCCCGAACTCCCCTCGTTAGAAGAACAACTGCTAGACAGTATCTTTGGTGCGGAGATTACTAGCCGGTTGCCCTGGAACAAAGATCCGCTAACAGATCAGCTACTGAAGCTACGTCAGGAGTTCACGCTGCTAGAGAGCTTGAACGACCCCAACAATGTATATATGCGGCTGCCCTTTACAACAGAAATTGAGTGAATGACTTGACGGGTAAAGATTGGTTTCGCCCTGCCATTGCCAATCTGCGCGGCTATGAGCCGGGGGAGTGGCCCGCTGTAGCGTCAGGGGTGATCAAGCTCAACTCAAACGAAAATCCATATCCGCCTTCGCCAGCGGTACTAGAGGCGCTAGCAAATTTTAGCGGAGAGCTGTTGCGGCGCTACCCCGATCCTCGGGCGGAAGATTTTCGTCAGGTGGTCGGAGAGACTTTTGACATTCCTGCTGACTGGGTGATTGCTGGCAATGGCAGTGACGATGTGCTGACCCTGCTGGTGCGGGCTTGCGCAGGTCAGTCAGCGGGTGAGCGGCCAAGAGTGCTGGCATATCCGACGCCGACCTATGTCCTGTACCGAACGCTAGCTGCAATCCAGCCTGCGGCAACGGTTGAGATTCCGTATGAGGCGGTTGGCGATGAGTGGCGGCTACCGGTGCAAGCGTTGGTTGAAGCGCAGGCGGCAGTGACGCTGATTGCTACCCCGAACAGTCCGACCGGGCATGTTGTCCCCCTGACCGATCTGCGAACTTTGGCGACAGGGCTCGCAGGGGTGCTGGCAATAGATGAAGCCTATGTGGATTTTGCGGGCGCGGGCGCTGACCGGGCAGCGTTTGAACTGGTCAGAGATTTTGAGAATGTTGTTGTATTGCGGACGCTGTCTAAGGGCTACGGGCTGGCTGGGTTACGGTTGGGCTTCGGCTGCGCTCAGCCCGCGCTGTTGGCAGGGTTGTTCAAGATCAAAGATAGCTACAATGTGGATGCGATCACCCTTCGGCTCGGCGCAGCAGCGATCGCCGATCAGGCTTACAAGCAGGCGATGGCGCAAAAGGTGGTGACAGCCCGCGAGCGGCTCGCCGCAGACTTGCAGTCACTGGGATTTCGGGTGTGGCCATCTCGTACCAACTTCCTGCTGGTAAAACCGCCAGACAACAGCGCGTATTTTCTGTACAAAAGCCTGAGGGCGCAGCAGATTATGATTCGCTATTTTGACGAGCCGGGGCTGGATGACAAACTGAGGATTACGGTCGGAACACCCCCACAAAACCAGCAGATGGTGCGGGCAATTGAGCAATTGCTAACAGCTTGAACTCGGTTCTACCAAACTCGACGACTAGCTTTGTTGGCAGAATAGTCCTCTGTCGCACAATGCTGATCTGATGGAGCGTGCGTATTTGCAAGATTTCTCACGCTTTTTGTCACACTCCCATGAATCCTTCCCGTATATTTTCCCAGATTGACGAGGCTGAGATAGGGAATCTTTGAAGAAAGCGTGAAGGCCACGTTAGGTTAATTCATTTTTTCCTTGGAAGCATACTGGAGATCGTCACTGTGCAATCTTGGTTTACTGTCCGGCTAGGACGACAGAAGCGATCGCTCGCAACCGCCTGCTTAAGTTTAGGGCTCAGCTGTTTGATAGCCTTGCTACCCCTGTTCCCTAGCGCAGCCACTTCGATAGCGGACGTGTCAAACCCTCAACAGGTCAACGGTACTTGGGTCATGGACATGGCTGATCTGCTCAGCCCCTCAACTGAGGCAGAAATTAACGGTATCATCACAGCCTTAGAAGCGACGAACGGAACAGAGCTGGCCGTGGTGACGGTACCAGATACTCAGGCGTCAGCCTCGCCCAAGATATTTGCCTCTGAACTGTTTAACAGCTGGGGTATCGGTAAAGCGGGCGCAGATAACGGCGTACTGTTTCTAGTTTCCAGAGGCGATCGCCGCACTGAAGTAGAGACAGGCTATGGCGTTGAGGGCGTCCTGAGCGACGCGAAGGTTGGCAGCATTTTAGATAGCTACGTAACACCTCAGTTCAAGGCCGGCAACTTTGATGCGGGCATTTTAGCAGGCACAGAGGCCATTGTTAGCAGCCTGAAAGGTGAGGAATTTGAGCCGTCTCCACCAGTAGGAGAACAGCGTTCAGCAGACAATTTCCTGCGTGGGTACTCAGCATCGCCGGTAGCTGAATTCGTTAGAACTCTCTTCTGGTCAGGTGTTCTGGTGTACTTCTTATTCTTGACGGTACGGTTGAGAAAGCTAGTCACCAGCTGGCCTGTCTCAGTCGAAATCGAAGCGGCAGGGCGTTCGAGCGGCGTTGGTCTGAGCGCTGATGCTGGGTTAGGGGCAATTCGCCTGTTGCTGGGCGAGCAGATGGCTAAAGCAAAGGGACTCACCGACCAGCGCTCCATGCTACTGCGCCAGTATACCGAACCGGCATTCGAGGGCAGTTGGCTGGTTACCGCTGCGCATAGGGAACAGCTCACTCGCAGAGGCGAGGAGTTGTTTTACTGGTTTCTAGCATTGGCCGGGCTCTTGACGCTGCTGCTAAAAGATCAGACGTTCGTCGAACCGATATTCACCTTCGCGTGGCTGTGCTGCGAGCTTTGGTTCTATGCGCTAGATGTGCAGCATCGAGAAACGACTGAAGAACAGGGTTTGACTTTGGCCGCGATTCGACTGGCTGGGATTACTGTACTGGGTCTCTGTGTAGCGATCGCTGTCAACAAGATTATAGGAGGCTGGCTGGCTTGGCCGCTGTTGACGGCTCTATTTGGTACCTGCGCCGTGCTTTTACGGTTGGGGCGATCACTGCCCGACCAGCCCGAAGCCATCTGCAAGACCTGCCACAACCTTATGCAGCGACTAAGTTACGAAGATCTGAGTCAACACATCAGCAAGCCCGAACAGGTAGAAATGCAGCTAAAAAGCAAGCTGTATGAAGGATGGTGCTGTGAGCGCTGTTCGCCCAGCGCAGAAACTGACGGATTAAACGTTCATCTCGCCTCGCATGTACTGAACTCAAAGGGCTATTCGCTCTGTACCGCCTGCGACGCATTGACGCTGGAGATTGCCACAAAAACTAACAAATCAGCAACAACGCGAGAGACCGGTAAACAGACCGTCATGAGACTGTGTCACTGCTGTAGCGGGCACAGCAAGAAGATAGAAACAATTCCAAAAAAACCACTGCAAACCTCTAGTAGTTCGAGCAGTTCCCGCAGCTATAGCGGCTCTAGTAGCTACAGTTCTAGCAGCTCTAGTTCCAGCAGTAGCAGCAGTTCTAGCAGTGGCAGTAGCAGCAGTTCTAGCAGTGGCGGTAGCTTCGGCGGTGGCAGCAGTGGCGGCGGTGGCGCGGGCAGCAGCTGGTGAGCGAAGATAAGCAGCACACAGAACTGATGAACATACAACAAGAGGGCTTTTGACAGCTTCTATGTTGTCTCTAGTAGATTGTCTTTGGTGAATTACAGAGGTTGTCATGCCCACTAAAAAAGAAAACTCTGGCGGCGGCTGTGGGAGCATTCCGTTTTCAGTCATACTGCTTTTTTTAGGGTTAGGCTACTGGGGCTTCACACGCCTGGATGATATCAATATCAAGGCATACGTCCTAGACAACATCAGTACGCTTGCGGCTGACCTGCCAGGCAAAGATTTTTTTCTATCTGAGCTACCCGTGCCTGAACCTGTCGGCTCTCTGACGGCTTCTAAGCCACCGACCCCAACAGTCAGCATGCAGCTACCCCCTATTGAAATGCCCGCAGCTAGCCCGCAGCCCCCCGATGCGCCCGTCACGCTTCCGCCCGCCTGGGAAGCCAAGGAGATCAGAGGCATTTATCTCAGCCGGTATCAGGCCACTAACAACGCCGGCGAGCAGATGATTCGCGATCGCGTTCGCTACTACAAGCAACAGGGCATCAACACCATCATTCACGGGGTTTGGGGAAATGGCTGCACAATGTATCAAAGTCAGGTCATGCAGCAAACGCTAGGCTATTCTAGCTGTCCTAACTTATTTCAAGATCAGTGGCTAGACTGGCTGATTGACGAAGCTCACAGCCAGGGAATGCAGGTGCATGCCTACTTCGAGAAAGGGATCAAGCTCGACGAAAACAGCCCAATTTTTGATCTCGCAACCGCTAAACGGTGGTTCGTACCCGGCGTTGATAAAACTTATCCTGGCGTCGATCACTACTTGCTCGACGTTGAAAATCCAGAAGTGGCTCAGTACTTCACCGAAATCTCCGCAGAATTTGTCAAAAGGTACGACACCATCGACGCCGTACAGTGGGACGACTACGTCGGCTACCACGACGAGCTACCCGGCAAGGTAGATCGCACTGCGGCCCTCACTCAGTTCATGAAGCAGATTCATGCGGCTGTCAGTCAGGCGAACCCTAACGTTAGCTTTGACCTTTGCCACCACAATCCCTATTGGGGTAAGCGCTACTTTGACGCAGACTGGCAAAACTGGACTATCGACCGGGCCTTTATCCAGGTGTACAACGATGCCAACTTTGATGTCGAACTAGACTACGTTGAACAATACCAAGGGATCGCCATCTCAGACACACAGTTTGGTCGGCTCGATGGACTTGCGAGAAATCCCAACGTAAAAAGCGTCTTGCTCTTCCCTAGCGTCGGTAAGCCCGAAGAAACAGCGGCCCGGTTCAAGCAGGCCGTTGACCAGTACAAATAACAGCTATCAGATACTGCTATGACTATGAATCCTACGGCCATTCCTGAAGAGTTAGTGCCGATTGTTCTAGAGAAAGCCAGCCGCCTCTATCAGCAGCAAAGTAGCTTACCAGACGACACCTTCTCGCTGGACGAGCTCATAGCCGCCGGGAAGGATGTTCAAATTCCACCAGCGCTGATTCAACAGGCTTATCAGCAGCTTCAGCAAGAGCAGCGAGAAGCAGCACAGCGCAAAGCACAGCAGCAGAGAATCCAGATAGTAGGGTCGGCGCTCTCAGCAGTGCTGGCGCTATCGCTCTCCCTCTGGTTTGTCAGCACCTACAACGCTCTGAATGCGGCTAAAACAGAAGTTGATAGTAAATGGGCGCAGGTCGAAAACCAGATGCAGCGGCGGGCCGATCTGATCCCACAGCTGACGCAAGTAGCGGAAGGGTATATGGGCCGTGAAGCGGCAGCAATCCAAAAGCTAAGTGCGGCGCGAACGACTTTTTTAGCGGCAGGGACGGTGGCTGAACGGAGCGCGGCGGATGAGGAGATGAAGCAGGCGATCGCCCAATTTCAAACCTTTGCCGCTAGCAGCCAACCGCTCCAGTCCAGCCAGCTATTCGTCAACTTGCAGTACGAAATTGCCGGGAGTGAGAACCGAATTGCCACAGAGCGGATGCGATACAACCAGGCAGTCGCAAGCTACAACCGCTCAATAGCAGGATTTCCAACTGTTTTAGCAGCCAGAATGCTCGGCTTTGAAGCACAGACCTTTTTAGGCAGAAGATAGTCACACGCTCTGGTAGCTATCCAAGGTAGGCCAGGATAAGCAATTCTTCTTAAAATAATTCTGTGTCAAACTCGGCGCGTACAGCCATCTCTTAATCGCGCCCTGTAAATTTAGCATCAACGGAGTTCCTTACGAGTAAGCTAAGCTGTAGGTGCGTCACCTGTAAAGGCTATGGTTGCAAATCCAATCGTCTGGACAACTCAAGATCTAGATGCTATACCCGACAATGGCGGCTGGAAACGATACGAAATCGTCAATGGAGAGCTACTCGTGACTCGCGCGCCTCACGCTCGCCACCAAAGCGCTGCGAGTAAAATCAACATTCGACTCGGCGTGTGGTCAGAGGAAACAGAGCTGGGCAATCCAGTCCAAACGCCTGGCGTCATTTTCACGGATATTGATGCGGTGATTCCAGATGTCGTATGGGCCAGTAATGAGCGGTGGGAAAATGGTCTCGATGACGCCGGGCATTTTGTCGTTGCACCGGAGCTGATGGTGGAAGTCCTTTCATCAGGTGAAAAAAACGAGCAGCGGGATAAACAGTTCAAACTCAAGCTATATTCTCTTCATGGCGTGCAGGAGTACTGGATTGTTAACTGGCGACTCAAAGAGATTGAAGTGTACAGACGAGAAGATGCAATCCTCCAGAAGGTATCGACATTACTAGAGTTAGATACATTGACATCGCCGCTATTACCAGGTTTTCAATGTGCTGTAGGTAGATTGTTTTCCAAGAGATAATTCAAGCAGATAGACTTGTCTCCCATTCCACTACCAAGCCGCCGAGCTTCCTTAAGATACCTAAAACCTGATATAGCTCATTCCCCTGCCGCTTCAGCGTCAGCTCATCTGACAGCGCATACTGAGGCGTCCCCTCTCGCGCTAGCTTCAGGAAGGTAAAATGCGTTCCATTAGTCACCAGCCCAAAAGTCGGCAGCCCCAGGTTAGGACTGGTCATCATATACGCCAAAGCCTGAGGCACTGCTTCGATTAAGCTGAATCGTTTATTTTTTGACTCTATCACCGCTACCCAAAACCGTTCGCGGACAACTAATACATCGACTCGTCCCTTGACGACTTCGCCTTCATCTTCAGCAGTGAACAATACCTCTGCTTCTGCCTGAGGGTAGAACGGATACTGAAAAAAGCCTGCTAGCGACAGCAGCGGTCCCAGCATTGCCATTTTGACCAGTTCCTCGTGGAGGGGGTACTGCTCTAACGACAGAAAATCTGCTCTCAGCTTGTCTAGCCAAAGCTGCTCTAAAGCTGAGTTTTCGGGGAGTGCTCCTTGCCATTCAGGGAAGAATGTAAGATCGCGAACTTCTCCTAGACCAAAACGCTGCTTCACTTCAGAAAGCGTCAATGAACTCATTTTAACAGCTTCACTCATGACTCTTCGCGATCGCCCTTCCTCTGCAATAGTAAAAGCCTAGCACTACTGTTCCTTAGCCATTTACCGGGTCTATGAATACCTATTCAGTTTTAAGTCAGGCTCAACTGCTGCGCGTGAGCGATGGTCAGACTAGCTCTCTTTTTGAAACCCGCCAGCGCTCAAAGCGGACATTAGTCCTGATCTGGCCGCAGCTAGGCGACTTCGATACGCTGGAGTATGCCTGGTGGGTACAGCGTGAACGAGCAAAGTTGGAGAGCTTAGAAATCGAAGTGCGGGCGGTAGGGATAGGCGATCGCTCTGCCGGACAAAAGTTCTGCGCCTACACCGGATTCCCGCCCGAGCACCTGCACGTAGATCCCACCGCTGCCCTGCACGACCAGCTCAACCTATACAAAGGATTGACCTGGAACCTTCCTGGCCTCAGATCACGGCAAAATGGCTATTTCAATCTACTGCTCATGTGCGCAGGCATCGGCAGTCCCGGCACGCTAAAGGAAGTTCTACGGGGCTATACCGGCGACAAATCCGCGCCGCAGCTCATCGCTGATGACGAAGTTGTCAAAGCCGCTCCCCTCCCGGCGCTCAGGGGCGAAACGTTCAAAGCGGCAGGTGGCAAAGGCTTTCAGCGGCCTTTTGAGTTAGCGACGCTCAGATTGCGCAATATGACGGAAGTGCTGAGCAATTGGAAAACCTATGTGCCCGACGCGACCTACCTGACCTATCGCGGGGCGACTTTTTTGTTTGAGGCGGATGGGAAGCTGGTGTATGAGTGGCGCGATCACAATATCTTAGGCTTTGCCGAGAACATGAGTAGCCCACTGTCCTTTCTTGACAAGCTACCTGACTTATAAGGGAGCGATCGCGCCACGCAATCGCACTACACTCTTCAGTGTTACTTGCTCGATGGATATTGACTTTTATATCATTAGAGAGCAGGGGATCATTAGAGAGCAGAGGCTTTAGCAAGAACGTATACTTTACAGATAACGTTAGCTCATGTCCGAGATATTCAGGATAGGTGGCTTTCGGTTTTTCATGCCATCGAATGACCACTCTCCTGCCCATGTTCATGTTCGCAGCGCGGAGTTCAAGACTAGAATCGACATATCAGGAGAGGAAGCTAAGCTAATGGACAGCAGCAGTGATAAAAAGCTTGAAAAGAAAGCGCTAAGAATCGCTAACCAGGAACTGAAAGTATTGAAGTCCGCTTGGGAGAAAAGACCAAAATGAGTAGCTTATTAGCAAATACAGTAACTGCAACTCATGCAAGGTTTATTGCCAAAACCAGACAGCTAGAAATTGTTTTCAATAATGGCGCGGAGTATCGCTGGCCGGTTGACTCCTTGGAGATGTTGGTTTTTAGAGAGGGTGAATGGGTGCCGCTAGCACCGAGACCCACTAACGATCAGCTAGGAAAAGTTGAGATTTGGCCAGGTGGAGATATCGTCGAGTTTTGCGAAATCAGCCAGGGGTTTGAAATATCTGAATTAGTGCGTGGGAAGGTGGGTAGTGAGAGTTGGATGCGATCGCTGATAGGTGAGTCTGCGTAATGAGTGTGCGTATTAGTGATCGCACTCGCATAAAGCGGAATTGATACAGGATGCGACTGATAAAGTGCAGTGAGTGGGTGAGCGATCGCCGCTGCAAAAGCAAGCTTGCACAAGCCTGCGCGAACCCTACAGGGCGTAGAATCCGTACCGCATCCAGCAAAAACGGCTGCCACGACATTGGCAATGTAATTTACAATGTTTAACAGTTGGTACCATTGCTACCTGTATTAACCCGTTCATTTTGTAAGCATCACTTGAAACGTGGTGTGCCGACCGTTTCCAGAACTCCAATAAAGAATCACCATGAAAGACCTGAAGCGCTACCGTAATATCGGTATCTTTGCCCACGTAGATGCGGGCAAAACCACCACCACTGAAAGAATTTTGAAGCTCACCGGCAAAATCCACAAGATCGGTGAAGTTCA
>JBARVU010000561.1:0-5939 GCA_049646425.1 Phormidesmis sp. | reverse complement strand
GTACACGCTAGCCTTCGAGAGCTTATATTCTTCCATCAGCGTTTTAATAGGAATGCCGCCTTGTCGCTTCAGTTTCAGGTCTACCTGTTCTTGTTCTGACAGGTGCTTTCTTCTGCCCAGATGAACGCCGCGAGCTTTGGCATTGCGAATGCCGTCCATTTGCCGCTCAGCACGAATCTCCGTCTCGAACTGAGCGATCGCGCCGAGCATATTAAAAAGTAACCGTCCGGTTGCATCGCTGGTATCAATGCTCTGGTCGATGACCTTTAGATTGACCCCTTTCGCCTGAAGCTGATCGGCCACCTGGCACAGATGCAGCGTAGAGCGCGCTAACCTATCGAGTCGAGTCACCACGAGCGTGTCGCCTTCTCTGACATACTCAAGGCAAGCCTTCAGCCGTGGGCGAGCGCTAGAAGTGCCCGTTTTCTTTTCCTGAAATACCTTGTCGCAGCCTTTGAGCTTATCGAGCTGAACATCGAGACTCTGCCCAACCGAACTCACCCGCGCATAGCCAACCGTCGCCATGACCCAACCTCAAGCGTCTCACTACATCTTAAACGTTTTGAGAACGCTATTTTGAGACATGGATTGAGACATGGTTTTATATACGTCTCAAAAGGTCTAGATAATGAGACTCTAGTAGTTGCTCTTACGCTGTCGCAGTCAGGAGAAGAACCAGTTGTATTCTGATGTTGGGAATTACCTCTAATTTAAAGAAACCGGTTACACAGACTAGCGGGGGGTGCGCGATCGCACTCAAGCAGCCCTATTCTTCCAGAAAATAGACGCAAATAAGAACGCGAGCGATCTCAAATAAGCTTTAGCAAAAGGGTTCAACAAAAAACACTTTAGAAGCACCACCCTCAGCAATGTCCTTCAAAGCTTCGTTAAAATTCTGCACGTGCTCGGCAGTGATATGTCCTTGAAAAGCCTCTTCATCGTCGTAGACTTCTAGAAATTGAAAAGCTCCCCGCTCATTGAGGTCTCGATAAACGTCAAATTTCACAGTTCCCTTATCCTTTCGGACAAGTTGCGCCAGTTCGCGTATCATTGACGCCAGCTTTTCTTCTTGTCCGGCAGCAGCTTTTACGGTTGCAATTACGGTCTTCGTCATCTCTTCTCTTCTCAGCTCTTTTTTCTTTGTTGATATCTTTCTTATTTTAAGACTGTCTAGCGTCTCCTACGCTACAAGCATTCGCATTCCTTAATTTTGTTCGTTGAGTTCGATGGCTTGTGTCTTTACAGTCCGTATCTTTTTGTATAGAAAATGCATAGCCTATCATAAGTTTTCGTGCGACTGATAATCCACTTTTCTTGCTTGTGATAGCGTTGGGTTATCTCCCTTAATAGAATATTGATTAAAGATGAGTACTTCTACCCAAATTATCTGCTTAGGTGAAATTCTGTTCGACTGTCTTGCCGATCAGATGGGAAAAGAACTCTCAGAGGTTACTTCATGGACGGAGTATCCAGGCGGTGCCCCAGCAAACGTAGCTTGTGCGCTATCGAAGCTAGGAGACGCTAGCGCATTTATTGGATGCGTTGGTCAAGATAAAGCGGGTGGCCAACTGATATCTGTATTAGAAGAGAATGGCGTCGATGTTGCAGGCGTTCAACGGGCTACTAGCGCGCCGACTCGTAAAGTTTATGTGACCCGTTCTCTTAGGGGCGATCGCTGCTTCGCTGGATTTGGCAAGTTTGACTCAAGCGAGTTTTCTGATACTCAGCTCGCCGCAGCCAACATCCCGCAGTCACTTTTTACAAACGCTGAGTTTCTAGTCATTGGCACATTAGCACTTGCCTACTCAGACAGCCGACAAGCCACCCTAGAAGCTATCCGTCTCGCAAAAGAGAATCAGGTAAAAGTATTTATTGATGTCAACTGGCGGCCTGTATTTTGGCAGGATGTAGAAGTTGCGAAGTCGTCAATTACGACGATTCTAAAGCAGGCCGATTTGATCAAATGTACGGACGAAGAAGCCCAGTGGCTGTTTGGTATGCAAGATCCTGCTGCGATCGCTAAGCGATTTCCGCAGGCTAAGGGCGTACTGGTCACCGCAGGGGAGAAGGGATGTGCCTACCGCTTAGGATCTCATGACGGAAAAGTTGATATTTTCCCGATTATGGTCGTTGATACGACCGGGGCAGGCGATAGCTTTGTTGCAGGTTTTCTACATTATTTCTGTCGCCAGGAAGAGAGCGTTTTATCAGATGCAAAGACGGCAAGAGATGCTGTTGTTTATGCAAGTGCAGTGGGTGCTTTGACGACGACGAAGGCGGGGGCGATCACTGCTCAGCCTACGGCCAAAGAAGTCGATGAGTTTTTCAACAAACAACAGCCTGTTAAACCGCAGTCCATTGCTGCTTAGTTTCCCGATATAGGGGCTTTTTGCATAACCCCCCGAAAAGGCGCAATCCAGATCGAGACGAGTGAGACTTACTGGATCGGTCTGTGCATCAATTGCTGAAGGATCGCTTCCATGTCAATGAACTCAGGCGCTGTATAGAACTCATAGCGACCATGAAAGATGAGGTGCTGCCAAGCCACAGGCGAAACTAGGCTAAGCATAGCCATCCTATCGATATCCCCTTGACGCTCACTGTGAGTAAACAGGTTGGAGAGGATCACCATGTTGTAATAAATGATGCAATTGGTGAGCAAGCGAGCGCACTCACCCCAGATCTGCTGCTCGTATTCGGTCTTAAAGCGCAGCTTGCCAAAATTAGCGTAGGAAATTACTCTTCGGAGCTGGTGATAACTTTCCCCTCGGTTGAGCACCTGCTGGACGTTCTGCCTGAGCGCTAGGCGATCAACATAATCGAGCAGATACAGGCTTTTGACGATGTTATCGTATTCCCATAAAGCCTGCCGGGTTTTGTTCTTACGAGCGTAGGCACTGAGCTTGCTGACAATGATGCTCTGAGTCGTCGTCTTTAAGGCCAGCGACACCATAATTCTCTGGATGTTATCCCACTCAGCCAGGATGAGTTTCGTGTTGATCTTCCGAATCGGATTGAGGATCGCCTCTCCATATTTACTGGGATGCTGAAAGCCATAGAGCGAGCGGCTAACCGTGCCGTAGATGTCTTTGTATCGCGGCGCAAACTCATAGCCAAAGAGGTGCAAGAGTGCGAAGTTTACCTGATTGGTTCCGTGCGTATCGGTAGAGTGAACCGTTGGCTGGATGTCAGTTGTGTTGTTAAATAACAGGTCGAAAACATAGTGGCTTTCATGCTCATTGGCTCCAATAATTCTGGCACTAACGGGAATGTGGTTGGCGACCAAAGTATAGGAAACGATCCCTTTCTTAAGACCAAAGTATTTGGGCGAGTGCCGTGAGTTGATGGTCTGGATCTGACTCTCAAACTTTTGCCCATCACTACTGGAATGGAGCGCCTCACCGACGTCATATTGGCTGAAAATAGGCAGCTCATAGGTGGCATTGCAGACCAAGTCATTAGCCGCTTCCAGCGTTTCTGGCCGCAGGAAATTATCGGACGCATCGGCCAGAGTGTGATAGTCGATATCGGAGGTTTCGGCCATTTGGCCAATGCCCATATTGGTGCCCCAAGCCATCAGCGCGGCGATCAATACCCGCTCGTCTGCCGTGTGCTTGGTGTAGCGTCCGAGAATATGCACCAACGCATCGGTAAAGTGACAGCGCTGATTGACAAAATGCAGGACGCTGCTGAGGTTGACTTTCTTCAGGGCGCTGAACATCGGATGATTGGCCGAATCTCGGATGCCAGGTGAGGTGAGCGACCAATGTGCTGTGGTTCCTCGTCGCTTCAACTCAAAGTATTCATTCTCGCCAGCGCTCAGTCGCTGATTAACCCGAGCAAGCCGGTCTTCTAGCTGCTGTTCGAGGTCAGTCAAGTGTGCTTTAATCGGTTGTTTGAGCGTCGCTAACCCGGTAGCAGCAATTAATTCAACCTTTGCTTTCCATTGTTTCTCGCTGAGCAAATCATCCTCGAAACTGCGAAAGCGCACACTATGTCGGCAGAAGATGTCACCGGAGTCCAATCCGTTGCGTAGCAGGCGGTAGATCAAAAACTCGTAGCGATCTGGCAATAGCTGCTCCCCATCGTCCTTAGAGGCATAGAGATAGCGCTTAGTCACCGCTGGAATGCAGTGCATAGGAAAATCCTCTGAGCGATACTGGCTCAATGGCCGACCTTTTTGAGCCGCTGCTTTCAGGAACTGAAGCGCTTCGATGACGGGCGCGTGTCCAGGAGAACTGGCGAACTCAACAGCTTGCACAATAGGCCGGAGGTTGCACTTGAACTGCTGTGCCAAGGTGTCCACATGCGCCCATTGAAAAGCAGTTTCGTCGAACGTCGCTTCCGTGACGATGTGATCCGCGACAAACGCTAGCTTCTGACGGTCTAGAATTTCAAAGGCTTTAGCTTGGACTTCTCGAAATGGGGTGGTTTCGTCGATATCATTAGTAGTAAAAAACTTCAGAATTTGACCCGCTTTTTGGAGGTTTTGATTCCCCTCGACACGGTACTCATAGACCCGTTCTTTGGCCGCAACTTTGCTGTCTTCAACGTACTGTTTTACCTTATGTATCAGGCTATTGAGTAGATTGTCGTGGGCGCGCTGGTAACGATGATGAACAAAACACAGCAGATACACATGCACCACGTCCTGAGACAGCTGCTTGAGTCGAAAGACGGAGTAGTAGTTCACTAGCGATGCATAGTACTTGATGCTTTCTCTAGAAATATCCAGCGCTGGCAGCAGCGTTTTCGTCAGTTTATAAAGCCCCTGAATCTGCTCGCATCGGCTGATTTCAAGCTTGATCTCACTCAGACTAAAGCCTCTCGGCTCTCGTTTTAGCTGAGTAATTTCATACAGCCCTGGCGCGTTTTCAACCAGCTGGTTTAACGCATCTGTGTCCGTTTGGGATAGCTGTCGTTTCACCCTGGTCACGAGGCGATCTTGCTCAGTGCTGATGGCTTGGCCAATGACATCTTGTAGGAAGCTATATCCAGGCGTCACCAGCCGCTCGGACTCTAGATAACGAAGCAATTCTCGAAAGATATAAATCGGTTTGCTACAGACCTTGGCTGCTTGCTGAGCTTTGGTCAGCAGGGTCTGACGCGCCATGTCGTCGCATTGCTGGTAGCTACAAAGCTCTAGAATAATTTGCTGGTGCTTTAGCCGGGTAGGTTTCGTCGGCTCATAGTCGGCGATCTCAAAGGTAGGGAAGTATTGCGATTGAATGTATTGAACATCGGCATTTACGGCAGAGAACGGAAAGATAAAAAAGCGATGACGGGCTCTGAAGTAGCCTAGCTGTAGGATGGCGTAGAGCTGAGACTTGAGGCCGTGTAGCGTCTTGATGGCGGCAGTGTCTTGGGTAAATAGTGCAAAGTACTCGGCTTGCTCTTCAGGGGTGAAGTGGGGCAAGCCGTAGATGTCTTCAATCTCGTCATCGCCCAGAATCTGAAGTCGTTTGGAGGTTGCACTCGCGCTTTGCTCTGGCATGACATTAGCTCTTTGTTTTCTCGGGTGCCTTGTATGCCGTGCCGCAATAGGGACAGAAGCGATGCTTTAGAGAGGTAATCGGTGAGTCGCACTGAACGCAGGCATGACGCAGCTCACTGCCGCAGCGGAAGCAGTAGTGGGCGTGAACATGCAGCCACATTAGGTCAGGCGCGTTGCCCGGTTTCCAGCACTGGGGACAAAACTTCAGTGCGCCAGTCTCCTCGACGGCGATCCCTTTTGCGGCTGCGTCCAAATGGGCTTCGGGGAGGTCTAGGGCATAGGCTAGCCCGCGTCGGGTCTTTTGCTTGAGTACCGTCGTATGGCCGCGTTCAATCTTGCCGATGCTCTGGGCATGAATGCCCGACTTCTCAGCTACAGCCTGCTGGCTCATACCGAGGGCTAAGCGTAGCCGGTGGACGTAATCAGCCAGTGATTCTCCGGGCTT
>JBARVU010000560.1:0-4224 GCA_049646425.1 Phormidesmis sp. | reverse complement strand
ATTTGTAAGAGCACGATATAGGGCTCTGGGCTTTGCCGCAGAGCTTTTTCTATCAACTCGGTCAATGTGCTATTTGTTACTTCGCTGGTAACTCAGATTTTCCCGCTTTGAGTTGATACCCGAAAGTTTCATCTGCCCCGACACAGATGCCTTGTCCCTCAGCTGGTTGACAGTGCTCTGAATAGGCAGCCTCGTAGTCAATCACCGCTTGATTCACATGCTGCTTGAGCTGACGTAGGCTGCTGGCCGAACTCGCCACATGGGTATCCAGATGCATCGCCTGGATGAATTCAGATAGACTCTCTGCCCCCACGCCTTGCCTAATGCCAAAGGTGTAAACCAGGCCAAATACCAGACGCTTTAGCCATTGAGTCCCCGCCTCCGTTTCCCAAAAACTCGACTCTGGGTATTGGTTGCGGCGCTTAATCGCCTGCCGATGGCGATAGACACTGCTTAGGGTCAGACCCGTTGCGGCGGCGATGGTTCTGAGGGTCTGCTGCACATTCTCTTTGACGCTAGCGGCAACTTTCTGGCGGCGTTCTCGTATAGTAAGTTTCATCGGGCTCTAGATTAAATCGCAAGAGCACGATACAAGGCTCTGGGCTTCGCCGCAGAGCTTTTTCTATCAGCTTGGTCGATGTGCTATTTGTTACCTAAATGACAGCTCAGCTTTTCTCGCCTTGAGTTGATACCCGTCAGGATCTTGATTGTGCTTAGCCGAAACCGACCCGTGAATCCATTGCACACCCAAGCTGCCTGGCGCTGCTTCTGATAAGCTGAAGTCAATCATCCGAGCGGTAACAGAAGGCGACATAAGTTTCGCTCCAACCTAAAAGTTCTTGTGAGTGCCTACTTTTCTATGAGCTATACGAAGACCAGTTCCAGGATTGATCTTGTTGGCTATTAGGTTTCAGATGGCATTTTCTTACGCTCCAACCTTCTTGTAAAGAGCAGTACAGCGCTCAGTCCGACCAAAGCTGTAGCAATACCCGGCTCGGGTACCGTCTCATACTCAATTCTTTCGCCCGATAGAGCAGGGAAGAGCGACGGCGGCATTCGAACTTGGGTCGCCTGTTCGTAAGCGTAGGCAAACCCAATCAAATCGGGCTCATCATAGGCTTGACCCAAAAAGGTAATTCCGTACGGGGCTCCATTGGTTAAGTACCCGGCAGGGACAATAACGCTGGGATAGCCTGCCTTCGCACCGATTGAAGCACCCCGCGTAGCTGGAAATAAGACAGAATCCAAATTGAATGTGTCAATGTACGCATCCAAACCTTCCTCCTTCGCCAGCCGCAAATCTGTAGCTCGGTCGGCGAAATATTGCAATGTATCCTCGCTACCTGGTGAAATGTCGAGTGCTTCTGAGGCTAATGCTCTAGTTTGGCCATATTTCAGGGCAACATCTGCATTGGCTTCGTTAAACGCAATCACCTCGGCCAAGGTCTTCACAGGAGCATCCGGTCCTAAGCTATCTAGATATGCATTGAGGTCACGCTTAAACTCATAAAAGAGCACTGAAGAACTAAATTCAGATAGCTCTGGCGCGGTTGGAATCTCTTCGAAAACCAGTTCAGCACCTAAAGCTTTAAGCTCCGCTAAGGCGGCTTCTGCGATCGCGGTTTGGTCTTCATCTAAAAAGTCCCAATAAAAATCCTTAGGAACGCCGATGCGAGCGCCATTTAGTGCATCTTTATCCAGAAATTGGGTATAGTCCTCATAGAATTTCCCTTTGCTAGTTTGTGTTGCCGGATCGCTCGGATCGACACCAGTGATTGCACCTAACAAAGTCGCAGCGTCTGCAACCGTTCGCCCGAATGGACCGGCAGTATCTTGACTGGCGGCAATCGGAATAATGCCGTCTCGACTGACTAACCCGACTGTGGGTTTAATTCCGACAACGGAGTTTTGATTGCCAGGACTGAGAATAGAACCGGAAGTTTCTGTTCCAATTGCAACTGTGACCAGATTAGCCGCTACAGCTGCGGCAGAACCAGCGCTGGATCCGCCAGGCGAAAGAATTGCCCTACCATCACCATCTGTTTCAGGAAAAGGATTGTAGGGATTGAACGTGTAGCCATTCAGAGAGCTGTAGCCAGCAGGCATACCGCTGGTCAGGAAATTGGCAAATTCAGAAAGGCTTGCCTTACCCAGGATGACGGCTCCTGCATCTCGGAGCTGCTGGGTGATAAATGCATCGTCAGGCGGAATCGAACCCTCCAGTGCCACAGAACCAGCTGTCGTAGGCAGATCAAAGGTGTCGATATTGTCCTTCAGTAAAACTGGAATGCCATATAAAGGACTGCGTGTTTTTGTTGCCTGACGCCCTGCATCAAGAGCCCGAGCGGTCTCCAGTGCGTTCGGATTGATCGTAATGAAGTTATTCAGTTGGCCTTCGTAAGCGTTGATGCGATTCAGATAAAGCTGAGTCAGGCTTTCAGAAGTTAAAGCATTGGCATCGAAGGCTTTATTAATATCACTGATTGAAGCTTCTTCTAACCGAAAGACGGCAGCGATCGCAGCATTTGGAACAATAGCTAGCAGTGCAGCAGGAGCGGTAATCGCAATGGATATCCGCTTTATTGAATCAAGCATTCTCTAGCCTCCTGAGGCAATCAGAATAAATTTTAGAAGAGTTGGAAATAGGCAATAAGGAATTCGATATGGCCTAGCGCTCGCAATGATCGACTTGCAAGAGGGTCATTAACCACCAATCATCAAGGGATATTGATAAAGATATGGTGAGCCTAGATACAGATTAGGGAAAAGTTCACACAAGCTTTAATATCAGGCAAGTAGCGATTCATAAGAACTATCACCTGTACTTTTCTGTTTGCTGTGAGAGGACAAGATGCTCGAAGCTTACGAAGCAGTTTACGAAAACGCTCAGCCAACCTGCTTTACTAAGCAGCCGTCCCCTCATTCCGCTCAGATAATTATGACCGTTGTTGAAGAAATGGATTGGGTCATGTGGCTCCATTGTCTTAGGAAATACTATTGGCTCATGATTTTGTCGCAATAGATCGGGGGGCGCTCCTTTGAGAAAGGAGTACTGCTTTCAAAAGCAGCCGCGATCCTCAGAATTAATGCTTCTTCAAAGTGATTGCCGACTATCTGCATTCCAATCGGAAGTCCGTCTGAGCTGAAGCCACAGGGCGTTGTGATAGAAGGTAATGCCGTAAAGCTGAAAGGTAGAGTAAACTGCCGTCCTCGGGCGTAGATCTCTCCCTCTGCATTCAACAGAGGAGCAACCATCGGCAGGGCCGGTGTAATTAGCGCGTCTACCCGATTGAAAGCGGCTTTGAGTTCAGCGATTTGGCCCGGTCTCTCTTTTTGAGCAGTTTCATAGGTCTCTGCTGTTATCTCTGAGCCCGTGGCGATATTGCCCTGCACGGTTGGGCCGAACAGATTCTTGTTTGGCTCAGCGTTGTATGCTTCTCCCAATATCTGATTAAACTCATAAAGCAAGATATTGAATAGCGCTGAGTACTCTAAAGGGCCGCTGCTCAAAAGCGGAATATCAATCGCAACGATCTCCGCACCTAAGCTAGAAAATGTCTCTACGGCTGCCTGTATTGCCGCTGCCACTTCTGGATCGACATCTCGGTAAGTGTAGTTGTCGATAATTCCGATGCGCATTCCTTCTATCCCTTGGTCTAGCCCATCAGCGTAGCTAGTGCGCCTTTGACTTAAAGAGGAGTTGGCATCTCTCGGGTCATAACCAGACATGGCATCCAATAAGAGTGCTACGTCCCCAACAGTTTTTGCGAGAGGCCCTGCGACATCAAGGCTATAAGCTCTTGGGTATATGCCTGCTAAACTGACAAGCCCATACGTTGGCCGGATGCCAGAGATACCACACCAGGAGGCGGGCACTCGAATTGAGCCGCCAGTATCCGTGCCGGTTCCCCCTAGACATAGGCCGGACGCGATCGCCGCCCCCGTTCCACTAGAAGATCCGCCGGGAGAGTAGTCTAGCTTCCAGGGATTATGCGCATCGCCATAGAAGGCGTTAGTGCCAGAGATACCTGCCGCGAACTCGTTCATGTTGGTCTTACCCAGCAGAACTGTACCGGCCTCTCTCATCTGTCTGACAGTTGTTGCATCTTGCTCTGGAATCCTGCTCTGAAAAAACTCAGAACCTATTGTTGTCAGCGTTCCAGCGGTGTCGTAGATATCTTTGTGAACAATTGGAATACCGTGCAGTGGCCCTCTATCTTGGCC
>JBARVU010000559.1:0-3828 GCA_049646425.1 Phormidesmis sp. | reverse complement strand
AGGTGTTGCGATATAAGAAAAATAATGGCTGAAACCATTGATACACAGGGAATTCAGCGATCTTATCGGGAAATCCTCTGAAACCCATGCTGTGTCTGACTTACAGCGGTTTTTGCCCCTTATTACGCAACAGGTCTTCTATTAAAGGCTTGTATTTTCTCTCATGGTTCGCTCAAAATATTTGGAGTTTCAGAAATGCTACGAAAGCAATAGGCTTCCAGGCGATCAATAAATAGATATAAATCTATGGTTGCCCTTGCTGTGTGGCTACTCAGTCAATCGAAAGAAAAATATCATCAGTTGTACGCTACATATAGCGTTTTTAGATTTCTCATAACCACTAAATAAATCAGCGAACCGTGAGTTTTCTGTGAACGTGAGATGGAAATGCTGAAGCTTCTCTAAATTACATGAATATAATCAGCAGTCAATATTGTAGGACAATTACACTAAGCAACTTGTGCTACAGAATTTGACGTCATATGAGAAACTTTCCTAAACAAGCCTCGAAGTGTTGGCTGGCCGAGTCATCTCACGACGACCCGCCCGTCTTCAGAACCGTGCGTGCAGAGAAATCCTTCACACGACTCCTCTCCGGCCTTTTCCCCACCCCCAAGAACGAACCAGACACCAGCCTTGATTGTCCCATTGGGTCTTTCTATGCTGGCAACTGCGATGCACCGATTGCAAATTTTGACAGCCATCGCGACATCCCCTGGCTTTGGATCAAACGTGGTCTTGCTCAATAGCATCATGCACGTCAAAGACGCTACGGCAGATGAGGTATCGTCCGCACTGTTGATTAGGTAAAATACTTTCTGAACGCTCGTAGTGGGGTAGTGACCGCGTTGGGTCGCTCAGTACGTCTAGTCTCCGTCATACCAGCTCTTGTTTCCTCTGACTTTGATGTGCCCTCGAATGGACACGTCGGAAAACCTGACGTGTCTAACCGTCATTTTGTCTAACTGTATTACCCTGAACACCCAGTTTCTGCACCCGATAGAACGCCAATATCGGCGTCTAACCCACTGTCGGCCATTTGGACGCCCTCGCATCCCACTACCGCATTTGCCAGTACAGCACCGAGTCGAAGGCATCAGAAGCTGCTCAAATAGTGGCAGATGACTTGACTACCGAGCCGACTCGCTCTGTGCTTCATCGAAGTGCTGCGCCCCTAGCGATTGAATGCGGTGAGCTGTAAACTGCCGAAAAACTGATCGCCTGAGCGTTAGCAGGTGCGCCTCCATCAGATATTGCAGCAGAGCTGAAGGATTTATTTTTGCAAATCAACGTGCGCAATTATCTAAACCGTCAGGGCGTGGAGCTGACCGAAGCGCAGTCACAACGCCTAGCCAGCTAGCCAATTCACCTAAAACTCAGGCACGGAAACTTCTCGCTTACTGGCTGCGTAGTGCCGATAAATCACCTCCGCTGAATTCCCCACCAGTTTGGCGACATCCTTTGCATCCAAGCCATGCTCCAGTGCCAGAGTGATAAACGTATGTCGAGTTTGGTAGGGCTTGCGATATTCAACGCCCAGTCCGGCTAAAACCGGCTTCCATACTGTCTTACGAAACGAAGCCGTGTTCAGAACTTTGCCTGAGAAGCCAGGAAAAACCAGCCCTTCAAGACTATATCTCTCAGGCTTTATGGATGAAAGCAACGCCTTCAGCTTGGCATTGCAAGGAAAACGCCTCCGATCCTGCGTCTTCAGCCCATCCCGCATTTTGCGACCACTCGCAGTACTGATTGAAGCTCGCTCGAAGCTGACGGTGGAGTAGTCGCGGCTTACGTTTTTCCATTGGAGCGCGATCGCTTCACTAGGCCGACACCCCGTCAAAAACAGAAACTCTACATACCCCGCATAATGCTCGTGCTTAAAAGCCGAATGCTTATTACAAAAAGTATTCGCCCGCAGCGCTTCAATAATCGCTTCCCGCTCCGCCACCGTAAACGGAAAAATATCGCCCTCCTCCGATTTCCGTTTCGCCTTCGGCGGTTTAATTTCCTGCGCCATCCCCTCAAACGGATTCTCAGAAATCAGCCCTGACTGACATGCCCACTTACAGCAGGCATTCAGCCTCACCACAAATCGCTTGCAAGACTCAATCGGAAACGTATTGACAGCAAAATCCCGAATCTCAGCCGCTCGCTCAAGGTCGTAGGTCGGCAACCGATCCAGGTAATTAGAATACGTGCCATACACAAAGTGCATCGTATTTGGCGAGCACTGCGGACGCTTGTACTCAACGAACTTTTCCCACAGCTCACTCAAGTCAGGCCCGGCTAGTTCCTTTTCAGCGATCGCCTCGGGCTCATCATCTGGAATAGCCACCTGAGGCTGATATTTCGCCAGCGTCTCATCGAAATTACCAGACAGGATATCTAGCTCAATCTGCTTAGCCTTCATCTCCGCCAGGGCTCGGGCAGACTTGGTATCGGTAACGCCAAGCGATAGATAACGGCGGCGACCATTGAAGGTAAAAACCAGTTGAAGCCACCCACGAGAGTTCTTTATCGTGACAGTTCCTTTAGCCGCTTTTCGACGTTTGACTGGATTAGCCATGGCAAAAAATTGGGGTACGAGGGCAAAACCTGTACCCCAATCGTACCCCAATAAACGGCCTAAAAGTGTCCAAAATCGTCTAACGAGTCTTGAAAGCAGTACATAGGAACTTACGAAAATAGCCTGTGAGAACCGTATTTCACAGGCTGAATCCCTTTACTTTCAATGCTTTTAGAGTCGAAGCGGGTGGGGGGAATCGAACCCCCATCATTAGCTTGGAAGGCTAGGGTTTTACCACTAAACTACACCCGCAGAGTTGATTGCTTCATATTAGCTTAGAAAGCCTATCACGGTTTCGCACGAGGGGTCTATTCCGCTGGCCGGGCGGTAGTATTTTTCGCTTTTCGACTACCGCCTCGTGACCGCTATGGTCAGTATCAAATTGTCGTCATAAACTGCTTCTCCCCCCTGTTCAGCTGGAATTAGCGTGAGCTCAGAGCTTTCTATGAGGCAGGCGATCGCACCCCCCTCCCGCCCATCACTTCCCTCTGACAAAAGCGTCATCTGATCGATAGAGCCATCTTCATTCACCGCCACTCGGTACATCCACTCCTGCGCAGAGAAGTTGAACCACTCACAGCCTGCCTGACGCTGCAATGGGACAGAGGCCACCCCGACCCCTTCAGGTACGCTCGGAAACGTATCTTTCAAGTCGTACTGCTGATTCTCAGGCGGCGGTGAATGGCCGACAATAGTGACTGCAAAAGATGACGTCGTATCTCCGCTAGCGATCGCTTCGCTAGGGTCGGGCAAAGACTCGGTGCCGCCAAGAACAGGCAGCTCATCGGCGGGGTCTTCGTTCTGTGAGGGGTCAGATTGTGGGGTTTCTGAAGGGTCTTCTGTGGGTTCGGTGGGTTCGGTGGGTTCGGTGGGCTCAGAGGATGGAGTGCCAGGGTTGGCAGTTCCCTCGTCAGTCGCTGTCGATGGATTTGATTGTGTGACTGTTTGATCGCGAGGTGAAGTCTCAGGGCTAGTCTCGTTAGCCTCTATTGGACTCTCAGGAGGAAGGTCTTCTACTGCTGAGTCGTTGACCGTAGTGACAGGCGCTTCTTCATTTGTTGAGGCTGCTTCAGGCGGCGCAGCTTGTTCTGAGGCTGGAGCGGCCTCTCTAGACGAGTTCGTCACCGGCTCGACAGGATCGACCAGCACCAGCTCGATAGGGGGCGTGATCGCAGATGAGCGCGATCCCCCCTGGGCCATCAGCGACAGCAGGTAGGGCAAACTCAAGCCCAGCAAGCCAATATGAACCAGCACCGAAAGCC
>JBARVU010000558.1:0-7635 GCA_049646425.1 Phormidesmis sp. | reverse complement strand
GCTGATGGCTTTGTGCTCAATGGCAATACGATTGGCATTGACCACGGTCAGGGGGTGGTCAGCGTCATGATCCACCTTTCTGGTTTTGCAGTGAACGAAGGCGATCAGGTTGAAGCCGGTCAGCTAGTAGGCTATATGGGCTCTACTGGCTTTGCCACCGGGCCAAACCTTCACTGGGGGCTCTATGTGAATGGCACCTCTGTGGATCCGGTGCCTTGGCGATACGACGGGGTAGAATAGCGCCGCCCAATAGCGCCGCCTAAAATTGACATGGGTGCCTCTGTCATAGGTTGTTTGGATGCGATGACAATCGCACGGTGACAATGGGAATACTTGATTAAAGATGTGAAAGATTCATCTCTACTTTCTGAATCATCTGAACAGGTGTGTCGCTTTCCCACCTTACCTATAGCGAAATCGTTAAACGGAGCTTTGTGCCAGCATGAGTAGCATCGAAAAAATTGTTGAACAGGCGTTACAGGACGGCTATCTCACCCCGGCCATGGAAGCAGAAGTTGGCCGCATTTGTGATACCGCTTCTGAGCTGTCTATCGAAGAGTACATGGCTTTAGACCGGCTCATGGGCTCACTGCTGACCGGTGAGGTCGTTGCGGTTCCTCGTAAGCAGTTCATCAACGTGATGGAGGAGCTAGTCCTTGCAGAGGCCATTACTCAAGTTGCTGAAGTCGAAGCTAAAAGCGAGCGGACGCTCGACTTGGGCGATGTTGCCGCCTACGCCCTCAACCGGCTTCCACCCCTGTATGCCACGACCGAAGAAGGGGCTACCTATCAGCGTGACAAAGCTCGCGCCGAACTCTCTGAACTGATTGGCCAGCAGGTATCTGAGTCAGTGGGCCGAAGTCTCAATCAGCCTGACTTCTTCCCCGAGCGCCAGGAAATTCAGCGCGGTGAAGACGGTGGTTTGCTCGGGCAAGTCAACAAGCTGCTCAAAGACTATGCCCACGATTTCGAGCAGCAGCCTGAGGCAGCATAGTCAGCCGATTCCTTCTTTCTACCATCTAGCTAGACATAAAAGGCGACTGTTGGGCAAGGGCTTGGCAGTCATTTGCTTTTGCGGGTAGTTCCAAGGTTCAAGGCTCTACCACTACCAGGGTATTTACCTCTACTTGCTGATAGAGGGCTTCGATGTCTCGGTTTCGCATCCGGACACAGCCATGAGATACCGCTTCGCCGATCAGCTCTTCCTGATTGGTCCCATGGAAGCCAATCTGCGCTTGACCGTCGCTCCAGAAGCCAATCCACCGGGTGCCTAAGGGATTCTCTGGCCCAGGCGCAATTTCTTCCTGGGTGATGGGGTGCTGCCAGGCAGGGTTTTCTAACTTATTGATCACGCGAAACTCGCCCTGAGGCGTTTGCCAATCAGCTTGGCCAACGGCCACTTCATAGAAGACAGAGGGCTGATTAGCGGCGCGAACCTCTAGCAAGCGTGACTCTAGAGAGAGAACCAGCTGAACAGAGGTCTCAACGGGGGATGCCTCAACAGGCGGGCTGTCTAAGGAACGGGCAAACACTCGGGATAGCCAGGAACGCATAGGTCTTTGGCTACTAATGATCAGAAGCGTATCTGAATGAACATCGGGTGTGGTCTCTGGCGTGACGACAGGGCCAGGAAAAGGGTTACGCCACTCAAACGCTGCTAAGGTTACTGCTGCGCTAAAGCATAGCGTGACAAAGCAGCGAGCAACGGGAGCTTGCCTACGCATAGATTTACCCCCTTGTGAAGGCTCGTAACGGTTCCACCCTTTTGCCAGCGTACCGACGGTTCGCCCCTATCCTAGTGCATCTTTTTAAGCTAAGCCTTGTTAGAATCAGGGTTGCCTCTTCTGCAGGGGAGGGCAAGGAACAGTGATGAAAGCGGCGGTAGATGCGTGGTAGTCAAACCAGAATGGTTGCGAGTAAAAGCCCCCCAATGGGAGCGGGTTGGCAATGTCAAAGGCATTTTGCAGGATCTGGGCCTGAATACCGTTTGCGAAGAGGCTTCTTGCCCCAATATTGGCGAGTGCTTTAGCGTCGGCACTGCCACCTTTTTGATTATGGGGCCTGCCTGCACCCGCGCCTGTCCCTACTGCGATATAGATTTTGAGAAGGCCCCTCAGGCGCTCGATCCGCTAGAGCCGATTCATCTGGCCGAAGCGGTGCGGCGTATGCGCTTGAAGCATGTAGTGATTACCTCGGTGAACCGAGACGACTTGCCCGATGGCGGGGCCAGTCAGTTTATCCGCTGTATTCAAGAAACCCGTAAGGTTTCTCCGGATACCACGATTGAGGTGCTGATTCCTGACCTATGCGGCAATTGGGAGGCGCTGGAAACTTTGCTACTGGAGGGCCAGCCGGAGGTGCTGAATCACAATACTGAGACGGTGCCTCGGCTTTACCGCAAGACGCGCCCTCAGGGGGAGTATTCGCGCAGTTTGGAATTGTTGAAGCGATCGCGTGCTATTGCCCCCTGGACATACACCAAATCCGGCATCATGGTGGGCCTTGGCGAAATCGATAGCGAAGTTCGTCAGGTACTCGGCGACCTGCGGGCGATAGACTGCGACATTGTCACCATCGGTCAGTATTTGCAGCCCAGCCAAAAGCATTTAGGCGTCAAAGACTTTGTTACGCCTGCGCAGTTTGAAGCCTGGCGCGTTGCTGGCAAAGAACTCGGCTTCTTGCAGGTAGTCTCATCTCCGCTGACCCGCAGCTCTTACCACGCTGAGCAAGTCCGCGAGCTGATAAAAACCTATCCTCGCCGCAAGCCCAGCTAAATTTTGTTGTGCTAGATTGGGCTGTACTGAGTCATAGCCTCGCTCCTACGCTTATGCTGACCTCACCTATCACTCTGGATTTGAAAACCGTCCACTTGACAGATGAACAGTTCTATCAGCTCTGCGTCACTAATCCAGAGATACAGGTAGAACGAACCGCTCAAGGAGACCTTGTTTTAATGGCACCTGTCGGTGGTCACAGTGGCAACGAGGAAATTGAACTGGGTGCAGACTTAGTGATTTGGAATCGTAAAGCGAAACTGGGAAAGGTCTTTAGCTCGTCAACAATTTTTAAGCTGCCTGGCGGCGGCGATCGCTCTCCCGATGCCGCCTGGGTCGAACTCTCTCGCTGGCAAGCCCTCACCCTAGAAGAGCGCCAAAAGTTTCCACCTATCGCTCCTGACTTTGTGATCGAGCTGCGCTCTCGCACGGATTCCCTCAGTATCCTGCAAGCCAAAATGCAGGAATATCTCGACAGCGGCGTACGCTTAGGCTGGATGTTCAATCCTCAAAAGCAGCAGGTCGAAATCTACCGTCAGGGCCATCCCAAAGACGTTTATGCCCTCCCCTATACGCTGTCTGGAGAAAACGTCTTGCCAGGATTTAGCCTTAAAGTTAACCCGTTTGAGTGGTAGGTAGGACTACAAACTGAGCGTTGATATGGCCCCAGAACTCGCAAATCAGTTAACGCTTGGGCATACCACACAGGCTGTTTGTCAAGTGTATAAAGTGCTGAGCGGTAGGAACAGCAGGCTATCTAGTTACGACGATTGATGCTGCTTTAAATTCTCTGAGTAGGGAGGATACACAATGCCTTTTTCGGTGATGATGGCACTGATGTATTCGGCTGGGGTAATGTCGAAGGCAGGGTTGAAGACGGGAGTGTCATCAGGCGTGATTTGTTGACCTTTGACCTGAGTGATTTCGGTATCAGCGCGTTCCTCGATTTTGATGGCTTGGCCATTGGCTAGAGTCATGTCGAGCGTGCTGGTGGGGCAGGCGACGTAAAAGGGAACGTCGTGGGCGCGGGCGACAAGGGCCAGATTGTAGGTGCCGATCTTGTTGGCGACATCGCCGTTGGCAGCGACGCGATCGCACCCCACCAAGCAAGCTGCTATCGACTGGGTCTGCATCACATAGCCCGAAGCCCCATCGACAATCACCGTATGCGGAATGCCGTAGGCTTTCATCTCGTAGGCAGAGAGACTGGCGCCCTGCAAGCGAGGCCGAGTTTCGTCTAGAAATACGTGGATCTGCTTGCCCTGCTCATGGGCAACTCGCACAATGCCTAACGCTGTGCCATAATCGACTGCTGCCAGCGAACCAGTGTTGCAGTGATGAATCACGTTGGCCGACTCTGGAATCAGATCTTGAGCGTGGTTGCCCAGCTGTTTGCAAACTTCGATATCCGTTTGATACATCGCCTGAGCTTCCGCTAAGAGCATTTGCTGAAGAGAAGGAATATCCGTTTTTTCAGGGTTAAACGCGACTGTATCGGCGACTAGCTTGAGCAGATGGGCCACCGCCCAGGAGAGGTTTACGGCGGTAGGCCGGGCCTGAATGAGGTGCTCTCCAGCCATTTTCAGGTCACTGACAAAGTCGTCTATCGTCGCTGCTGGGGATTGCTGAGCGGCGATCGCCATTCCAAAGGCCGCTGTCACCCCAATCGCCGGTGCCCCGCGCACCACCATAGTCTGAATAGCCTGGGCAACCGCTGGATAGTCGGTATAGTCGAGATAGACTGTCTCGGCAGGAAGCTGCCGCTGATCGAGCAGCCTGAGCCGATCATTTTTCCATTCAATGCTGCGAAAGGCACTCATCACATCATCACTCAGTAAATAGCTTGATTGCCTTTGTATTATTCTACGAAGCTGGGATTTTATGGGCCTGGCAAACGAGATCAAAAGATTTTCGTCATTTACGCTGTCGTTGCCAGTGTGATTACCCCTATAGTTTGCTCAAAGTAACCTTTATATTCTTATCTATCGTCAAGGCGACCTATGCCTGCTAACTATTTGACCAGTGGCCCAGAGACCCTCATGCCCAGTCCGGAGACCCAGTTTCCGGCGACTGATAAAGATCACTTTATTGTATGCGGGCTCGGAAGCTTAGGTCAGCAGAGTGTGATCAAGCTCAAAAAGTTTGACTGTGCCCCTTTCGAGGTGCACATCACGGCAATCGATCAAAAACAAATCCACACCTGGGAAATTGACGATTTGCCCGACCAGCTTGCAGCGCCCCCTTTTGTCGGTGACTGCCGCCGTGAAGATGTGCTCAGGGCCGCAGGCATTGAGGTCAGTCGGGCGATTTTGATTGTCACCAGCAATGAGAGCACCAATATTGAATGTGCGATCGCCGCTCGCCGCCTCAATCCAAACATTCAGATTATTCTGCGCTCCTCCCGCTATAGCCTCAACACCTTGCTGGCGCGTCAGCTCGGTAAGTTTGTTGCGCTCGATGCGACCGAGCTACCGGCAATGACCTTTGCGCTGGCAGGGCTAGGCGACGATACGGTCAGTGTCTTTACGATTGGGCGTCACCGTTTTCGGGTGACCGAACGATTTATCCGCACTGGCGATCTTCGGTTTGCCCAGCAGCCCGTGCAGCAGCTTCATCAGGGTCTGTTTCGGCTGCTGGATCTCAATCCCGTGGAAAATCCCCAGCAGCCTTTGGGGTGGGCAACAACGGCTTCTTCGGTTTTTCATCGCTGGCAGCCCTACGTCCGGGTGTTACCCGGTGATCGCGTTGCCTATATAGAAGTTGACGAAGGGCTCAATTCACCGAAAGCAAATCGCAATCTGTTCGTAGGGCTGATGCAGCTGATCGAAGATTTGCGGATGAACGATTGGCGATCGCGGCTGAGCAAACTGCGCAAGTCGTCGGAAGAATCTCTAGAGCGAGTGGTGGCGATCGCCCTTTTTACAGCCATCGTGCTCTGGGCTAGCGGTACCTTGTTGCTGAAAGCGACAGTGCCTGGTTTGGCCTGGGTCAAGGCAATTACCCTTGGCGCGATTTTGCTTTTGGGCGGCTATGGCGACGTCTTTGGCGGATTCAGCGAGCCGATCACCCCAGGTTGGGTACAGCTTGTGTGCTTGATGATTACACTTGCAAGCATTCTGGTAGTTTTGGGGGTGTTGGGCCTGGTCGCCGAGCGGCTGCTGAACTCCCGCTTTGATTTCTTACAAAAACGCCCGCGCATTCCACGCAGCAACCATGTCGTCGTCGTTGGCCTAGGCCGCATTGGTCGCAAGGTTACCAGCTTACTTTTAGAGCTTGATCAGCCGATGGTAGCGATTGACGCTCAGTCTCATCCCCCTGAGCTATGTACGCAGGTGCCTTTGCTAATCGGCAACATTCTGGAAGAGCTGCCAGCGGCGAACCTGGCGACAGCGAAGAGTGTGATCGCGGTGACGGATGATCAGATGCTCAACTTAGAGGTGGCCTTACTTGCCTCCGAGCAGACTTTGAATCGCGATCGCCATTTTTCGCCGGTCGTACGCACCCGCAGCCAGAGCTTTAGCGACAACTTGGCGGCGATGATGCCGCAGGCGCAGACCTTTTGTCCCTATGCACTTTCCGCAGAAGCCTTTGCCGGCGGTGCTTTTGGTGAAAACATTCTGGGCCTGTTTCGGCTTAGTAATCAGACCATCTTGATCGCTGAGTACGCCATTGAGTCGGGCGATACTTTGGCAGGCCAGCAGATGGCTCAGGTTGCCTATGGCTACGGCGTGGTTCCAATTTTGAGGGAAACCTGTGATGCTAAAGGCAACCCCTGTACGATTCTGCTGCCGACAGACGATCAGTATTTGAGGGCAGGTGATCGCCTCTTCGTCCTATCTTCTATCAATGGCCTGCGCCGCATAGAACGGGGTGAAAAAACGCCGCCTCGCCGCTGGCGACTGGCCATAGATTCACCGCCAAAGCCTGAAGCCGCAGCGGATATCATTCAGCTATTTGCAAACTTGACGGGTTGCAGTGCAGAAGAGGCTCGCCGCTTTATCCAACAGGTTCCAACAGCGATAGATATCGAACTTTATGACTACCGAGCTGCTCGCCTCATCCAGATCATGAAGGAACGGCTACCCATGCGGCTTTCACCGCGCGAGCCCTAGCCTGTCCCGGCCAAACTCAGGCAGCTCTGACTGAAGGCAGTGCCGAGGGGAGAGTGACAGGAGCTGGCTCAGTGACTAGAAACTCACGGATCATGCGGGCGATCACCCGCTGCACGACACCATTAACCACCCGGCGACCAATATCGCGGGCTTCTGGCTTGGCCAATAGCTTGGGCACGACAGCGGCTACTGTAGTTGCATCTAGCCCCTCGGTGTCGCGCAAAATACCCAGGATGCGTACGACCTGTTCCCAACTACCTGCCCTCGCTTGACCCACAGTGGCCATAGCAGGAGTGGGTCTACTCTGCAAACGCAGCAGAGCAAGGCGCACCTGCTGAATCAGGCCATAGCCCATTTTATCGAGTTCCTTGGCGAGCTCATCTGCGATCCGGATACGCAAAAACTCACCCCGCTCTGAAAATAGAAAATCTAACGTTTGATCGAGCACCTTGCTGATGTCGTAGTTGTCGCTATTCTTAGCGTTCCTCAACAAATTTTCCAGTCGGTTCCAGCGGAAGCTACCCTCTTGAAATAGCAGCGCCTGCAAAGAGTTACGTAGCTGGGGAGCTGGATCGGTCAACAGTCGCCGGGAGACATAGGGATAGGCTTTGCTCAGCACCTTGAAATCGGGATCGACGGTAATGGCAATTCCATCCAAAGTCACCAGCGAACGAATAATCAGCGCATAGTAGGCAGGCACCCGGAATGGATACTCATACATCAGCGCCGAAAATTCATCGGTAATACTC
>JBARVU010000557.1:0-2154 GCA_049646425.1 Phormidesmis sp. | reverse complement strand
GGGTGTAAATCAACGAGATCTAATTTAAGTCCTAAGCCTTCGGCATCGTTACGATAAACGTCGAGCATGGTTTCTACAAGCTGAAGCGTAGACCGGTGCGATCGCGCCATCAGCTCCAATACCTTGTACTGTGCTGGGCTAACTGGGCCAAACTGCTCAGCACGGAAAGACTTAACTGTTTCAATGGCACCGAGCAGAGGCGTTTTAAGGTCGTGGGTCAGGGTCGAGGCAAAGTCTTCGCGCAGGTTAGCGAGCTGTGCTTGCGCTTGAATATGGGCCTGCTGCCGAGCAATTTCGGCTTCGTACACATGAGTGCGATCAATTAAATAGCCCGTCACTAGCAAGGCCACAACCGCAATCATCCGGTTCGCGACAGTAGAAAGGGTGTTGACCTCCTGATGGGGAAACACTAGGTTTATCAGGGTCAGTATCACAGCCGCTAAGGTCACTGCCATCACCTGCTGACGGCTGAGCTGACGATGTGCTAAGACGATGGCCCCTGTGTAGAAATAGCTGAAGACTAGGGCCGTTGAGGAAAAGTACTCTAAAAGGATGACGACCGTAAAAATAGCCAAAATGAGGCCATATAGAGATCGTCGCCGTTGATTGAGCTGTCGCTGATTCAAAAGTGGCAACGCCGGATGATTGGAGCTGCTTTTTGAGAGGTCGAATCGGGCCATTGGTGACAACCAGAAAAAGCTATGCTGCGATCGCTTGAAAACTCCCTATCATTGAATCCTATTTGAGCCCGTTTATCGTGCTTGAAGAGGCGCTGTATTTATTCTGCACCCCCTTCTATACCCTTTGATATAGAAGCGTGCATCGTTCATAGGGCTAGTTTGGGCGGCAGCTCATGCCAATTGTTCCTATCTAGCTATACCTGGCTGTATATCTGAGCTAGGAAAAGTGTTAGCGCTTAAATATATTGCCTGATAGATTCCCGAATAATCATAGCCGGTCACAATAAAGACTGTTGAACAGTGATAGCCGCTGTTTCATAGCGCTTTGTTTTCGACCTCTTTGCTTGATTTGAAGAACCTATGGTACAAACTTCGCCTCTACACACGCGCTCGTCCTTACCGACAAATCTCGCCTTTCATACGCTGCCTTGCGAGCAAGTTTTACAGCATCTGCAAACCACTGGAAAGTTTGGGTTAACAACAGAACAAGTCGCAGATCAGGTACAGCGCTATGGTTTAAACGAACTTCTAGAGAAGGCTGGTCGCAGCCGCTGGGCTATTTTTCGCGATCAGTTCACCAATATTATGCTGGTGATGCTGATGGCGGTGGCGGTGGTCTCTGCGGTGCTAGATTTTCAGACTCAGCAGTTTCCTAAAGACGCGATCGCCATTTTTGCCATTGTGCTTTTGAACGGCATCTTAGGCTACTTACAAGAGAGTCAGGCCGAAAATGCGCTAGCTGCCCTCAAGAAGCTCTCTTCGCCCAGGGTGAGAGTTTTGCGCGATGGAAAAGTCTCTGAAATCGAGGCAAAGGCGCTGGTTCCTGGCGACATTATGTATCTCGAAGCCGGGGTGCAGGTCGCGGCTGATGGCCGACTGGTAGAAGCGGTGAACTTGCAGGTTCAAGAATCTGCCCTGACTGGAGAGGCCACCGCTTCGGGGAAGCGAGCCAATGTGTTGCTGCCTGAGAATTCTCCTTTGGGCGATCGCGCCAACATGGTGTTTCAGGGTACCGAAGTCCTCCAGGGCCGGGGCCTGGTGGTCGTGACAGCCACGGGTATGCAAACCGAGCTGGGCAACATTGCTGGGCTGCTGCAAGGGATAGAAGCTGAGCCCACTCCATTGCAAGCGCGCATGACACAGCTTGGCAACGTGCTGGTTAGCGGCTCGCTAGTGTTAGTGGCGATTGTGGTCGTTGGGGGTGGCTTCCTGCTGGGCTGGAATCGGTTCACCGATCTGTTGGAAGCTGCTTTGAGTATGGCGGTTGCCGTCGTCCCTGAAAGCTTACCCGCTGTCATTACTGTGACGTTAGCGCTGGGAATGCAGCGTATGGTTCGCCGTCAGGCTCTGATTCGCAAGCTACCGGCGGTTGAAACGTTGGGGTCGGTGACGGTGATTTGCTCAGATAAAACCGGCACCCTCACCCAAAACAAAATGGTAGTGCAGGTGGTTTCTACCAGCGATCAAGATTTTG
>JBARVU010000556.1:0-1597 GCA_049646425.1 Phormidesmis sp. | reverse complement strand
GAACCGTCATGCGGCGGGCGCTCGCGTTTCGAGCGGCGCTACCGCAGGGAGCCTAATTTTCTGCGATCACTTCCAGCGGGCTTTGCCATCGCCTGCGGTTACCGCTGACTTTTTCAGCAAGCCTTATCTAATCAATGGTTAGCCTTGGTTTGAACTTATCAATCAATGGTTTTAAAGAGATGAATGTTAGAACAGTTGCCATGGTAATAGGGATTATTGGTGGTTTTTATGGGCTAATCGTTGGGCTCCTTGGAGGATTTATTGCGCTTACTGCTTCTGGGTTAGCCGGTACCCTTTATGGATTGCTAACGTTAGCAGCGCCGATTGTTGGTTTAGTGGGGGCTGGAACGGTTGTTAAAAAGCCATTGTTGGGTAGCGGCTTAATGGCAATAGGCGGTGTTGGTGTGTTCTTATTTCCCATCGTCGGCATCGTCCCAGCTTTTTTCTTTCTGGTCGGTGCTATCCTTGGCGTAATCGGTAAATACCAAAGCTGAAAGTACGATTGATCTAGAAATATGCGATTGGCTCAACCACAAGATTTCCTAAACCAACAATTTGAAGTAAATCAGTCCAGCCAGCGTCTTCTGCATCGCTCTGTTTCAGCGCAGCAGCAGCGGTGACGGCATCGTTCCAAAGTCCGTTGTCGGCATAGAAATCTGCTTGCTCGCGTAGGGACATTTGATCGAGTTGGGCCATCGTAGCCGCAGGCAGAGCCTCGCGCTGTATCCATCCCTCTACAAAGGTGGGCGGCGGTGACTGACAGTAAACGTTGAAAAACCAGTGATAGGGTTCTCCAGGTTCTAGAGGCGGTACCGTGTCCGGCAGGGAGAGGCCGATGACACCAGGCGTATCAGGCAGCTCGACGTTAGCTTCGTAAATCGATTCTCCTGCCTGGTTTTGCAGCACAAATAGGGCGGTGTGGGGCGGCTGATAGGGTACATAAACCCAGAAGGTCGGTCGCTCAGCGCTGGTCTTGCTGAAGATCAGGTTGTTGGGGCTGGCCGACTCGTAGATAGGAACAATCGCGGTCAGGCGCTTTTCTGCAGAAGCCAAGGCTTGAGCCATGTCTCCACAGCCTCGACTGCCCGCCCCATCAGAGCGTTGACCTGGCGCACCCAGATTGTTGGGCGGCGGTGGCGCTACAAAAACGAGAGTATCGCTGAGGCGGTTAGCGAGTCGAGTCGCTGTGTGCAGGCTCTCTTCTGCCTGAGCAGAAAAGCCGCTCAGTATTGTTAGGAGAATCAATGTCGCTGGAAGGGTCGTTTTCATGGTTCGCTCGGGGCTAAAGGTAAACGGGCAGAGTTGTTGCGCTTAGCATAAGCGAGATAAAAAGACGTGCTGCTACCGGTCAAAAGCAAGCTTAATCCAGCCGGAATCAGGGGTGCCCAAATGCCTGTGATCAGCAGCCAAAAGCAAATGAAGAGCAAACTAACCACAGCCCCGACTGCGGCGATCGCCCCCCCAACCCAAGCCGAGTAGCGCCAAGCCAAACCGCCCCCAATAGCGGCCCAGATCCAAATCCAAAGCAGCTCTCCCGAGCGCGGCCAACTATCCAGCAAGGGCCGTCCATCTTCGACCGCGCTGAGCAGCTGACTGG
>JBARVU010000555.1:0-9452 GCA_049646425.1 Phormidesmis sp. | reverse complement strand
ATGTTAACGCCGTGCATGCCCTCAGTTGGGAACGAAAGCCCGGCATCCAGCAAGACGATTTCATCGTCATATTCGAATACGCAGGTATTTTTGCCAATCTCGTGGAGCCCGCCTAAGGGAATGATTTTGAGCGCTTTCTCTGAATTGCTCTGGCCGTTACTGGTACTTCTAATTACATTTCTACTCATGTAGTTTCCTTTGTTGAACGATACATAAACGGAATGTTTGAAAAATTGGGGGCGATCCTCTGCTAGAGAGGCAATGGCCCTATTGGGTATGGCTTTGCTGACGCTAGCACCATTGTGCTAAGTCGCCGGTCAAACGAAGAGCTTGGGTGCAAGATCCGACCGTGGGCCTTCAGATAGCCGGTGAACAGACGGTTTGCTCGGTTGGTAAACTCAGAATTTAGGGCAACTACTCAACTCGCTGGTGGACTTGATCTTGAGACTAACTTCAGAGGAGATCTAGCTGTTCGAGCATGGCTCGCAGGGTCTGTCGCAGTTCAGAAGACCCTTCGCAAAGGGGTAAGCGGCAGCTACCCACTGACCAGCCCTGTAGCTCTAGCGCCACCTTTAGAGGAATCGGACTGGTGACGGCAAATAGCGCCTTATACAGCGGAAAAAGCTTGAGGTGGAGGGCGGCTGCTTCATTAACCTGACCAGCCTCGAAGGCTCGCACCATCTTCTGTAATAAATCTCCCACTAGATGGCTCGCGACGCTAACCACTCCCACAGCACCGACCGAGAGCATAGGTAGCGTCAGAGAATCGTCTCCAGAGTAAATCTCAAAGTCAGGCGGGCTAAGTCTGCTAATCTCGCTGACCTGATCAAGATTCCCACTTGCTTCTTTGATGGCAACGACATTGGGAATTTTCGCTAGCTGTACAACCGTCTCCGGAAGCAAATTGCAGCTAGTACGCCCAGGAACATTGTAGAGCATAATCGGCAGGTTGGGGACGGCTCGGGCGATCGCCTCAAAGTGACCATACAATCCTGCCTGAGGCGGCTTGTTGTAGTAAGGCACCACCTGCAGGGAGCCGTCGAGCCCACGCTTATCGGCTTTTTGAGTGGCGGCGATCGCCTCTTGCGTACTATTCGAACCCGTGCCAGCTAGCACCTGCGCTCTGCCGCTAACAGTCTGCTTGACTGCCTTGAACAAAGCATACTCTTCCTCCCAGGTCAGTGACGGAGATTCGCCTGTGGTGCCACAGACAACGACGGTATCGGTGCCATGGTCAACCAAATAGTTAGCAAGCTTCTCCGCCACCGGATAGTTCACTTCCCCAGAAGGCAGAAAAGGCGTCGCCATCGCCGTTAACACTCGTCCGAACCGGGGCACGCTCCGACTGCCTTTTGTACTGCCCTCTGTACTATCAGTAATACTCATTGCCGCTCATTGCCTTTAGATCATTAGCCTTTGACTATCTTTCTAACCACTACCTGGAGAGGGAGACAGGCGATTTCAGCCAGCGCTTCGCGACCACCAATTCGGCAATTTGCACAGCATTGAGTGCGGCTCCTTTGCGAATTTGATCGCCACAGAGCCACAGCTCAAGCCCGCAAGGATGAGACAAGTCCTGACGAATGCGACCGACTAAAACATCGTCCTGGCCGCTAGCATCGATTGGCATTGGGAAGTAGTTCGCCTGCCAGTCTTCTACCAGCTTGACACCCAGTGCTTGCTGAATGGCCTCGCGGGCCTTCTCCACCGCGAAGGGCTGCTCAAACTCCAGATTGATACTCTCTGAATGCGCCCGTAAAACCGGTACCCGCACGCAGGTCGCCGACACTCTGAGCGCCGACTCACCGAAAATCTTGCGCGTTTCATTCACCATCTTCATCTCTTCCTCGCAATATCCCTGCTGATTGAGCGGGCTGTTGTGGGGAAACAAATTAAAGGCGAGCGGATACGGAAAGCTTTCGGTCGGCGGCTCCTCGCCTGACAAAATAGCCTGTGCCTGCTGCTTGACTTCTTCCATAGCCCGAGCGCCCGCGCCACTGGCAGACTGATAGGTGGCAACAACGACGCGGCGAATTGGCTGAATCTGATGGAGTGGCCACAGGGCGACGCTCATCAAAATAGTGGTGCAGTTAGGATTAGCAATAACGCCCCGATGCGCCTCAGCGGCTTGGGGATTCACCTCCGGTACGACTAGCGGCACGGAGTCATCCATTCTAAAAGCACTGGAATTGTCAATCATCAGCGCCCCCGCATCAACGACTGCCTGAGCCCAGCGCTTAGAAGTGGAGCCACCCGCAGAGGCTAGAACAATGTCCACGCCTTTGAACGCCGCTTCGCTAGCCGCTTCGACAGTGATCGGACGCCCTTTGAAGTCAATCTGAGTGCCTGCCGAACGGGAAGAGGCTAGCAGCTTTAAAGATTTGATGGGAAAATTGCGCGCTTCGAGTAGCTGTAGCAGTTCAGTCCCGACTGCGCCAGTTGCACCGAGTATGGCGACGTTATAAGAATCGAGCAAACAACTATCCTCCTGCTTAGGTAGGGACGTTTAGACTTTGGTCTCTTTATGAAAGCTTTGGCCTGTTTTAGTTCTGGTGAGAACTTAGCCGCTGTGACTACTATACCTTAAGTGACACAGCGCCCTAATCTATCGTTAGCTGCGTGGATTTGGAGCCTTTGCAGTAGACCGAAATTACCCTGGTAGCCAGCAAACTCTTTGAAGTTTATTTGGAATCAATATAATGAGGTGTATGATAGCTAACTGCAATGAATAAGTTGGTCTCTATAGCTTTCTTAACGCAGGCAGCTTTGAATTTATCAGCCCAGCCCGGTCGGGCTCAATGGCTTATCACTGAGCCTATCAATATCACCTAAACGTATTTGTCAATGAAAGTTACCCAGGAAAATTTACCCGATAGCCAAGTCGGACTGGAAATAGAAGTTCCCGCAGAGCTGACCAAGCAGAGCTATGAGAAAGTGCTGCGGGACTATATGAAGTCGGCGAATATTCCTGGGTTTCGTAAAGGCAAGGTACCTCGTCAGATCCTGATTCAGCGCATTGGCACGCTCCAGCTCAAGGCCGCTGCATTAGAAGACATGCTGCAAAAGGTGATCGATCAGGCGGTCAAGCAGGAAGAAATCGATGTGCTGGGCAACTATCAGCTGCGCTCGGACTTTGAAAAGTTGCTGGGCGACTACAGCCCCGGCGAGCCTCTGACCGTATCGGCTTCCGTCGATGTCCCCCCCCGGGTGACGCTGAGCAAATACAAGGGCCTGTCGGTGAAGGCTGAAGAAATCAAGGCTGGCGAAGGCCGGGTAGAGGAGACGTTAGAAAGCTACCGAGACAACCTGGCTACCCTGGTGCCAGTAGAAGATAGAGCCGCTCAAGAGGGCGATGTTGCCGTGGTGGACTTTGTCGGTAAGGCCGAGAACGAAGCAGGTGAAGTGGAGGAGTTTGAGGGCGGCAGCGCTCAGGACTTTCAGGTTGAAATTAAAGAAGGCCGCTTTATCCCTGGGTTCGTCGAAGGGATTGTCGGCATGGCGCTAGACGAGGTTAAAGATGTGGAAGTCAGCTTCCCCGAAGACTATCCTCAAGCTGAGCTAGCCGGTAAGCCAGCCACGTTTTCTATCACCTTGAAAGAGCTCAAAGAAAAAGAGCTGCCCGACATTGACGATGATTTTGCTGAAGAAGTCAGCGAGTTTGAGAGCTTAGAGGAACTGCGTAAGTCGCTAGAAGAGCGCTACGAGAAAGAAGCGACCGATGCGACCGACCGGAATATTGAGCAGGCGCTGCTCGATGAGCTAGTCAAGCATATCGAGGCCGAAATCCCGGATACGCTGGTGAAGCGCGAGGTCGACTCGATTGTGACGCAGACAGCGATGCAGCTGAGTCGTCAGGGCATTGACCTGAGCAAGTTTCTGACGAAAGACTTAGTTGAAGGGATGCGCAGCAATGCCCGTCCTGAAGCGATTGAGCGGCTGCGCCGGACGTTGGCCCTAGGGGAGATTGCGAAATTAGAGGCGATCGCCGTCGAAGCAGACGAAGTTAAAGCCCGCACCGAAGAAATGATGGCCGAAGTGGAAGATCCAACTCAAGTGGATCCTGAGCGGCTCGATCAGGTCGTCAATGAAGATCTGCTGCAAGAAAAGATCTTGACTTGGCTCAAGGAAAATTCAACCATCGAAAGAGTACCTGAAGGGACGCTGGCGCCCGCTGAAGATCTCAGCGAAGAGTCGGCGCTGGCCGACGAAACGTCCAATCAAGCACTCAGTGAAGCACCCGATGACGAAACGCTAGATGAAGAGGCAGTGCTCACCGTCAAAGCTGAAGTAGTCGAAGACGAGGAATAAGTGACTGCGAGTAGTCTAGTTGAGATCGCGGCGATGGAAAATGTCGAAAGCAGGCTGATTCGCTACAGTGGTATCGCGTCTTTAACTCCATAAGGGATTGAGATGCGGTACATTAAGCACGTATATAGGCAATTGCTTCATTTTATGAATACATCGAATCCTAGGCGTGAGCCGATGAATTCTTCTGCGGCCTCTTCGGATCGCCAGCAGACAACGCTCCCAAAAATGGCCCTCCCCACTCAGAACGTGGTGCCGATGGTCGTTGAGCAGTCTGGCCGAGGTGAGCGAGCTTTCGACATCTATTCACGGCTGCTGCGAGAGCGCATTATCTTTTTGGGCACGCCTGTAATGGACGAAGTCGCTGATTCTATTGTGGCTCAGCTGCTGTTTTTAGACGCTGAGGATCCTGAAAAGGATGTGCAGCTTTACATCAATTCACCGGGCGGCTCGGTGACGGCAGGCATGGCGATTTATGACACGATGCAGCAGATCCGCCCGGATGTTGTCACCATTTGCTTTGGCTTAGCGGCTAGCATGGGCGCGTTTTTGCTGGCGGGCGGGGCTCCCGGTAAACGTATGTCCCTGCCTAGCTCGAGGATCATGATCCACCAGCCGTCAGGCGGGGCTCAAGGGCAGTCAGCAGATATTGAGATTCAGGCGCGGGAAATCTTATATCTGAAGAAGCGTTTGAACGAGATGTTGGCGGGCCATACCGGTCAAGATATTGCTCGAATTGAGGCAGACACTGAGCGTGACTTCTTCATGTCTGCTAAGGAAGCGAAGGACTATGGCCTGATTGATCAGGTGGTGACCCGGCAAATGCTCTCTGATACTAAGCTGACTGCGGTAGGGTGACAGAATATGTCTAAATACGACTCCCATTTAAAGTGCTCCTTTTGCGGCAAGTCGCAAGAGCAGGTGCGTAAGCTAATCGCCGGCCCTGGGGTCTACGTGTGCGATGAGTGCGTCGACCTGTGCAATGAGATTTTAGATGAGGAGCTATTTGACTCGAATTCATCTGTCGCTGCCCCTGCGCCTCGCCGCGACCAGATGCCGGAACGGCGGCGCAAATCGCCATCGCCAATTGCCCTGAACCAAATTCCGAAACCGCGTGAGATCAAGGCGTATTTGGATGAGCATGTGATTGGTCAAGACGAAGCCAAGAAGGTGCTGTCTGTCGCGGTGTATAACCACTACAAGCGTTTGAGCTTCGTGCAGTCCGATGCTGTGGAAGGTGAGGACGAAGATATTGAGCTGCAAAAGTCTAATATCTTGCTGATTGGCCCGACGGGCTGCGGCAAGACGCTGCTGGCTCAGACCCTGGCGTCGATTTTAGAAGTGCCGTTTGCCGTGGCCGATGCGACGACGCTGACGGAAGCAGGCTACGTGGGTGAAGATGTCGAAAATATCTTGCTGCGGTTACTGCAAGTGGCTGATCTTGATGTAGAAGAAGCTCAGCGCGGCATTATCTATATCGACGAGATCGACAAGATTGCTCGTAAGAGTGAGAATCCTTCGATCACGCGCGATGTGTCGGGAGAAGGCGTGCAGCAAGCGCTGCTGAAAATGCTAGAGGGAACGGTGGCGAATGTACCGCCTCAGGGCGGACGCAAGCATCCCTATCAGGACTGCATTCAGATCGATACCAGCAATATTTTGTTCGTGTGTGGCGGCGCTTTCGTCGGTCTCGATAAAATCGTCGAGCAGCGCATTGGCAAAAAGTCGATGGGCTTTGTACAGCCTGGGCAAGATGCCAGCAGTGAAAAGAAGTCGGCGCTGACACTGAAGCATTTGGTGGCCGATGATATCGTCAAGTTTGGCATGATTCCTGAGTTTATCGGGCGGATTCCAGCTATTTCGATTGTAGAGCCGCTGGATGAGGAGACGCTGGTTTCTATTTTGACAGAGCCGAAGAATGCTTTGGTGAAGCAGTTTAAGAAGCTGATGCGGATGGATGATGTGGAGTTGGAGTTTAAGCCGGAGGCGATTCGGGCGATCGCCAAAGAAGCCTTCAACCGCAAAACCGGTGCCCGCGCCCTGCGCAGCATCATCGAAGAAATCATGCTGGATGTGATGTATGAGCTGCCGTCGCGAGAAGACGTGAAGCACTGCGTCCTCACCCGCGAGATGGTCGAAAACCGCTCCACCGCTGAGCTGCTTATGCACCCTTCTTCGCTACCTGAGCCCGAATCGGCGTAAGAGGATGTTTGAAAAGTGGCTTTCGCTACTTCTAAATGTCTATTTACTCAAGTCAAATTGACCGAAAGCCGCCAAATCTCGTCTAGCTTATTTGAAATTGGTAGCCTCCCTTAGACTTTTCGACCATCCTCTAAGGTGTATTTGCCCCCCCAAGTAAAGAGAATCTGCGCAATGCCCTACGTTAGCGTCAACGACGTTGACCACTACTACGAATGGATTTCAAATCAAGATCATCCCGGCAACTATGAAAAGCCGGTGATGGTTTTTTTGCATGGTTGGGCAGGGTCAGCTCGCTACTGGGAATCGACGGCTGCAGCGCTTAAGAGCGAGTATGACTGTTTGCTGTATGACATGCGGGGGTTTGGGCGATCGCAGCCCGCATCGCCAGAAAAGATGGCCGCTGATCCATCTCTTAGCTCTCTAGAAAGCTTTGCTGAAGACCTGCTGAACTTGCTGGACGTCTTGAATCTCAATCAGCCTGTCTACATGAACGCTCACTCGTTAGGAGGCACAGCCGCCCTGTACTTTCTAGACCGTTATCCGGAGCGGGTAAAGAAAGCTATTTTTACCTGCAATGGCAGCTTCCCCTATCAAAAGTGGGCCTTTGAGGCGTTCTATCTTTTTGGTGGCTATGTGGTTGCCTTCCGGCCCAAATGGCTCGGCCAGATCCCACTGGCCCCACAGATGTTCATGTCACGGTTCTTAAAGGGGGCAATCCCGCTCAGCGAGAAGAAAGCCTTTCTCAACGATTTTTTGAGGGCAGATAGTGCCACCTCGATGGGAACGCTGAAGGCCGCCGTCAGTAAACATGCGACCGAAGTGATGCCGGTTGCCTTCTCAAATCTGAAAGTGCCAGCTTTGATGGTCTCAGGTGAGTATGACAAAATCACCCCGGCCAAGCTGGGCCGCGAAGCCGCCGACATAAGCGAGCAGATGCAGTATGTGCTGATGGCTGACACGGCGCATTTCCCGATGTTGGAAGATGCAGAGCGCTATTTGCAGATCATTCGCTCATTTCTTAGCACTGAGCAACCGGTTACGGCCTGATGCGCCACCGTCTCAGTCGTTCAGGTGCAGCTCTTTAAGGACTTCGGCCTGCGCGGCTCTTTTTTCGCTCGGGTATGCAACAGACTCCTTGCGAGCGAGCTGCTGCTGAATTTCATCCAGCTTGGCCTGAATGGCGCCCAGCTCACCAAAGGCATTTTGCTGGCTGAGCAGCGTTACAATGTACTGATTCAGGCTGACGCCTTCGCGTCTAGCCCCGTCTGCCAGCCTGCGATGTAAGCTAGGTGGCATATTCAGCAGTGTTTTGCCGCTGTATGTCGCCTTTGTAGAGGGCAGGGGAATGAGGTCGCCGTGCTCGTAGGCGGTTTTGAGCCAGTGGTTACGGGCGGGGGCGATCGCCTCAACCGCTTCCTCAACCGTTTTGCCCTGGCTAACGCAGCCCGGCAAATCCATCACAGCAACGGTAAATCCGCCGTCCTCTTCGGGATAGAGCGCAACCGGATAGTGCAGGTTCATGTAAAAACTGAGTGGCTTGTCGTTGGTCTTCTCTGGGCTGTTCACGCTTATGACACCTTCAGCCAGCTAGATAACTACCGGAGCTGTATCAAACTATTCACCTGAGATTTTAACGGGAATCGACCTACTTAGATCCTTGATCATCCCAAACGCTTCTTCTACCTGCATGGAACTAGAACATAGCTTGGCCGTTTGAGATATGATAAAACCGGGCACTACAGGTGTTCTAGCACCTAATCGGACTTAGGGATGACTACATTGAGAAGTTGAGAATCTATGAATACGCAGCTTGTCGATTCCTTGGTTCAGGCCATTCGTTCCCTCTCGACTGAGGAGCGCTTGGTTCTAGAGGAAAAGCTTTTCTTTGAGCCTGATGAACCGACGATCAGGGAGGTGGTAACACTGGCACTCAAGGGCGGCAGTTTTGATTTCTTAGCTGATGAACCTGATTTGTACAACAGTGAAGACGGAGAACCTATCGATGCCGCTTGCTAAAGGCGATATCGTTCTTGTGCCTTTTCCCTTCACCGATCTCAGCCAAACGAAGTTGAGACCGGCTGTGGTTCTTTGGGCGGAGTCTAAGGGACAAGACGTGACACTCTGCTTTGTCTCGTCACAAAAAGTAGACCGCTTAGCCGAATACGAATTTGTCATCGCTAGCAACGATTCACAGTTTTCTATAACGGGCCTCAAAGTGACCTCTAAAGTTCGTGTCACTAGAATCGTGACACTAGAGCGCCGTCTATTGCAACGAAGACTGGGCAGACTAAGTGACCGGTTAATAGAGCGGCTTGATCAAGCTTTAAGATATGGTTTTCAGCTTATTTCTGGTTTAAAAGAAACGTCCAATGCTGAATAGAGTCCGCCGCAGGTAATTGAGCCGCCAAAGTCTTTGGCAGCTCTAAAAACTCTGGCAGCGTTAGGATTGAGGGGGCTTGAACTATAGCGAAGCTGAGGGCCAAGCGTGTTTAATCGAGTCCAAGTTCGCGCTTAAGACGGCCAATCGACTTTTCGCCGATGTAGTTTTCGCAGCGAACGATTTCCGGGGGACGGATGATGTCATTGCGGGCGGCAAGTAGGGCTTCTTTGATTGCCGGATAGCTGGCTGTGTCTAGCGCCACAATGGTCTGAGCGCTGCGGACGACGGCGGATAGCTTCTGCGTATCTTCAGTCTGCGCGGTCATGACCAGGATGTCGTCGCCGCGCAGGCTGTAGGAGAGCACTTCGGCGATACGGATGATGCCCGTACTCAGGCTGACCAGGCCCAGGCAGGTGTCTTTCGGGAGTTCTTTGAGCAGCTCGCGCTCTCTAGCGTAGTCGTAAATGTCGATGGGGATGACGCGGACGGATTTGGGGGCGGCGATCGCCTCCGCCTCATTGATATAATACCGACTCGTCACTACCGTGCCTGAGCGCGTCTGAGA
>JBARVU010000554.1:0-20924 GCA_049646425.1 Phormidesmis sp. | reverse complement strand
GTCTAACCGAGCCAGCGGCCCCGCAGATGCATTGACCAGGCGACCTCAAACGCGATCCTAGAACGCGACTCTATGGCATTCTATCTGCTTTGGCAATTTGCAGCAGCAGCCGGATCAGGGCAATACCAGCGATAGTAGCCAGCACAGCCATCACCACCGCAGGCCATACGAATTCAAAAATCGTCAGCAGCGTCGCTGACAAGGTAAAGGTGCCCACCAGCAGCGTGTAGCTATGCGCTAGCGATAGATTGCTGCTACGCCGGAGAATGCGATCACTTTCAATTGAGCGTACCCGCACCCGGATGTCGCCGCGATCCAGCCGGTCTAGCGTATCTTCAATGCGCCGGGGCAAGCTCAGGGCAGAAGATCCAACCTGCGCCGCCTGCCGACTAATTTCGCCCAATAGACCATTGGGCTCATTGGGACTACCGTTTGTCATAAGTTCTGTTGCGTAGGGTTTAGCTGCTTCCATGAAATTGAACTCTGGATCGAGCCCCTTACCAACACCTTCAAGCGTAGAAAAAGCTCGCATCACAAAAGTAAAGGTCGCCGGGAACCGAAAAGGCTGATCATAAGCCACCGCATAGAGGTCATCGCTGATCGCCGCCACCGACTGCTCCTCAAAAGGCTTATCCATCAAGTTGTCGAGAATATACTGAATCGAGCGGCGTACTGGCCCCATATCATCAATCTCGGCCAGCGCGCCCAAAGCCACCAGCGCAGTCATCACCTGGGTAGCGTTTCGCTGAGCAATCCCCACGAATGTATCCATCAGCCGGGAACGAGTGATGGCTTCAACCTGGCCCATCATACCAAAGTCATAAAAAATTAGTGCCCCATCGGGACTGACGGCAATATTACCCGGATGCGGATCGGCATGGAAAAACCCATCGGTCAACAGCTGCCGAAGATAAGCCTCAGCCCCGAGTCTGGCTAGTCGACTGCGATCTAAGCCAGCCGACTCTAAAGCTTCATAGTGACTGATTTTGATGCCGGGCATATACTCCATTGTCAATACCCGAGGAGAAGTGTAGCGCCAGTAAATGCGAGGCACTTTAACCCAGTCAACACCGCGAAAATTACGCCGAAACTTATCGCCGTTGCGACCTTCGTGGAGAAAATCTATTTCTAGCCACAGCAGACGGCAGCATTCTTCATAAATACCTATCCAGTCACGCCCTTTCCCCCAGTCAGGATGATTTTGAAAGTACTGTGCAATTCCTTTGAGAATGGAAAGATCGATTCCAAAAAGCTTAGAGAGGCCCGGCCTTTGAATTTTGACGACGACCTCTTCACCGGAATGGAGCTGAGCGCAGTGAACCTGACCCAGACTTGCGGCAGCGATGGGGACTGGATCAAAGCTGTTGTATAACTCAGTCAGGGAACGACCAAAATCGCCTTCGACAATTTTTTTGGCCTGTTCGGAGCTAAATGCAGGTACCCGATCCTGTAGCTTAGAAAGCTCCTCCACATATTCGATTGGAAACAGATCGGCGCGGGTAGAAAAAAGCTGGCCAATTTTGATGAAGGTAGGCCCCAAACTCAGGCAGGTTTCTCTGAGCCAAACGGCAATCTCTTGACGACGCTTCTTCTGCTTCTCGGGCGTTACCTGACCGCCGTAGCTCCAAGCTTTTCCATATAGCCAGCGCTTGGCCAGTAGCTTGAGCACAAACGACCAAATATCAATAAATCGTTGGGGCCGAGAATAACTGCCTCGATTCCACCGATAGTCGCTGTCCCGATAGGAACTACCACTGTAAGCGGAAGGGGGTGAAGTGATCGCTGGGATCGGTTCAGGAGAGTGCTTCGGTACGCCGGGTGGACGTGGCAAAGCCGTTTCTGCACTGGCAGCAGCGAACTCGCTTTTGCGCTGAGAAGCGGATAGCTCATGGAGACTATGCTCGTCTATCAAGCCATGAGCGCCCGGTACGTTCTGAACGGTCGCCGAGTCATTGCTCTCTTGCCCCTGTCGCCACTGGGCCTCGTGATGGCTATCTGGCTGAGGCAAAGGCTGTTGAGAGGTTAAAGGCGCTATGGGATGAGTCGCCTCCGGCTGCGAAGACGTCAAAGCTTCGGATTCTACGCTATGTCCATTCTTGCCTGCCAAACCGTCACTAGGGGGCGCTGAAGCCGCCGATGAATCAGGCGAGGGCAGGGATTCACTTTCTCTAGAAACAGCAGACACTCAGACTTCCTGTGCTAAAAACGTTTGAAAGATTTCTTTTGAAGAACCTAAGACGAGGGCAAAGTGCTCTGGAGCGCAAGTAAAATCTAACCTTACCCCCAACAGGCTCAAAAAAATAGATAAACCGGCTACTGGACGGCTTTCCGTTGCTAGGCTGGGCCAGACTAGCCGAATCTAAGGAGACTGGCGATGCTGCTGAATAGCCGCTCTGACCTGAGCAATTTCAGCTCTCAGATTGTCAATCGTCACCTGCAAGTCTTCGGTGGCGGGCGAACCCACAGACGTGCTCGCAGTCGTCGTATTAGCACCCGCCGCTGCTTTTTCCTGCTCGGCCCTGACCATGACTTCCTCAGTAAACTGGCGCAGATTTTCACGCTGTTCAGCGTCAAATTTGCCTAGCTGAGCGAGGCTATCACTCACCAAGTGCTCGGCTCTTTCACTCACGGCGGCAGCCAACGCTCGTCCAACAAAAAAGGCTTGCAGCATTGGGTTACTCATAAAAGTTTACGTGCTCACATTTACAATTATAAACATCCTGGAGAGGATGTTTGAAAAGTAATCGAAAATCTAGCCGTCGCAAAAAAACGAGAAAAATGTTCGTTACTGTCATACCTTAACAGCTACAGAGGCGATTACAGATGGATCTTACGGACTATCCTCTGATGAGTGTGCGGCCTCTATGCTACTCCATTCGCTTACTCTGGGCGAGGCCAGTTAGGCCCTTTTTTGAGCGTCTCCAAAGGATCAAGGGGAGGCGTACGGGTTTCGTCTCTCGCTGCGAATGTGTCGAACGTGGCGATATCTACTGTTTCAGCCTCTTTGCGACTGTCTTCTAGGTCGCTCTGGTCGCCGGATCTTTTCTCTGAGCTATCTGTCGATTCGCGCAGGGGTTCCATGGCATCGAAGGTAGGGATCCGAATGGCCTCGTCTGTTGGTGGATTGATGCCACCGGGCTCGATGTCTTCTCGGGTTTGAGAACCGGCAGCGTTTTGAGAAGGGTTAGAGGCCCAGTCAGAAACCTCAGGGAACGTCTGTAGCGGGCTCAAAAAGCGCGTGTTCGATGAGCTTGCTAAGGAAAAGCGGATGGCCGCTCCGCCACATAGGCCCAGGAGACCTGCTAGTCCTGCTGTGATAATTAGCGCCTGAGAAAGGCTGAGCCGGTCGGTTGCTGGCTGCTGAGGGGCTGAAGTGGACTTGCTGATATTAGATTTGAAGGGCGATAGAGACATAAGACCAGAGCGGGGATAGGCGAAGGCTGGAAGCGCTGGGGGGTCAAGAGAAAGGTTTCAACCACTTCTCAAATCATAGTGCTTGAGCAATCATAGATGAGGCTGTTGCTGTACTAACTGATTCGGCAAATGTTAATGCTCAAGTCCGTTAGCTAGGGGATAGCAGTCTAAAACGTAGCTTTCTGCGGCCTCGGAGGTATCGAGTTCTCCATCTAGCGTAGCCCTATAGACGGCAGCTAGGATATAGCGGAACTGTGGGCCTGGTGTATAGCCGAGACGCTTCAGGGTGGCCCCGTCGACCAGCGCGGGTATTTGAGAGAGCCGAACGATGTAGTGCCAAATCTTGGCACCGAGTGTGCCAGGGTGGCGATCGCCCATCAACAGCAGTTCCGCCCGCTGGTAGGGCCGCAGCAGGTCATATATCTGGCTGGGCCGTTCTGCCGCCGGTAGGTGGGCAAGGAGATGAGCTTCCCAACCCTGTAGATTTTTGAGCCGGTGCTGACTGCGACTGTCTAGATCGAGGCTGGTAGCGATGCGATCGCGCAATGCCGGCTTCAGCTGAGCAATCACCAGCTCTAGCAACATCAGCCAGCGGGGCGGGTCGACTTCAAACCTATTCAACCAGCGGTTCATGCGGCGTAGCTGCCGCCATAGCTCAGGAGACATCTTCAGGCTGCTGTGCAAGCACGCCCACGCACCTAACTGCTCAATTTGCCTAACTGCCGCCTCCCATTGATCGGCGCTGAGCAAGTATCTCAGTTCCGTTTTGAGCCGAGTCTGTAGGGCGGGCGTTTTATCTTGGCTGGCCTGCGTGCGTTCATATACGCCGCTGCTGATGGCATAGCGAATAAACTGCTCTGTCTGGGCGTCAATCGAAAATTCCAGCCGCACGGCAAACCGGATCGCGCGAAAAATCCGCGTGGGATCTTCGATCAGGCTATTGGCATGGAGGACGCGAACCTGGCGCTGCTGCAGATCGAGCCAGCCGCCGAAGAAGTCCAGCAGGTGACCTGGCTGAGACCCGCTCAGCCCTCGGTTGAGGGGAATTGCCATAGCGTTGATCGTAAAATCGCGGCGGTAGAGATCTTGGCGAATGGTGCTGGCTTCGACCTCAGGATTGGCCGCTGGGTAAGGATAAAATTCGGTGCGGGCAGTTGCGATATCAATCAAGAGTGGCTCGGCTCCCTGCCAAGCAGAGACTGCGGCCGACGGTTCTGTCAGTGAGTCGGTGGCATGCCACACCAGAGAAGCGGTTTGAAACTGACCGTGAATCTGCACCCCTACTTGGGGATAGCTGGTCTGAATGGCTTCTGCCAGGGCTACCCCTGCGCCTGCTTCAGCGCCGTCGACGACCAGGTCGATATCGGTTAAAGGGGGATTCTCTGCCGATTGAGCTGGAATCAGGCTGAGCAGCAGATCGCGTACGGCTCCGCCGACAACATAGACTGTCCAGCCTTTTTGGTCAGCGGTGTCGGCGATCAGCATGAGCGCTGGCCAGATCTCAGAGATCCGACTTTTGAGCTGTCGGAGGAGCGTTTCGGCTGAGGGGGGATGGGCGGCTAAGGTTGCTAAGGAATCGTCGTCAGAGGCTCGTCTGCCGCTGGCGCTCTGACTAGCTGGCTGAGGCAAAGGGCGAATCTGCCGCAAAAGATCGCTGCGAGTAACAATCCCCACCAGCTTTTTACCAGCTAAGACCGGCAGCCGACCGATATCGTAGGTCGTCATCAGCGACTGAATTTCTGTCACTGAGGTCTCTGGCGTAATGCGCTTGACCTGACCACTCATAGATCCTTTGACAGGGGCATGCCCTAGACCGTGGCGCAGGGTGATATCAATATCTCGGCGGGAGATAATGCCGACTAAGGTGCCTGATTCATCGACAACACAGAGTCCGGCATGACCGTAGCGCAGCAGCAGTCGCTGGGCTTCATCGATGCTAGTGGAGGGGAGGATGGTTCGCACTGGCGAAGACATGAGGGATTGGGCCGTGGTTGGAAGGGGAATTTGGGCGCGCACTGCCGCTAGCACCTGATCAAAGTCGGCTTCGATGTCGTTGCCTTTGAGCGAAAGCGAGGCTGCTTGGGCATGCCCACCCCCGCCTAGCGGCTCGAAAATTTGCTGCAGGTTTACGGCGCTATCCGGAGTCAGCGGATGGGTGCGCGATCGCCCCACCACCACGGCTTTGGATATCTCATTCGAACGATACTTTGCGTAGAGCAGCAGCGTATCTAAGCCCAACAGTGCAAACAACTGCTCAGCCAATCCAGAAAGCCCCGGCACAAAGCCCGCCGTCTCTAGCTTCACCCAGCCTAGGGTATGGCCGCGTACCAGCTCTATCTGGGTTGCCTCTAGGGCGTCGCTGAGCAGAGCATGCATCTGGTCAGATAGCGTGGGGTTTTTGTATTCACCAATGACCTGCTGATTGGCCCCCTGCGCCATCAGCCAAGCTAGCGCCTCAGCATCGCGGACGGTAGCCTGCTCAAAGGTCAGTGAGCCGGTATCGGTATGAATTCCCAACGCCATTACGGTGGCCTGATCGGTGCTCAGTGCAACTTCATGCTGTCGCAGTGCCTCCACCAAAAGCGTCGTCGCTGCACCGACCGCTTCAATGTGAACCTTCGCCGTCGGCCATTTCTCAAGCGCCAATTGGGTCTCACTGGAGTCAGCAGCAGCGGCGTGAGCTATATGGTGGTCGTAGATGTAGACCGGCAGCCCCGACTGTTCGGCTTGCTGCAGCCAACTGCTGACTGAGGAGAAGCGATCCGGGTCATGCGCATCGACGAGGGTGAGCGATCGCACCTGATCGAACGCCACCGCTCGCCGCTCTATTAGCGGATACTGATCTCGCCAAATTGCCAAAAATTCCTGCACCGACGGATGAGCCCCGCCGGTCAGAACAATCCGACTGCCTGGCCGCAGACAGCTCACACCCACCGCCGCACCCAACGTGTCGAAATCAGCTGTTGTATGACACAAAACTAAATCCATACCGTCATGGTAAATCCTTTGGCAAAAGCACTGATTTTTGGTAGTTTACATAGGTAGGAACATCAGCCATTGTCCGCAATTTTTGTTGATCCGTTTTCGATTAAATAGTGTTTTGAGAGTACGAAGATCATGTCTGTAATTTTTCAGCTAGCCCTGTTTGTTTTAGTGCTCTGGTCTTTTGTCATGATCATAGGCGTTCCGGTCGCCTACGCTTCACCGAGCAACTGGGAGCAGTCCAAGCGTCTGATCTTTCTGGGCTCTATCGTTTGGGGTGTGTTGGTTGTCTTGGTCGGTGGCCTCAATTACCTCGTGGTCTGAATCTCTGGGTTTCATACAAGTCAAGATCATCCAAACTTATTAGGATTCTATGGCCGTTTTCGAAGGCAATTTTACTCAAACAGGCGCCATGAAGTTTGCCTTCGTGATTGGCCGGTTCAACGACTTAGTCACCACCAAACTCTTAGCCGGCGCTCAAGACTGCCTCAAACGCCATGGGATAGACATCAATCCTCAGGGTACTCAGGTCGACTACGCCTGGGTGCCTGGGAGCTTTGAGGTGCCTATGGTTGCCCGGCAGCTAGCACTCAGCGGCAACTACAGTGCCATTATTTGTCTCGGCGCGGTCATTCGGGGTCAAACGCCCCACTTTGACTATGTGGCCGGGGAAGTCGCTAAGGGTATTGCCGCGACTAGCTTTCAAACTGGGGTGCCGGTGGTTTTTGGCATTTTAACGACGGACTCTATGCAGCAGGCCCTAGAGCGAGCGGGGATTAAGAGCAATCTGGGCTGGAACTATGCCATGAGCGCGTTAGAGATGGCTAGTCTGATGCCTCAAGTGATTGGCGGCAAACCGATCTCAAGTGCTAACCAGATTGCGGGCACCCAGTCACCTGCGCTAACGCCCTCCACAGAAGTGACTGGAGAAGTGACCGGCTGACCCAAACTACACCCGCTTCTGCGTAGAATCGAAGGGAGCATCCAATCGGCAGTTGACAAACATTTACTAATTTGAGATGCTTGTATAGCTTAAAAAGCCGTCTAGGGAGTAGCCTAGTAAGAGAGCGCAACCTTTGGCAAGGTTGACGTCGTCAAGAACAATGCGGGTGTAGCTCAGTGGTAGAGCGCAACCTTGCCAAGGTTGATGTCGAGAGTTCGAATCTCTTCACCCGCTTTTAGAATAAGGCTTTAACACGGCGTGCTGAGGAGATGTTTTCTGAGTGATTGCCGTTCAAATGAACGCTGGTGTCTGCGGCATTGGCGTTCACTTCTTTTAAACTGAAAGTAGGGTAAAAATAGAGAGAGCTACAAAGGCGCATCTGCTCATTTTTAACTACCCCGACCCCGTCATCTATCTGGTGGGACGACCTGTGCATCCGAAAGACAATCAGCCGTTAGATTTTGACAAAACCTATCCCTGCCCATCCTGCCGCCATGGCTCCCTAGTGCCAATCACGCTAACAGAGGCGTGGGGGTGCGATCACTGTGAGCAGATTTTTGAACGGCGAGAAGATCCCAGCACGATCGGCAAGCTATCGACGCCCTATCATCGGCAGCGTATCTGGCGATGGGACGGTAAGCGGTGGGTGATGGGGAGCAAGCTCACCAAGCCGAAAGCCACAAACTCTATGGTCGCCCTTGCTCTGACCGGTGGAGTCCTCTGGTTTGGGCTGTCCCGACTGGCGCTGCCAGGCTTTCTAGTATTAGGAATGGTCGTTTTGATATTCCTTTTAGTAGTAATGTTTTGGATGTTGCGGCGGCACTAGCTTGATGGCCATATCTTCGTTCGATCTCACGACAGCCCTCAAAGCTGTCCGGCAAGCAGCTAACCAGTTAGACAGCACTGATAGCTGCTCTGAAGCGGTGTCAGCGGCTTTGGAGTCTATGGGTCAGGCGCTGACGCAGCGCAAGGACGATATTTTAGAGGCAAATACGTTAGATCTGGAAATCAGCCGGGATATGGCAGTACCTGACCTGGTGGTGGACTGGCTCAAGCTGACTCCCGAGCGAGTGCAGACAGCCGCTGATATTTTCCATCGCCTGGCTGTGGTCGGCCCTCCGTCGGTTGCTTTTAATGACAGCAGCGATTACCGGACTAAGCCGTTAGGAATTGTTAGCTTTATTTATGAGGCGTTTCCTGATTTAGGGGCGATCGCCGCTGGTCTTACCCTCTGCACCGGCAATGCCCTCGTGCTTAAAGGGGGCAGCGAAGCGAGCCGCACGAACCAGATCATCGCCAGCATTTTGCAGAGTACCCTGAAAAAGGTGGGCCTTCCCGAAATGCTTATCTTTACGATAGAGCCGACAGAAGTCTCCCGTCTAGATCTGGCTCAATGTGCTGAGATTGATCTGATTATCACCCACGGGCGGCCAAGCTTAGTCAATCAGGTCGTGCAGCAATCGAGCCGACCGGTTATCCCTTCAAGGATGGGTAACTGCTACCTGTACTGGTCTGCGAGTGGTAGCCTCGACCAAGTTTACCGAATGATTTTAGAGAGTCATACGGGTACACCCGATGCGGTTAACCGAATTGAGAAAGTGCTGCTGCATGAGTCTCACAGCGAAAATTCGGTGAGTCGGCTGTGGAGCCGACTGCAAGAGAAGGGATTTGAGATTAGAGCAGATAGCTCAATTTTCCGCTGGCAAGACTCGGCGGACGTTCAGCTGCCCCGTTTAGAAAATACAAAGGATGGCCTCAAGGTCACCACTGCCGAAGATTGGGACACTGCCTATCTCAGGCGAACGGTGGCCTTTCGGTCGGTCAAAGACGGTGCGATCGCCACTGACTGGATCAACGCTCATAGCAGCGGTCATGCCGATAGCATCGTCACAGCTGACTATGCCGAAAGTCGTCGGTTTATCGACTGCTGTCGGAGTGCTTCAGTGTATGTCAATGCCTCTCCTCAATTTGTCCGTAACGCGAAGCGAGCTGAGGCGATCGCCCTTGGCCTGTCAAGTCACAAAGGCCAGGCCGGTGGCCTCATTGGGATGACCGTTATGCAGGAACGTCAGCGCATTTTTCATCCGTACTAACAGATATCCCGTACTAACAGACATTAAGAAGCCCCAACGGTGATACCCATCGAGGCTTTTGAAAGAAGTTAGGCTCAGCAGCGAACTGCCAAGCTAATCAAATTGGCGAGTGAGATAGGCGCTATGCCCCAGGCTTCGCTAACTTAACTTTGTCAGCCAGCCCAATCGCCTGTAGCGAACGAATAACTATCCAGGTCGCATCAAACTCCCACCACTCTAAGCCATGGCGAGCAGAATACTGGTAGGCGTGGTGATTGTTATGCCAGCCTTCACCAAAGGTACAGAGCGCTACCCACCAGCAGTTGGTCGATCTATCTCCTGACTCATAGGTACGGTAGCCAAACTTATGAGTCGCGCTGTTGACAAACCAGGTGAAGTGATAGACCACAACCAGCCGCACGAAAATGCCCCAAACGACAAACGACCAGCCGCCTAAAGCATAGAGCAGTGCGCCCAAAGCAAATTGGAGCGCCAGAAAATACTTATCTACCAAAATGTAAACCGGATCGTCGTTGATGTCTTGAGTGAAGCGGCGGATCTCCGACTTCGCCGGAACATCGTGCAGCAGCCAGCCCATGTGGCTCCACCAAAACCCCCGGCCTGAGTTGTGATGGTCTTCTTCCTGGTCGGAAAAAGCGTGGTGATGGCGATGCAAGCCAATCCACTCAATCGCACCGCTCTGACAGGAGAGGGAGCCGCACAGTAGAAAGAAGTATTCCAACCACCGAGGTACCCGAAAGCTGCGATGGGCAATCAGTCGGTGCCAACCCAGGGTGATCCCTAAGCAGCCGGTAATCCAGTAGAGTAGGAAGGCTACACCCACGGCCGGCCAGCTAAAGTTGGCGGGCACCAGCGCGAACAATGCTCCGATATGAATGGCCACCATAAAGAGGATGATCGGCCAGTTGAGGGGGCGGTCAGTTGATTGTGCAATAGTCATTTAAAATCTCAGCGCAAAACGTCAAGGCTTATTTGAGCTCGTCTAGGGAGTTTAGCGGTCATTGGCACTTTCTAAACTGTATAGATAGGCCAATTTCCCAGCTGCCAGACACAGTTGCCGGTATTGTCTCTAGCGGCCCATTTGCATCAAACATTATGGACAATCCAAACAGGCAAGTATCTATGCGGGAAGACCCTCAGATATTGTCAGCGCAGCTAGAACCCTCGTCACTCCAAATTTTTTACCAGATTGACATCCAGGTCAAAAAAAACTTAGCAAAGGTTTTAGCAGCGTTCAGAGATCAGCGGGTCGGCGCTCATCACTTTTCCAGTGTGTCAGGCTATGGCCACGATGATTTGGGCAGAGAAACGTTAGATAAGGTGTTTGCTCAAATCGTGGGGGCTGAAGCGGCTGCGGTCAGAGTGCAGTTCGTCTCAGGAACCCATGCCATTGCCTGCGCGCTGTATGGCGTGCTCAGACCCGGAGATGAAATGCTGTCGGCCTGCGGATCGCCCTACGATACGCTTGAAGAGGTCATTGGTACGCGCGGGCGCGGCCAAGGATCGCTCCAAGAATTTGGCATTCGCTATCGGGAGCTATCGCTCACACAAGCCGGTCAGGTTGATTTTGACAGGCTGAGCTCTTCAGTGAGTGAAAAGACCAAGCTTGTTTTCATCCAACGCTCCTGCGGCTATAGCTGGCGTTCTAGCCTTAGCATTCAGTGTGTTAACAAAATTATACATTTAGTTAAGCAGCAAAACCCACATACGATCTGTTTTGTGGATAATTGCTATGGCGAATTTACCGAGGATAGAGAGCCGACTGCGGTCGGCGCTGACCTGATGGCCGGTTCGCTAATCAAAAATCCGGGGGGTACGATTGCGACGACCGGCGGCTATGTCGCTGGTAGAGCCGATCTGGTAGAGGCGGCGACCTGCCGGCTGACGGCACCCGGCATTGGCAGCAGTGGGGGTGCGACCTTAAACCAGGGGCGGCTGATGTATCAGGGCCTGTTCTTAGCGTCGCAAATGGTAGGCGAGGCGATGAAGGGAAATTACTTAGCCGCTAAGATGTTTGAAGCATTGGGCTATGAGGTCAACCCGCCAGCGTCGGTGCAGCAGCGCGAAGTGATTCAAGCGATCAAATTGGGATCGCCTGAGAAACTCGTTGCATTTTGTCGGGCCGTGCAACAGTGTTCGCCTGTAGAGTCTTATGTCACTCCGGTGCCAGCGTCAATGGCTGGCTACGAGAGCGAGCTGGTGATGGCGGGCGGTTCGTTTATCGACGGCAGTACTTCGGAGCTATCAGCCGATGGGCCGCTGCGAGATCCTTACGTGGTGTATTGCCAGGGCGGCACTCATTGGACGCATATGGCGATCGCCCTGGAAGCTGCCGCCGCCGCCGTTGGCCGCGCCTGCTAGATCCGTTTGGCTGATGAATCTTGATGAGGAAAAGCGTTTAAACCGCGTTGGGAGCGGGTACAGAAAAATTGAGCGCGATGTACTCAGGTCGACAGGCAAAGATCGTCTGGCCATTAACTCGCATCAGCGAGACACTCACCTGATTAGCCTCTAGCACCCGGTAATATTGACCTTCATGTGACCTCAAGATTTCGCCTGCTCTAATATCCATCGGATTCACACCTTGTAAGTAATTTTCAGGAACTCCACCTTATGAATATACGGAGAAAATTATGTTTTGGATGTGACCGGCCTCACTAGTGGATTTTCTGTAAGCCTCGATAGCATCTTGACAGCTGTAGCGACACCGCTGCTCTAAACGCAGACACTGATCCTGTGTCAACCAAAGGCTCGTATTTCCTAGTCTCTGGCTTGGTAACATAGTGAAACAGAGACGCATCCTGGCTCTATGCGGATGGATATTTCCTTCACTCAAACTTCATGGTTCGTTCACATATGATTACGGTTGCTCTGCCCAAAGGTTCACTTCTCAAAGAAAGTATCCGCCTACTTAAGGCTGTCGGCCTCGACTTCAGCGGTTTTTTAGACAGCAGTCACCGGCAGCTGCAGCTTACAGAGCCGAGCGCTCAGGCAAAGGGCCTGCTCGTACGGGCGCAGGACGTGCCGGTTTATGTCGAATACGGTCAGGCGCAGTTGGGTATTGTGGGGTACGACGTGCTGCAAGAGAAGCAGCCGCAGGTCGCCCACCTGGCAGATTTGGGGTTTGGTGGCTGTCATCTTTCAGTGGCGGTGGCAGCTAACAGTGGCTATCGCTCAGCGGTAGATTTACCCCCTCACTGCCGGGTTGCTTCCAAATTTGTCCATAGCGCCCATCAGTACTTTCAGACTTTAGATTTGCCGGTAGAGATTGTGCCGCTCTCAGGGTCGGTAGAACTTGGGCCGATTACCGGGATGTCAGAGGCGATTGTCGATCTGGTGTCGACGGGACGCACCCTCGCAGAGAATAATTTGGTTGAGCTGGAGGTGCTTTACTACAGCACGGCTAGACTGATTGCCCACCCGCTGAGCTACCGGCTAAATGATGGTGGCCTTAGCGATGTGATTGAGCGCTTACGGGCGGTCAGCCCATCGGCTGTGGGGAGGTAAGCCAACTGTAAGACGACCTTAGGGACTAGCGTATGTTAGGACGGCTGTGACCCGATCAGATTTGAACACTCAATAAAGTTTGCAATGACTTCAGCTTCTTCCAACCCACAGAAAGGCATCGACATCGAAAAGCGAAAGGTCAAAGATGACTGGCGGCTGTTTTTGCGGCTGGTGCCTTACATCTCTCGCAATCGATCACAGCTGATATTGCCCTTGCTGTTGTTGATTCCGCTGTCGTTGGCTCAGGCGCTACAGCCGGTGCTCATCGGCCAGGCGATTTCGCTAATTAAGCAGGAGGATGCTGCCTGGGGAATTTTGCAGGCAATGAGCTTGCGGGCTGGGCTGAACTGGATTGTTGGTGGGCTGTTAGTCGGGATTGCTACCCGCCTTGCCCTGGATGGCTGGCAGAGCTACCAAATCCAAAAAGTTGGTCAAAACATCACCGCTGATATCCGCAGCGATCTGTTTGTCCATGTGACCAATCTATCGATGGGCTTTTTCGACCGGACGCCCGTGGGCCGATTGATTACTCGTCTGACCAGCGATGTGAATGCTTTGGGCGATGTGTTTGCGACTGGCGCGATCGGGATTATTAGCGATCTATTTCTGATTTTGGTGTTGATGGGTACGATGCTGTGGCAAGAGTGGCGGCTAGGTCTAATGCTGATTGCCATGCTGCTGCCAGTCACCGCTTTGATCATTTATTTTCAGCAGCAGTACCGGAAGGCAAACTACAAGGCCCGCGAGGAACTGTCGGCTCTGAATTCAGATTTGCAAGAGAACATTAGCGGGATCGATGTGGTGCAGCTTTTTCGCCGTGAGCGGTTTAACGCTGAGCTGTTTCGGACGGTGAACACCCGCTATGTGAGCGCCCTCGATAAGACCATTTTTTATGACTCGGCGGTTTCGGCAACATTGGAGTGGATTGCGCTGGTGGCGATCGCTGGTGTCTTGGCCCTAGGCGGCTCGCTGGTCACCAATGGCGCATTAGAAATAGGCACCCTGACAGCGTTCATTTTGTTCGCCCAAAAGCTGTTCGACCCGCTGCGTCAGTTTGCCGATAAGTTCACCGCCATTCAGGCGGGCCTGACTGCCGTCGAACGACTGAACGACCTGATGGACGAACCTATCGACATTCGCGATGCCAAAAATCCGGTGTCGCTGCCGTCTAAAACGCTGGCTGACAATGAGACTGTTGTCCCTGGAGAGATTCGATTCAACAACGTATCTTTTGGCTACAAAGCAGATGACTATGTGTTGAAGGATCTAGATTTCACCATCCGTCCTGGAGAGAAAGTCGCCTTAGTTGGCCCCACAGGAGCGGGCAAAAGTTCGATTATTCGGCTGCTCTGTCGTCTGTATGAGGTGAGTGAAGGGCAGATTTTGTTGGACAATGTGGATATTCGAGAGATTGCGCAGCAGGATTTGCGTGATCGCATGGCGATCATCCTGCAAGACGGCTTCTTGTTTTCCGGCGACGTGGAGAAGAATATCACTCTCGGCGAAGACTACAGCTTTGAGCAAGTGCGCCGGGCCGCTGAGCAAACCAACGTCGCTCAGTTTATTGAACAATTGCCTCAGGGTTACAGCACCGCGCTTCGAGAGCGTGGCACCAATCTTTCGGGCGGACAGAAGCAGCTGTTGGCCTTTGCCCGCGCCGCCATTCGCAACCCCGGCATCTTAGTGCTCGATGAAGCGACTGCCAACCTGGATGTCGGCACCGAAGCAATGATCCAGCAGGCACTCGACAAGCTGCTCGAAAATCGCACCGCCATCATCATCGCCCACAGACTTTCGACCATTCGCAATGTGGATCGGATTATGGTGCTGAAGCAGGGACAGCTCGTAGAGCAGGGCAGTCACGAGGAGCTGTTGGCCACCGATGGGCTCTATGCCAGTCTGTACAAGCTACAGATGCTGGGTCAGTAATCCGGTCATATGCTTTGATTTAATGGGGATATTCACTTAAGAAGGAGCGCCATCGTGACCGGGACTAAGCACGTTGAGTTTTATGGACCACAGGTATTGGAGCAGTTGATTGAGGGGCGATCGCTCACCCCCGCCCAAGCCCAAGCCCTGATGGACGGCTGGCTCACCGAATCGATTACTCCAGCCCTCTCAGGTGCCATCCTGGTCGCGATTCAGGCCAAAGGCGTCACTGGCGACGAACTTGCAGGCATGGCCCGAGTCCTCCAGGGGCAATCCCTCGGTGGTATGCTCGCCGACCCCAATTTGCCCTCCCCTCGCATCGACACCTGCGGCACTGGCGGCGATGGCTCCTCTACCTTTAATATTTCCACCGCCGTCACCTTTGTCGCAGCTGCCGCTGGCATCTCAGTCGCCAAGCACGGCAACCGCTCCGCCTCCAGCAAAGTAGGCTCTGCCGACGTGCTCGAAGCACTGGGTGTAGACCTTAACGCGCCTCCTGATAAAGTCAAAGCGGCGCTCAAAGAAGTTGGTGTCACCTTTCTATTTGCGCGAGGCTGGCACCCGGCGATGAAAGCCGTCGCGTCCATACGCGGCGAGCTAAAAGTCCGCACCGTTTTCAACTTGCTCGGGCCGCTGGTCAATCCGCTCAGACCCACCGGTCAAGTGATCGGCGTTTACGACCCGTCAGTGCTGATGCCCATGGCCGAAGCGCTCAGTCAGCTAGGAATAGCACAGGCGATGGTGCTACACGGACGAGAAAAGCTCGATGAAGCTGGTTTAGGCAAAGAAACTGATATTGCGGTCGTAGAAAATGGCTTAGTGACCTCGGAAATATTAGATCCGGCAGCTTTTGGACTGGATCCAGCTCCCTTAGAAGCCTTGAAGGGGGGCGAGCTTGAGGAAAATACAGCCATCTTCCGCGACGTGCTTCAGGGTAAGGGAACTCAGGCGCAGCGAGATGTGGTGGCGCTAAATGCAGCCCTAGCACTCAAAGTCGGCGGCGTAGCGACCGGCGATACCTTTAAATCGGCCTGCGCAGATGGCTTGCAAAAAGCTCAGGAAATCATCAAAAGCGGCGCGGCTTGGGAAAAGCTAGAGCAGCTAGTGGCCTTCCTCAAAAATTGAGCGCCTATACTGAAAGAATCGCGAGATGGATACATCGTCATGGTTACTATCCTTAAAAACCCTACTTTTCAAGAGACCGCGTCGTCTGGCCCCGACTCTTTGGAAGCCTGGTTGGAAAATCCCCCAGATGGAACGGAATGGGTCGATGATCAGCTCGTTGAGAAGACCGGCATGACCCTGAAGCACAGCAAAGTTCAAAGACGACTCAGCACTCTGTGGGCAAATTACCAAGCCGATCAAAATTTGGGTGGTGAGGTGTACACAGAAGTTCCCTGCCAAACCCGCAAACAGGGACGAAAACCGGATGTGACGTATCTTTCGCCCGATTTAGTGGCTCAGTATGGCGAGGCTAAGACCTTGCCTCAGAGCTTTCCGCTGAGTGCAGAGATTGTGTCGCCGACTGATCTAGCAGAAGAGGTCATTGCCAAAGCCTACGAATATTTGGCGTCAGGCGGACAAGAAGTCTGGTTAGTGTATCCGGAAGTTCGCTGGGTGATAGTGGTAACAGCGCAGAGCCAACAGATTTCTGGGCCAGGTGAGATAGCTGAAACGCAGATGATGTTGCCGGGATTCAACGTGGCTGTCGATGAACTGCTAAATGACTAGGCCGCTGACAAGATGTAAGTCGTTGGATAGTCTGGGTGAGCCGGATTTGGAATTAGATTTTACTGGCGGCAGTCTATGAGCAGATCCAACTTTTCTAAAACAACTCGACCGATGAGAATGCCATTCCCAACAACCAAGGCATCTTCGGTAGTGCGACGCCCCTCGCACTCAATCAAAATCGCCTCAGTGACGCCCACGGTCTCCCTGCGGCCATCGGCAAACTCAACGCTCTACTGATCCAAGATTCGTAGGCCCTGCTTTTGGGCGAGCTGCTCGGAAATGACTAAGTGCACAGCACCCGTATCGACTAGCATCGCTTCATCTGCGGCATTGGTGAGCGTGATGTTTGCGTAAACTGCGCCCATCGGATTGTCGCTAAATAATGTCTTTATATCGATAATTCCCTGGCCGCAGTGTGTTTAGCTCAAGTGTCTATAGTTTCCATTTTAGGGGATTGATAGCCTGCTTCGGCTGGCTGGCTGACCAAAAGCGCGAGGATGGCACCGATGGCCATGAAGCCGCCGCCAAGCACGACCACAGAGAGGCGATCGCCCCCCAAAAACGCGCCCATAAACCAGCCCAGCACCAGCGACGCCACGATCTCAGGAATCACCACAAAGCAGTTGAAAATGCCCATATACAGACAGTTTTGCTCGGGCGGTAGCACCTTCACCAGCATGGCATAGGGCAGCGATAGCATACTGGCAAAGGCTATACCCAGTCCCAACATCGGCAGCAGCAGCCAGTATTGACTGTGAACATAGTGAAGTGAGACCAGGCTAAGGGCTCCGCAGAGCAAACAGAAACCGTGAGTCACTGGGGAGGAGAAGCGGCGGGCCAAGGCTGGCAGCGCAAAGGAGAAGCCGCAGCAGACCAGATTGTACAGCGCCATGCAAAGTCCGGCCCATTCAATCCCGGCGGCATAGAGCGTCGTGTCTTGCTCGATAGCGTGGAAGATGTTGTGGGCGATCGCCGGTGGAAAGTACAAAAATACGCAAAACATGCCCAGCCAGCTAAAGCACTGCACCCAGGCCAACTGACGCATCAGCGGCGGCATCGTTCGCATAGCCTGCCAGATATCGGCAACGAGATTGCCTTCCTCCAGCGTTTCCCCCTCATCCGGCGAGAAAAACGGCTTAGAGGCACTCACCACCGTCCACAGAACTGCCCCTAAAAAGGCCACCGCGCCGATATAAAAAGAAATCTTTACCGCTTGCGGAATCACAACACCCAGCTGAGGGGGTACAAATCTAGCCACTATCCACGGCAGCGCCGAGGCGAATACCGCGCCCAGCCCGGTCGCGACTCCCTGCATTGAAAATGCCTGCGTGCGCTGATGCTTAGGCACCAGATCAGAAACAAAGGAGCGAAACGGCGTCATGCTGATATTGGCAGAGGCATCGAGCAGCCAAAGTGCCCCTGCGGCAATCCAAAGGGAAGGCGCATTCGGCATGATCAGCAGGGCCAGAGAGCTGAGGAGTGCGCCGAGGAGAAAATAGGGGCGGCGGCGACCGAGGGTGGAGCGGGTGCGATCGCTTAAATACCCTACCACCGGCTGAATGATCAGCCCTGACATGGGCGCAGCCAGCCACAACAGCGGCAGTTGTTCAGCATTGGCCCCCAGCGACTCAAAAATAGCGCTGGTATTGGCCATCTGCAGGCCCCAGCCCACTTGAATACCAAAAAAGGCAAAGCTAATGTTCCATAGCTGCCAAAAGCTTAGATTTACCTTTATGAGCGCGATTTCAGTCGCATTTTCACTCTGTTTTATCTCTTCTGCACTATCGCCTGAAAAGTCGGAGAGCAAATCAATCTGCCCGTCTGCCATCAATGAACCACATGTCTACCCGGTACTACCACCCTAACTCACCGACAGTCAGCCCTACCACCCGGTATTTGGGAAGCGGGCACAAAACCTAGAAGTCTAGGTCGCTATAGCAACAAAAAAGGTGACCTGAACACACTGCGTTCAAATCACCTTTCTAACTATCGTTAATTATTAGACTCAGCTGACATCAAAGGGCTTCAGTAAGAAGAGAGCAGAATGGCCCTAGCCCCTGATGCAAAAAGTATTCTAACCTCTCCCGGATCAGTTTCTAAGAGCTCGCTGAGACAAGACTTTTACTTCTCTCAACACAGGTTCAGCTACTCAGGCAAAGTCATTTAGGTCTGCTTACCTAGTCGATAGCTTTTTTCACACCGTCTTTAACATCTTCCCCTGCCTTTCTAGCAGAGGCTTCTGCTTGCTTAGCCTTGCCTTTGGCTTGAGCTTCTTGATTGTCGGTAGCTTTGCCGGCAGCTTCCTGAACTTTACCTTCAACGTCTTTAGCAGCGTTTTTAACCTTGTCATCGAGACCCATAACGAGTATTCTCCAAAACTATTTTTATCACTACTATTATATGAAGAGATTCCCATAACCACCTCTATCCAATGGCGTCTCTTAACAAGTTGAAAGATAGATCTACTGCTTAGTGATCTTACTGAGAGCGGCTCGAATCACTTCATCGCTGACCCTGTAGCGTTTCAGACTATTCAGGCTGAATAAGGCTCAGGGCCTGATCTAAGAGTTCGGCTGCTGATTTTGAGTGAGAGCCGCCCAACCAACGCTGCCAGGGGCTGGCAAGCCGTCTCCAAAGTCGATGCCAGCGCGAATCAGCAGTCGGGTTAGTATATTGAGCTGCGATCTGAGTGAGGGCTTCGGCTCTGGTCTCTGGTTCTTCAATGGTTTGAGCTAGGACTGATGCCCGCTCAAACTCTCCTCGCTTGGCAAACTCGGTAGCCGCACACTTACGCAGCCAATCCTTCGATGGGCTTTGCTCAACCAGGAGCACCGTCTGCTCTGGCAGTCCGGCCTCACAGTAGGCGACGCCTACTTCTGGCAAGAACTCTCTCATGTCAGGCTGCTGGGCGACTTGCTCGGCCTGAGCATACTGCTCGGTTTCCAGGTAAGCGCGCAGCATATCGATCCGAGCGAACTGAGGATTGCCAATTGACTCAATCAGCTTATCGGCTTCTGCTGATAGCCCAGCTTTGGCATACGCAGCGGCGATCGCCCCATGTGCAATCTGTCGCTGAGAGACATCGTCTATGGATTTGGCTAAGTCAAGGGCCTGATCAAAATCACCGATTCCGGCGTATCCCCGCACAATCTCAGCTTGCGCCGATGGCGGCAGCATTGGAGATGACAGCTGAGTCAGGCTGGTCTGGGCCTGCGCTAAGACCTGGGTAGCTCGGCTGCTATCTAGCTTATCGTAGATCTGCGCTGCAGCAACCCAGCTATAGATCGCTTCCATCGGGTACTGCGCAGAAGGTTGAATGCCAAGGACGATTGAATCCAGCAACAACAAAGCCTGCTGAGACTGTTCTAAATCTGCTAAAAGACTTGCTATAAAAAGGTAGCGAGAAATATCAGATTCTGTGTCTTCTGAAGCTTGAGCGAGATCAGGTAGCTGTGCAGGAACCAGCTCGCTTTGCTCAACAACAAACTTTGCAAGCTCGGGTTGTCCTGATTGAAAGAGCTGACCGGCCATTAATGGCAGTAGGTTGTTTACGCTGGAGGCAGGTACGCTGTCTGAATTGTCCTGGGTTAATTGAGCGACCAGCGCTTGATGGCTGGCAATCGCCTGAGTCAGTATTTGCTCAGCTTTTCGCAGTTGGCCTACCTCTGCATACGCTGTGGCAATCTTTGCTAAAGTAAGGAGCTCGAAAAAACTATCGACTCGGGTGGTAAGCTGCAAAGCCAGGTCTAAATGACCTGCTTCAGCATATTCCGCGGCCCGGTTGAGAAAGGATTCTGTCGGAGAGGTGGCGCTACTGTAGCAGTCTCCTGCGGTGCGCTCGGCGGCTGACTCAGCAGCTCGGGTCAAGAACTGCTCGCCTTGGTCTTGGTCTCCTGCGGATTGGTAAGCCACGCCGATCTTTAGCCAGGCGATCGCCTCAAAACAATCTTCGCCTACATAGGTCTCGGCTTGCTCAAGCAGAGCGATCGCCTTTTCGGGCTGCTGGGCTTGGGCATACCCAAAGGCGATACCTGCAAGCTGTCTGGCTAAGGTAAGGTCGGGTGCCTTGCTTTGCGCGGGGCTACCTGCGCAAAGCAAGGCGATAAAAGCTAAACCACCGCTGAGCTGAGATTTCCAGGAGATATTTGACATGGCTTGCCACAGAGTCAGAAATGTTGGCTACTGTCTATCTTAACAAGTGAGATCGATAGCTTTGGCCAGCTTAGACAATTAATTCTTCTGCTCAATACAATCAGTGTGACAGTTACTCCTCATCAGGCAACGGCTTTAAGCCGCATCATCCGTTTATTTGTACCGTATCGGCC
>JBARVU010000553.1:0-4551 GCA_049646425.1 Phormidesmis sp. | reverse complement strand
CCTAAATATGCTATCAAGAATCCAACGATCCCTTTCTATCAGAAAACTTACTAAAAATTATATTCGCGCCAAACAAGTGCCTCAACATGGCTGCACCTACTACATTAACAAACTTTCGAGAGTTGTCGAAGGAGATCATGCTCTCTCAATGCTTCTTGACATTTCTGTTAACGATACTTATGGTCTGAAAAGATTTGAATCCTTGGAAAGCATTATTGATATTGGAGCTAATATTGGTATTTTTTCATTACATGCAGCTTCACTTTTTCCGAAAGCTAACATACTTGCATATGAACCTGCTGATCAAGCGCGACCTTATTTGAAGAAAAACTGTGAAGGATTAAACATCACAGTTTTTCCTTATGCAGTAAGTAATAAGAGTGGAGAAGCCAATCTCAATCTAGATGGAGATCTGACTGCATGCTATATTTCGCAGACAGGAGATGAAAACTATGGCAGTGAGTCGTCTAACTCCCTAGCAAACGACATCACAAATCACGCAGGGAGATCTCAAAAATGTGTTCTCATCACCCTCGATGAGATAGCGAAGAAATTTGAATATCCAATTAGCTTGCTGAAACTCGATTGCGAGGGTTCAGAATATGACATTCTTAAATCTTCATCTCTCAGTAAATTTAGGGAAATCGTTGGCGAGTTTCATGACTGTCCCAATGGAAATCCAGATATAGGATTGTCCCTGCTAAGGGAAAGTGGATTTGAAATAAACAAATGGGATTTGTTTCCCGATGGTAAAGCTGGTATCGTTTGGGCAAGCAATAAAAGGTGCTCAAAAATGAAATAATATATCCAGGCGAACATTCTAGGTTTATGAAAATCACCTGTTCCATTTTGTGCTACAACTACGGTCGTTTCTTGCCTCAAGCAATAGAAAGCTGCCTAAATCAAGAGCCTGGAGATTATGAGCTGGAAGTACTAGTGATTGATGACGGCTCAACAGATGAAACTCCAAAAGTTTGTGATCTTTACAACAATAAAATACGTCTGTTACGCTCATCTAACCAGGGTTTTGGAGCGAGCTTAACTAAAGCAATTCGCGAAGCTTCGGGCGACTACGTTTGTCTATTAGATGCTGATGACTATTTTAGTCGTAACAAAATACTGTCTCTTCTCCCTCATATTGAATCTGGTTACCTATATATAGAGCATGGTAATTTTTTTGTAGATTCAGGTAACGAGGCTATAGATTCTGAGATTCACGGTGGAGGAAATACTAGTTCTCTTTGCCTGAATCGTTTCGCTGCACTTTCCTTATTACCCGTTCAGAATGAATTGTTTTTTCACCCACTAAAGTCAGCCAATCACGGAATAAAGTTAGATAAAGCCTTGACTTTTTATCGAATCCATTCTTCTAGCATGATCGGTAGCAAGTCGCCGCATATTTGGTATGCTCACTTGGCTGAAATAACACATGATTTAGCGAATAGACTCCTTTCCATGTCGAAAAAGGAATCTCCTAGCTGGACAAACTCACGGGAACTAGAAAAAATTAGTAAGGAGTATCAAGCTCTTGCTTACTACAATGAAATAGAAATGGCTGTGCTACTAGGCCAGAAAAGTAAAACATTGTTCGCTTGTGTCAAGCTCTTTCTAGCCGCTGTGCCTTCTAGGACTGGACTTACAATTTGGCATTGCAAAGTTATTATCAGAGGTTTGCTAGCAAGACCTCTAAGTAGTCGAAAGAGCACATGGTCTATTTTATGCACGTTTCTAGCGAGATTTTTTCGCATCGAAAAAACACTTTAAAAAATTCAATTCAACCTATAGTACATGTATAAACTGTTTCTAAGAAAAATTCTAAGAAAAGTTCGACCGCTGTGGCTGCGTGAGAAATTATTTTACTTTTTTTACTTTGAAGAGGCCCATAAATTTGCTTCCCATTTTGAGTCAGCGGTTTTAGAGTTTTCGCCTAACACAAAACTCAAACTTGAGCCTAAAGATATAGGGCACCGCGTAATAGCTTTCTGTGGCTTTTATGAAGTAGAACTCAGCTGTAAAATTGTCTCATTAGCTAAGCATGGTGGGCTGTTTGTTGACGTGGGTGCGAACTATGGTTATTTTTCCTGCTTGTGGGCTGCTTCAAGCAAGAAAAATCGAGTTATGGCTTTTGAAGCCTCTCCGAGAAATGTTGCCCCTTTGCGTGAGAATATTTTGAACAACAACTTTGAGCCTCAGGTTGAGGTTTATGATGTTGCCTTAGGTAAAGAAACCGGTAATCTACCCTTTAGTTTTGTGTCTGACGAGCAAACTGGATGGGGAGGTTTGGCTCTTGAAAATGGAACGGCTACCATTGATGTATCTGTTGTCACCTTAGACCAGTTTTGGAGTAGGACTGAGCATCAAATTATTGATGTGTTGAAGATCGATACAGAAGGCGCAGATACATGGGTGTTACAAGGAGCGGAATCTTTATTACGCAATCATAAGATTCTCCATATTTTCTTTGAAGAAAATATTGAACGGATGACATCTCTTAACATTAAACCTGAGGAATCAAAGCAATTTCTTTCTAAATATGGCTATCGACTCAAAAGCCTAGGGGATGGTCAATGGTATGCCACTATTAATGACTAATTGATGAATCAGACTAGCAAATATCATCTTGACTAAAATAGCTATAGTTTCGGACTTTTCTCATTTTTTAACTGCGTCCAATATGATTTGATGACTCTCAGGATTGTGATACTCCATCTTTGGATGGGAATTGATATTCTCTTCATCTTTAATAGTAGACCTGTAAAATTCTATTCACTCTATATCTTCCGAATTTCTCACGACACAAGCATCAACATCTGACCAGAAACTCAATGCGTATCGTCCAAATTGTTCCTCGCCTTCCACCCGTGATCGATGGCGTTGGAGACTATGCATATCGTCTTGCCCAGCAAATGCGGCAGGATTTTGACATCCAAACCCACTTTATTGTAGGTGATCCAAATTGGATCGGCCCCTCAGATCTAGGTGGCTTTTCGGTGAGTCGGCTCAGTCGACGATCAGCCAGTGATTTGCGCTTGGTGCTTAAACACCAGCCTAGCGCAATTATTTTTCTACACTATGTTAGCTATGGCTATGCCAAGCGAGGTTGTCCCAACTGGTTGGTAAATGCTCTAAATCAGTGGCACGCTAGCAACTCAAATGCTCGACTCGTGACCATGTTTCACGAAGTGTATGCCTCTGGTTCTCCTTGGACAAGTTCTTTCTGGCTGTTGCCTCTACAAAAAAAACTAATATTTCGTTTAACCCAATTGAGTAATGCTTGTTTCACAAATAGACAGGAGTATGCACAGCGACTGCAACGCTTGAATAGCAAAAAAACATTTCAAGCAGCAGTACTGCCTGTTTTTTCAAACATTGGAGAACTAACCCAAGCTTCTCCATTAGCAGAGCGGAGCAAGCGCCTTGTGATTTTTGGCAGTCGCAATGCTCGACTATGGGCCTATGAGCAATGTTTATCCACTCTCAATCAGATTTGCGCAGATTTAGATATTCAAGAAATTTGCGATATCGGTGTACCAACCGGACTGTCATTTTCTAACCAAATTGATGTTCCAGTTATTGAAAAAGGTATATGCTCGGCTCAGGAAGTCAGCGCTATTCTTGCTAATTCAATCGCTAGCTTTTCAAATTTTCCTCCGCCTAGTTTTTTCGCGAAATCTACTGTCTTTGCTGCCTACTGTGCTCACAAACTAATTCCAATTACAGCCTTTCCTGATGCTCCTATAACTGACGGATTACAGAGTGGAACGCATTATTGGTCAATGCACCAACCAACAAAAAAATTATCCCTTACGGTCGCTCAAACTATTGCGGATCAGGCTTATGACTGGTATCAGAATCATACGCTGTCCAAACAAGCTGTTGTCTTTGCCTACCACTTCCATATTCCCTCCATAGCTCTGGAGAAAAAGAATGAACTTCTCAGCAATCTCTAATCAAAGTGTCTTCGGTAAAGCTCTACGGATGCTTTTAAGGCTACTTCCAGATCAAACAACAATATCAATTCTACAAGGGCCATTAAAAGGTAAAAAATGGATTGTGGGAGCTGGACAGCATGGCTGCTGGTTGGGCAGTTATGAATATGAAAAACAGGAAATGTTTAAAGAGTCAATTTTGGAAGGAAGCGTTGTCTTTGACATTGGTGCTCATGTTGGGTTTTATACGCTTTTGTCTTCTATTTTGGTGGGGCACAGGGGAAAGGTGTTCACCTTTGAGCCTCTCCCTCGTAATTTGTTTTATCTGAAGAGGCACTTAAAACTAAACCATGTCAAAAATGTAAAACTGATTGAAGCAGCTGTGAGTGACTCTTGCGATTTTGCGTATTTCGACGACGTACCTGATAATGATTTGCCTAAAAGCTACTTAGGTAAGTTATCTACTCAGGGCAAGTTGCAAGTTAAAACTGTTTCGCTAGATGAGTTGCTAGAGCGAGGTGAGATTGTTGCCCCCACCCACCTGAAAATTGACGTCGAAGGGGCTGAGCTGTTAGTCCTGAAAGGAGCCAGAAAGACTTTAGTGGAAGCCCATCCTATGATC
>JBARVU010000552.1:0-23093 GCA_049646425.1 Phormidesmis sp. | reverse complement strand
GAGTAAACCGATCGTGGCTCAGGCGGCATACCGGCAGGCCCACTATTGGCATGCCCCAGCCATCTAGCGCGAAAAACTGGGCGACGGTTCCGCCTTGCTGCTGCCATAGGGTGAGCGCCCCGGTTAGACCTACAACGCCTGCACTGAATCCGATAGCAACTAACGGCAGTGGGTTGGACTGGCTGTCCTGAGGCGATCCCAGCGTTTGGGTAAGCCAGTCAAACACGCCGAAGGGATCGGCAGGTAGCGCACTAATAATATAAGGATGGGTGAAATCAGGGAGCGATCGCACCATCTGATTGGTCAGCCGAGCGGCATGAAAACCGGGGCCAATAATCACCGGCAGGCTTCCTCTAGTTCCCCCGATGGTTGCGGTCTGTAAGGATTGCTCTTTCACTGGCGAAATCTCCCTCGGAACGTTCGGTTCTACCCATAGTCATGATAAAGAGCTTCCCAGTACTGTGGAGTTAGGGTTATATGAGCCACGCATGTCGTCGTTGGCACACCGCTATCAAGTCTTATGGGCGCAACGGATCAGCTTTTACCAACGATTAGTGCACTGGTTGCCCTGGGTGAATTCGCCACAGGGGATCAGTTCACCGCTGACGCCGATCACAAGACCGTCAGCGACCTGCTGCCGACTGCCGCCAAGCAGCAGCGAGCTGAGCGGGAGTGGCAAGGGGCGATCGCTGCGCTCACTCAGCTTCTAAACCAGCAGATCACCTGCGACCAGGCAGCTCGTAAATCTGCTAAAGGTAGAAAATCATCTCGGCGGCAGTTGCCTCAGGCGCTGATCTTATCTGGGCCAGTCCCACTATTGAGCGATCCGGCGCTGATTCAGCAGGTTCATAGCTGGACGTTTGTCCCACAGTCTTCCGAGCAGCTCACGTCGGCCTTCAGCGCCCTCACCCCGGTCGGTCGACTCTTTCAGCAAAAGTTTAAAAGGCAAACCTTGGCGACGCGGCTGCTGCCTTTGTTAGAAGACGATCCGCTCGTGCAGGAGCGGTTTGCGCTGGTGTTTACGCCTCAGTTTGCGCTAGTGCTAGTGCTGGGCCAAGATGCCGACGCTGAGCTGCGCTTTCAGTTTTCGTTTATGCCGAAGGTGGTGAATTCAGTATGGCGACTGCTGCAATCGCGCATTCATCTGATTCGCCCGCAGCAGCTCGACTTCATTGAGCCGCTGATCGAAAAGTTTGCTGTCCAAGAGCCTCACTACCGCATCGTCAGTCAGTTCAATCGCTGGATGCTGGCCTGCTTGCCTCAGTCGGTAGCCCAACCGGTAGCCCAGTCTTCGGCTCAGCCAGCTCAGCCCTCGTCGTTGGGAGAAACCTCAGCGCCAGCAGCCGGAGAGGGGGTTGACCGCTTCCGCTCAGCGGACGGTCAGTTCTCAGACAGCGAACTGCTCAAGGCGATGGCCCACGAAATTCGCACGCCGCTGACGACGATTCGCACTTACACCCGATCGCTACTCAAGCGCAAGGACTTAGATGCTCAGGTGATCAAGCGTCTGCAAAGCATTGACCGCGAATGCACCCAGCAGATCGACCGCTTCAGCCTGATTTTCCGGGCTGTCGAGCTAGAAGCGGCCAGCCAGTCGCCGAAGTCGCCTCTGAGCGCGATCGCCCTCCACCAGGTGTTCCAAAAAGCCATTCCCCAGTGGCAGCAGGCCGCTCAGCGCCGAAATCTTTCTTTGGAAGTGGGTCTGCCGCCGGAGCTGCCGATGGTTGCCAGCGACCCGACGATGCTTCAACATGTGCTCACTGGACTGGTAGAACTGTTCACCCACAGCGTTTCTCCTGGCAGCCACATTCAGCTTCACGTTGTTCATGTTGGCGACCAGCTCAAGCTTCAGTTTCAGTCTCAGGCCGACCCATCTCAACCTGGCACCATGCCTCCCTGCTCGCCGCCGCTCCAGTCTCTGGGCCATCTGCTGATGTTTCAACCCGAAACCGGGGGCCTCAGCCTCAACTTGGAGGCGACCAAAAATCTTTTTCACGCGCTGGGCGCTAAGCTCACCGTCCGTGAACGGACTAACCAGGGCACTACCTGGACGGTCTTCTTACCCTTGGAAGCCAGCGGCCTCAAGTCCTATCCGATTGTTTAGGCGAGCCCAGTCCGGTGGGCGTCAAAAATTCTTGAGGGAGATGAGCGCGATCGCCCAGCCTTTGCAGGAGCGGCCCATGCTCGTCAAACTCAACCACGCTGACAGCAGCGACCGGCATGGCAATGCGATCACGGTAGCGGCCTAGATCGAGCCCCATCAGGCTACACAGAATAATCCGAATCGTCGTTTTGTGAGAGACCACCAGTACGTCCCCGGTCGGATAGGCGTCCGCAATCTCTGCAATCACCAGCGAAGCGCGGCTGGCTACCTGTACGGCGGTTTCCCCACCGGTGGGTGGATTCCAGGCAGGTTCCGCTGTCCAGCGCTCATAGTCTTGAGGATAATGCTGCCGGACGTATTCTTTCGAGCGATCTTCCCAGTCGCCATAGCGCATTTCTCTTAACCCATCGCGCTGCTGCATCTCCAGCCCAGTTTTCTCACACAGGTATTTGGCAGTGGCTACTGTTCTTCTCAGAGGGCTCGCAAAAACAGCTTGCCAGGGGATGTCTGCGTAGCTGTCGCTAAAAGCTTTGGCCATAGTCTCGCCCGCCTCTGTTAGCTCAGGATCGAGCGCACCGCAGAATCGATCTGTCTTACTGTGGGTCGTCTCACCGTGGCGCACGAAATACAGCGTTAAACTCATGAGGGCGACTCGCTTTTAGTACTCGTAAGGATCGTCAGGTTCCGGAATAGATGCAATCTCGGTGGGAGCGATCGCCAGTCTCCGCGTGCCGCCTATTTCTACCGTGGCCATTTCACCCTTGACGACAAACCAGCCATCTTGGGGGTAGGCACTGCGTGGCTTCTCTAGCATCACCGGCAGTCCTATCGGCACCGCGTCGATGGCACAGTGGCGAATCACAAACCGGGTAATCATCAGCATGCCATCAGGTAGTTCGGGGGCATACACCACAAACCCAGATACATCGACCGGGTCACCCTGATAAGAATCGGGTTCGGGGTACACCGCTAGCGTTCTTGCCCAGTCACTGAGGTTACGCTCCTCGGGTCTTACACCGCCGGTAAAGCGCTGCACCTGGGTTCGTAACGGGGGCAGCTCTGCCAGGCCAAATCCTTCCTGAAGCGCGGCCTGACTGCCTAACGGCTGGATTGGAATCACCACGCCTGCCACTGCGACTATCAGCAGCAGCATACTTCCCCACCCTACCGGTAGTGTCCGGATATGCGGCGATGACGCGGCGATCTGTGGGCGGCGGATAGCCATTGCTCGCATCCCTGCCAATACCAGGAGGATAATTCCTGCTGCGACCACTGCCCAGAAAAAGCGGGGATGAATGAGCAGCTTGAGCTGATCGCTCAGCCAGTAGTAGAGAAACAAAATACCCCAAGCAGAAAGGGCCAAAATGTCCAGATACGCCTGCTTAAGCGGAAATCTATAGAGTTTAGACTGCGATATGGCCACGGCAATGATCTTCTGAACAACACCCTTTTGGCGACGAGGCTGGGGATCACCCCGTAAAGGATAGCGCATGAAGCATAACTCACGATCTATCGATCCTCGGGAAGCCTGAAGCCCCCAAAAGGAACCACTTCTTGCATAGTTACCTCGATGCCTCCAAAGGCACGGTCTCAATCAGGGGGCAGATATCTCCCGGGCTTGGTCTGGAGTCTAGGGAGTTCCAGCTATCTCGATATCGTTCCAAACTGCGTTTAAATGTCTGCATCTCCCGAATTTGAGCGTCGGCCTGCTCGATTTTGTCTTGCAGGAGCGATCGCACCAAATCACAAGGCACATCCCCCTGCTGATGAATGGTCAGCACCTCACCGATATCTTCTAGCGAAAACCCCAGCGCCTGGGCCTTTTTAATAAACTGCACCTGCTGTACGGCGGCTGGCGCATAGTAGCGATAGCTGTTTTCACCCCGCTCCGACCTCAACAAGCCCAAACTTTCGTAATAGCGTAGGGCCCCTACCGCAATTCCGGTTTGCTTAGAGACCTCGCCGATTTTTAAGCGCGTCGCGACAACCATCTTCACCTACCTTCTGCGTGACCTTGGCACTAGTCTAAACGCTCTAGCGGGCTATAGGGTCAACCGCTGGAGCGACTGGTCGATCATTCTTCACAGGCGCCAATATTAACCCAGCTCGTAGCACCATTGCGCCAATGTTCTTTTTTCCAAATTGGGGCATTGTGCTTGAGGGTATCGATGGCGTACTGACAGGCGGCAAAGGCTTCAGTGCGGTGCGGACTGCCAATGGCGACCAGCACGCTGATTTCACCGACTGTGAGCTTACCGGTGCGGTGATGGATGACGACATGCGTAATCTCGGCCCACTGCTTGCGAATTTCGGCGGCGATCTGCTTGAAAACTTGTCTGGCCATCGGTTCATAAGCCTGATACTCCAGCGCCACGACTGGCTGACCGTCGGTTTGGTTGCGCACCATGCCGCTCATCAGCACAATCGCGCCATTGGCACCGTCATCGGCGAGGCGGTAGGCATGTTCTAGCGAAAGGGGAGAAAAGGTGATCGCAAAGTTGTCTTCAGGGCGATCGCCCATCTGAGTTTTCGGTTCAAAAGGAAGACCAACGGTCATGGCTCGGCACCGCTTAAATGCTTCGTTACGCCTTCAAGTCTAAACCCTTTTGCAGACGCGACTTATCTCCGCAAGGCAGTAGGGTGCGATTATTCCTGACCGCAGTAGCTCAGGCGAGCAGCTAGCGGCGTCTCTTTTTCCTGTACCTTTCATGCAACGCTCAATTAAGTTGGTTTCCGTAGGTTTTGGTGGTGCGATCGCGCTACTCATCGGCTGGTGTTTACCCTTATCCACTTCGGCTCAGCCTACGGACTCTAGCCCCCCCGATGCTAGTCCCCCTGCACAGCTAACAGTTGGCGTCAGCCATGCGCCTCCTTTTGCCATTGAAACCGAAACCGATAGCGGCAGCGACTGGGACGGCATCGGCGTGCATCTCTGGCGAGAAGTGGCCGAAGAGCTCGACATTGAGTACGAATGGCAGTCACTAGAGCCTGGTGAAGCAGTGCAACGGGTGCAGGATGGGACTGTCGACATCGCCGTCACCGCCACTGCCACCGCCGAAGGAGAGCAAGCAGTTGACTTTACTCAGAGCTACTACATCTCCTCTTTAGGCATTGCCCAAACTCGCAAACAGAGCTTTTTTGAAACTGTCCTGGCAGTGCTATCCCCTAGCTTTCTCTGGGTTTGTCTGTGGCTGTCACTCTTGCTTTTGTTTGTAGGCATCATTGTTTGGCTATTTGAACGTGGCCCCAACACAGACATGTTCGCTGGCAAACTTAGATCGGGCATTTGGGATAGCTTTTGGTGGGCAGGCGTGACCATGACCACTATCGGCTACGGCGATAAAGCGCCGATTACCGTAGGCGGTCGGATTGTGGCGCTGCTGTGGATGCTGGTCGCGATGGGCATTACCGCCAGTCTAACCGCGACGATTACATCAGTTCTCACTCAGGGGAAAAGCAGCCAGCTCACACAGTTTGCCGATCTCAAAACAATGAAGGTTGGCAGCATCGAAGGATCCAGTGCCGCGCAGGCTCTGAAGCAGCAGCAAATCTCATTTCAGCCGATCAGCGGCCCTTCCGCAGGGATGGAAGCCGTCGACGCGGGCCAGCTAGATGCGTTTATATACGATACGGCCCTGCTCCGCTACCTCAACAAAGACAGCTTTCAAAATCGACTGTCCGTTAAGTCGACCGGCCTGCAAACGCGCCGCTACGTATTTGCCTTGCCCGACAACTCCGCGCTACTGGAGTCAGTTAGCAGCCAGGTCATGATAGAGCAAGCCGAATCAGACTGGCAAAGCCTGCTCAAGCGCTTTTTACCTCAGTCAGAAAGTTGAGCGCTGAAAAGCGGAGAGGAGTAAAAATTTGAAACTAGCGTATTTAGGCACCCTGACTGAGAGAATAGCTGCTTTTTACTGAGATCAGGGTGCTGTGGTAAAGCTGTTCTAGCAGCGTGATATTTTGGCTGAGCGTATAGCGCTCCAGTACTCTCTCTCTGGCTTTTTGCCCAAGCATGGCTGTGATTTCAGGATGTTCCCGAAAAAGCGGCAGCAGCGTTCTGAGCTGGCTAGAGACTCTCTGCGTACTGAGAATCACCCCGGCACCCCGCTCTAAGACTTCCCCATCCGCGCCAGCATCGGTCGCGACACAGGCGCTGCCACAAGACATCGCCTCTAATAAGGATAGGGAGAGTCCCTCTACCAGCGAGGGCAAGACAAAACAGTCAGCGCCGCGCAGAATTTCGATGCGGCGCTCTTCATTGGCAACAAAGCCGAGCCAAATGATGCTGCTGTCCGGGTAAAACGCTTTAAGCGAGGACTCCAAAGGGCCACTACCGACGATCACAAGCTTATTTTCTACGCCCATCTCGGCCAGCTTCCACCCTTTGAGCAGCGACTCTACATTTTTCTCAATTGCCAGCCTGCCTTGATAAACGTAAAGCTGCTTAGCTTTGAGCTGCTTTTTAATACTGGAAGCCCCTGGAGAATAGCGACCAATATCTACGCCATTGGGAATGATGGAAACCCTATCTGAAGGAACACTCAGCTTCATAAGTAAACTTCGCTGAATCTGAGAAAACACAATGACTCTGTCATAGTGGGCCAAGCAGGGCGCATATACCTGATAGGCTAAGTGCTGAGTACTAGAAGAAAGGTTGCGGCGCTTGCGGTCAAAGGCAGGATGAAAGGTTGCAATCAGCGGAATACCGAGGCTTTGACAAATGTCAGGCAGCTTAAAATCCAGTGGCGACAGCGTGAGGGAAGCGTGGACCAGATCGGGACTTAGCTTTTGTAAAGTCTCTGCTAACAGGCGTGCCGACCCCAGCGCTGGAATTGTCAAAATCTGTGACTTGAAGATGAAGGGTAGGGAGACCTCCTCATAGCCAAATTGATCCTCTGCACTTTGTTCACTTTGCGCAAAGTGTAGAAAAGTAACCCGATGTCCCCGGTCTAACAGCGCGTTAGTGATTTCTCTACCGTAGGTAACGTTGCCACAAAATGGAGATTTTTTACCAAGCCACGCAATATGCATTTACCGGTTAAAACACGCTTAAATAAGGGGAACGGGTCTTAATCAATAAGCACAGCGGTTTTTACACAGGTGCCGTTGATCTTATATACCCCTTAGCAGTATATGCGGATAGGACATACGCACATAGCTGCTTTTGCACTGCGATCCCAAAGCGCTATTGATTCAGTTGAGATAGCGACTAACCAGCGGGCCAAAATTTAGGATGCTTCTCTCTGCTTAGACTGCCTCTAAATCTGAGTCGTTTAGAGTGTTCCTGATCAGCGACCAGGTGACAAATCCACTGAGGGCTACCAACATTGCTAAGAGGCCAAAGACCGCCCGCAAACCCAAGAAGGTTTCAGCAATACCAGCCAGGGCTAAGGGCAGGCTCAAAGCAATATTGACGACGTTGTTTTGCAGCCCAAAAACCTTACCTCGCATTTCCTCGGGGGTTTTTTCTTGAATGGTTGTCTGCATGGGAATGCCGACCATCGCCCCAAAGAAGCCCAGCCCCCCAATCAGCCCCAGGCTAGGCCATAGCTGCTCGGGCGCTAAGGAGAGGCCACTAAGCATGGCGGTCATGCCCAAGGAACCAAAGAGTCCCAGCTGAGGCCGCGAAAACCGATGGCCAAATTGACCAATGGAGACAGCCCCGACGGCGAGCCCCACGCCACCAGCGGCCAGCAGAAAACCAAACTGAGAGGAGCGCATTGTCGGGATTACCTCGGCCAGCCTAACGGCCAGAACAGCCAATGCTGCAAAGACTGAGAATAGAACGGTGAGCTGAATTAAAGCGTTGCGCACCTGAACATGCGTCCGTAGGTATGCCAGTCCTTCCTTAATATCGCTCCAAACATGCGCCTGTTCGGCCGTCTCCACCTTGGCTTCATCAGTGGTCATCATCAGCAGTACAATGCCAGCGATCGCATAGCTCACCCCAACCAGCACTGATTTACCCATTCCCGAGCCCCCGTCTAGCGGGGCCAGCAGCGTATCGGCGATCGCTAGCAAAGGCTCACCCACAGCAAACCCAACAATCACCGAGGCCATCATCGTGGTGGTGTAGAGCGAATTGGCGGGTAGCAGATTGTGCTCTTTGACAATCAGCGGAATAGCGGCCTGCTCAGCCGGGGCAAAAAACTGGGTCAGCGCAGAGACCAAAAATGTCACCACTAGCAGACTATAAAAGCCCACCGGTAGCCCTGCGACATTCCAGCCTTGCGTCGCCCACAATAGCGCCGGAATCAGGGCGACCAGCAGCCCCCGCAGCAAATTGGTCAGCACCAGCACCGGCTTCTTTCTCCACCGGTCTACGTACACGCCCGCCAGCGACCCAAACAGCACCGCCGGAATCGTGAAGGCAATCATAACGGCCGATACCCAGCCGCTGATAGTCTGATCGGGAGACTTAAACGTGCTGGAGATAATCGCGATCATCAGCACCAGATAGATTTTGTCCGCAATTTGGGAAAATACCTGGCCGCTCCACAGCGTCAAAAAGTTGCGGTTGCGGAAGACGGGCCACAGTCCGCCTGAGCGCGATCGCCTAAGCGGTGGTTCTACCTGAGGCTCTGCGGCTTGATCTACCTGGCTAGGCTCCATCGGCTCTACATCATCAGTCTGATCAGCGGTGGGATGAGCGCGCTTGTCCGTGAGAGCATCACAGCTCGCCAAAAACTGCTCCGGCGATAGGTTCTCCGGCGGGTCATCGTGCTGTTGAGAAGATGGAATGCTTTTGGCCTCTCCGCTATTTAGATTGTCGGTATCGGGCTCAGACTCACGAAGCATGGGTTAAGGGGGTGAAGCAAATGTCGATCAGGGCGGCAGACCGAATCGGCCGATCAAACTGGTACTGCGTGTACTGCCTTAGGAACTTTTCGATGTGTTGCCACATCAGGTGAGGGCCAGACTCTGCGAGAGAGGCGTCGGCTTCTGTCATTATTGTGCCTGATTGTGTGCCCGAGCGCGGGTTCGACTGCGAACCGTCAGAGGCACCCGTCATCACCAGCTTGGGTTTGCTGAGCTGCTGCATCAGGGCAAGCTCGGCTGCGCTCAGATAGCCGACAATGCCTAGTTCAGCGGCCAGCTCTTTTGTCACTCTAGCCTTAAACCCGCCTGTGTCCCCATTCTTTTGAGTAGCATTCAGACTATCTTTACGGGCGAACGCCCGCTTCGCTTCCAAACGATCACCCGCGATCCGTTCAATTTCGGCCATATCAATCGCGCCGCCTGATGAAACGCTAAAGCCAGCGCGCCAGTCAGGGTTACCTAGAGTCGGGGTGAGGAGCGATCGCGATAGGCAGCAGCGAAAGACCTCGGGCGCAACTCCCGCCAGCGCCAGCAGATGAAAAGTCGCCTGCGCCAAGCAGGGCAAAATAGTCGACCTGCTAGCCGACTCTAGCCGGGACAAATGCTCTATTAACAGATAGTACAGCTCTTCTTGAGGTTGGCCAGTGAGCGCCTGAGAAAGCACAATCTCAGCGAGATACTGACTGGCCGTGAGCTTGGCCAAATCTTTACTAAGCCCTGGAAACGAGCGCTGGGTTTCAGCCTGCACTAGCTTGTCAATCGACTTGCCTTTGATGAACAGCAAATCGTTTACTACAAATAGGCCAGAGCGTCCGGCCAGCTTTGATTTGTGCTTGCGGGCACCGGGGGCGCTCGCCCGTACCAGCCCGTTTTCTTTAGTCAGTACGGTCACCAGCCGGTCGGATTCGCCCATGGGCATGGCTTTGAGGTTAATGCCGGTGGCTTTGTAGCTGCGCTGGGTCATGGAGAGAGGGAGTAGGAGAGTGGGGAGTAGGGAATGGGCTAGTCGTCGTCTGACTCGGTTTGTTGCTGGAGGATTTCGGGGCCGCGTGAGGTGCCGAGGCGGGTGGCGCCAGCTTCGACGAGGGCGATCGCCTGCTCGGCGGTGCGAATGCCGCCGGATGCCTTGATGCCAATGCGATCGCCGCCAATTTGCCGCAGTATTTTTACGTCCTCGACGGTAGCCCCGCCCTGCCAGCCCGTGCTGGTCTTTAAGAATTTCACGCCTGCATCCAGGCAAACTTCAGCCGCCAGGCGCTTTTCAGCCAGTGTCAGCAAAGTGGTTTCTAAGATCGCCTTCACAGGCTGACCCAACTCCACGATAGCGGCGATCTCTGCGTGCACGCGGCCCGTATCTCCCATTTTTAGCCAGCCCAGATTGATCACCACGTCCAGCTCAGTCGCGCCGTTTTCGACCGCTTCCTGGGCTTCATAAAGCTTTACTCTGGGCGTTGTAGCCCCGCTGGGAAAGCCAATCACTGTACAGACCTGAGGCCGCTTACCGTGCAGCCGCTCAACGGCTAAGGGCACATGCACCGGATAAATGCACACCGACGCAAATCCATAGCGATCAGCCTGGTCACAGAGCTGAGTGATTTGCTCTGCCGTCGCTGCCGGAGCCAGCAGCGTATGGTCAATCAGAGGCGCGAGATCAGTCGCTTGGGCAGATTCTTTGCGGCCAACGTTCATAGAGAAAAGGGTGCTAAAAGGGGGTAAATTTATGGCGCTTTTACAGGAAATTACTGAACCTTGATGCAGAACAAGGGTGCCTTGAGCTTATATATGGAGAGGTGGCCTACTATATTATCTCTGACTCAACGGGAAACGTGCGGTCACAAAGGGCAATCTTGATAGGTGTGCTGCTCACCGCGTCTCCTTCTCCCCCCGCTTCGCCCCTACCCTTCCTCCCCACTCGCCATGCCCGCACCGCTGATCTCAGCCATCATTTGCACGCATAATCGCGAACAGTACCTGGGCGCGGCAATCGATAGCCTGCTAGCGCAAGCGCTAGAGCGCTACGAAATTATCGTGGTGGACAATGCCTCTACCGACGGCACGGCGGCGATCGCCCAAGCCAAACTCGACACCGGTAAGGGACGCTACATTTACGAGCCAACCCTGGGTCTTTCAGTCGCTCGCAATACGGGCGCGGCGGCAGCTCAGGGTCAGATCCTGGCCTATCTAGACGACGATGCTGAGGCCAGCGCAGGGTGGTTAGCGGCTTTGCTCAAGGTGTTTGACGAGGATCCTAAGGTGGCGATCGCCGGCGGCAAAGTCACGCTCATCTGGCCGCCCAACGCCCACCCGCCTGACTGGCTGTCTGACGACCTTTCCAGCGGCCTGGGCGCTTATGATCTGGGCGACGAGCTGGTCTATATCCAGCAGCCTGCCCTCACCCCCCGAGGGCTCAACTACGCTGTGCGCAAGCAGTTTCTACAGGACGTGGGCGGCTTCGACACTCATCTAGGCCGAGTCGGAAAAAATCTGCTTTCCAATGAAGAACAGCAGCTCACCCGACTGGCACTGGAGCGAGGCTGGCAGGTTGCCTACATACCCACTGCCCTGGCCGCGCACAATGTTGCCCCGGCCCGCATGAAACTGGGCTGGTTTCTCAGCCGTAGCTGGTGGCAAGGCATCAGCGAAAGCTATCGAGAACAGGCTAGCGGCAGCACCGGACTATGGCAGCTGCGAAGCGGCGGCGAACGACTGGTACGCGGTCTCTACAAAACGCTTAAATATATCCATCGACCCGATCAGCGATTTGAAAACCTTGCCTACGCCTACGGTCAAGTAGCCTATTTGGGCAGCGTTGTTCAGCATTTAGCTCAGCGCCCAGAGAAAACTACAGAGAAGCCTACAGAAAAGCCTCAAGAACCCGCTTAAGTTTTCGTCTACGAGATTTCCCCACCAGATTTCGATCCACTGCTACTCGCTCCGCCCGCTGCTCTCCTTATCGTTAACGCTATGACTCCTGCATCCATTCCTGTTTCTGTCCTCATTCCCGCCAAAAATGAGCAAGAAAATCTACCGGCCTGCCTGGCCAGCTTGACCCAGGCCGATGAAGTGTTTGTCGTAGACTCTCAAAGCAGCGATCGCTCTGTCGAAATTGCCGAAAGCTTAGGCGCAAAAGTCGTTCAGTTTGACTTCAGCGGTCGCTGGCCCAAAAAGAAAAACTGGTCGCTGGATAACCTCCCCTTTCGCAACGAGTGGGTGCTGATTGTGGACTGTGATGAGCGCATCACCCCAGAATCTTGGGCAGAGATTGCCGAGAAGATCAAAAATCCTGACCTCGATGGCTACTACATCAACCGCCGGGTATTTTTCCTGGGCAAATGGATTCGTCACGGCGGCAAATACCCCGACTGGAACCTGCGCCTGTTTCGCCATGCCAAAGGCCGCTACGAAAACCTGAACACCGAAGACATCCGCAATACGGGCGACAACGAAGTGCATGAGCATGTGATGATCCCCCATGAGAAAGTGGGCTATCTCGAAGAAGACATGCTCCACGAGGACTTTCGGGACCTGTATCACTGGCTGGCCCGTCACAATCGCTACTCTAACTGGGAGGCGCGGGTGTACTACAACCTGCTCACCGGCATGGATGATGACGGCACCATCGGCGGCAATCTGTTTGGCGATGCGGTGCAGCGTAAGCGCTTTCTGAAGAAAATTTGGGTGCGCCTGCCCTTTAAGCCGCTGCTGCGCTTCGTGCTGTTTTACTTTATTCAGCTAGGCTTTTTGGACGGGTACGCAGGGTACGTGTATGGCCGGTTGCTAAGCCAGTACGAGTATCAAATCGGCGTTAAGCTCTATGAGCTGAAGTTCGGTGGCCGTCTAAATATTCAAGCACCGGCTGCTGAACCAGCGCTGGAACCTGCCGCTGAACCCGTTACGGTTACCGCTGAGCCCGCTGCTCAAGTCAGTCCGGCTGATGCGTAGGGATGGGAAGACGCGATGCTGAGGAGACTGCTGTCGGTGAACTAGGGGCATCGCCCTGGGTGAATTTAAGCCAGTATCACCAGCCTGGTTATGAGGCAGGGGGATCGCGGGCGAAAGTGATGCTGTGGTGGCTGGTGCAGGCGATCGCCTTTCCGCTCTCACTCCACACTGCCCACTGGTGGCGCTGCTGGCTGCTGCGATTATTCGGCGCCAAAATCGGCCAGCAGGTAATGATTCGCCCCACTGCTCGGATTACCTATCCCTGGAATATTGAAATTGGCGACAATAGCTGGGTTGGGGACGACGTAGTGCTCTATAGCCTCGTTCCGATCAGGCTAGGTCAGCACTGCGTAATTTCCCAAAAAAGCTATCTCTGTACAGGCAGTCACGATATCAGCGATCCTCGCTTTGGCCTGGTGACCGGAGAAATCGTGGTCGAGAACGGAGCCTGGATTGCCACCGACTGCTTTATCGGCCCGGATGTGCGGGTTGGCGCCAATGCAGTAATTGGCGCTCGCAGTACGGTATTGCAAACGATGCCACCCGGCCAAATTTGCTTCGGCACGCCCTGCAAGCCGATCAAGCCCAGACCACTGAAAGCATAATTGTCTGCCAGTTGATGTATAGCTGTTTCAGGTCGGGATGTAGCTACGCCAGAGGTCAGAGTAGATGACGCGATCACTCTGCCATGGCTTATGATGGCCACCACTCCAGTGAATAATTTTGATCTTTTCCACTGGCTGCTTGAGCAGCCCAGCGATGAAATGTCCCTGGCCATAGCCACAGGTATTCCACTGGGTATCGAGCGGAATATAGGTGTCTTTAAACATCAGATTAAAGACCGTCTCATCCCCAAGGTGGTACAGTCGGTAGTCGTTCCGCGCATCCAGGTCGAGGTAGTGCCGGAGCAAATCGTAGGTTTGCTCTGTCCAAAAGGAAAGGTCGGTCAGTAAGACGCCGCTGTTAAATGTGCTTTTGAACTTGCGCAGGTCGTCCCACATTTTAAAGGGATTGGAAAAGTAAAAGATTGCTGGGAAGAACTGAGGCACCGCTGCCAGGTAGCGCTGCGGGGTGAGCTGATCGCCTTGGGCAAAGAGCGATCGCACATCGCCGAGCACCAGCGTATCGCAGTCCAGGTAAATCACCCGCTTCACATCGGGGAAAATATCTTTCAAAAACAAGCGACCGTACTGCATGTAGCGCGACAGCCTACGCTCAGGCTTTTTCTCTTTGAACTTGCTGTCCAAATACTGCTTGAGATAGTCCGGCGGCGTAAAGTCCTGCACCCGGAAGATCACTGCTTCTGGGCCATATGCCTTGCCAAAGGTCGCCTCAAGCTGAGATTGGAAAAAGTCGCGATCGCCCGCTGGCACTACGATATTGAACCGTAGGGGCGCTGAGTTGTGCGAGGTATTGCGCAAGATAGAGCTGATCACTACCTGCAAAGGATCGTGAAGCGCGCGGTTGAGCGAAAAAGCAATATCGACGTACATAAAAACCTCGCTTCATATGACCTGTGACTGCTGTCTACTCCCAGCAAACTCGACAGATAGGGACTATAAACTCTATATCAGAAAATATCACTCCGTGGTGGAAATGGCGCTGACTTGACGAAGCGGACTGAGCGAGTAGATAAGCTTTATTCCTTCGCGACTTCGTTAGGTGCCTCTTGAAGTCAATTGCCCTGTTCCGCAGCTTTGCTACACTCCCGACGGGTTGAAGGCTAGGCGTAGGTTAGGATTGCGCTTCAGCAGATGAGTGAAGGCGATTTTATCCATTCTTTCTGAGCCAAAGAAGAACTTGGCCCTCATGTAGCATTGGGGTGAAGATGATTGCTAAGGCTAGTTCCTTGTCTGTATGGGCCACAGTGCCAACCATCTACGCTCACTCATAAGAGTCTTGACAGGTTTGGTACATATCAACTGGTGCAAAAACGAAGGATTTCGGAACGATCATATGTACTGTCTTGGGTCTTACTTTACTAACAGGGGGTACGGTTAATCTAAGCTGGGAAAGCGATTCCCTGTCTTAGGTAAATGCGGGCCTACTTTGACGCCTATCTATACCCATAACTCCGCTACCTTCCCGGCAAACCAAATAGCCTTCTGCAATAAGCTAGAAATATTCCGTATGGGCGTCCAGAAATTAGAAGGAACAACACAATGGCCAGACATGCTTTAAGTGCTTGTTCTAAGGTCGCCCCGTTTAGAAAAAGCAGAAATAGATATAAACTAATCTGAAAACTGAAGTTAGCGAAGGTATCTATAACAATCGCTTCTAATTCTCTGGGGATCTCTCCGCCTGCGAGCTTTAATAGCCAATCTCGGTAAATTCCATAGAGTCGCCCAGCAAAGAGTATAATGGGTATAGCAGAAAGGCGAATTCTCATCAATTGGTCGAACGACAGCCCAGCAATGACGATCTCTATAAAAGCTCCGCAGACTGTAGAAAATACGATCATTGCAAGGGTATCTGCGAGATAGCGTCTCATATATAAATGACCTTATATGACCTCTGTCTGAGATACGGTTAATTTCGCTCACATGGGCCTGAAATCCCTGTTCTATCGTAGCAGTTTCCTCTATACGTGCTTGAAACACACAACTAAGGACGGTCTTGAAACTCCTGTAGCACAAAGTATATGGCGAGATGTAAGCTTTTTGCGTTTAGCTCGGCCAAGGGGCTAGGGCAATGAGGCGACCACTCCACCACTCAATTCACCAAAAATGATGTGGTAATAGATACTAGGCACCACCGGGTCTAGGAGCAACAGTTTATGAAAATACCTTTTACGGGCGGCTGTCTGTGCGGTGCTGTTCGCTACGAATGCTCAGCAGCACCTGTTTTTATGGGGAACTGCCACTGCCGAGACTGTCAACGGGCGACCGGAACTGCTTATGCTGCGGCAGTTCTAGTCCCTCGTGAGGCAGTTGCCATTACAGGAGATATTAAACAATTTGACGTTAAAGCCGATAGCGGACGACTCTTCAGCCGTAGCTTTTGCCCAAACTGTGGTTCGCGATTGTTCGGTCAGCGAGCAGTCGGAAATTTGTTGAGCATTATGGCCGGGAGCCTTGACGATCCAAGCTGGTTTCGCCCCACAATAAATATTTATACAGCTAGCGCCCAACCTTGGGACTGCATGAATCCAGATCTACCTAAGCTTCCTCACTCTCTACCACCTAATCCATCTTAGTCAAATCAGAAGACTCTAATAGGAGCAGCAGGGGCGTTTGGACAGGAGCCTACGGTTACACCTAAATTCTTTCCTGGAACAGGCGTTCAAAATATATTGTCTCCTTGACGATTTGCGCGGCAAGGAAACTAATCTTTGATTTTTGGAGCTTTCAGAGAAGCCATTTAGTGAAAAGTCAGAGGTTTTAGGACGCCACTGGAAAGCGATTTAGTCCAAATCCAGCCTCTCAATTCACAACCGTAGTTTTTTGCGCGGATGCCTCCGCTAGTCCAGGTAGGGCGATCAAGACGGTTTTTCTCCCATTGTTCTCTTGTGATTTGCCATTCGACTTGGCTCCAACCCCGAGCAGTCATCCAATCAGGTGTAGGCCGCGCGATCGCCACCGCGCCAAAAGCTTTAGCAATTCGAGCGATTCGATGATTAGCGCTAACAGTGCCACCGTAAATCTCTTTTAGCCCTAACTGAGCAAATCCAAACTCAACTAGGGCAAGCATAGGTTCGATGGCGTATCCATAGCGCCCCCAATATTGCGGTGCTAGCTCAATGCCAAGTTCGGCTCTGTCAGACTCTGCCTCGTCGCCACGAAGTCCACCGCAGCCGACGAGCGACCTCGCCTCGTTGCGCTTAACAATGGCCAACTGATAGTGGTGTCTGGGCTGCTCTTCTGCCCAGCTACTGAAGACTTTGAAAAGTGCCTGAGCATGACCCGGTTTGGCCTCTACTTCACCATAAAATTCGAGAGAGCGCGGATCGTCATGGTATGCCACAAAGTCGGGTAAATCATTGGCAACAAAGTCTCGAAGGAGAAATCTTTTGGTAATTAATTCTATCACGATCTCGCTTGTCCTAATTCTCTATGATTGCTGGTGGTTGCCATACTTAAACTCCAACGGCATCTTTGCACGTCGCCATTTCACCGTGCAACGTACTTCGTCTAGTCAATCTTTAAAGTTGGCGCGAGCAATGTGGTGTATGGTTAACCACACACCACATTGCGGTTATTGTGCACGGATTTCGTAATGTCAGCTACCAGATTGCTGAATTGGTTTAGATATGTGTTGATGCACAATCTTCCAAGCTCCGTCTATTCTTCTAAGACAGAAAGTAGCCCGCACTAAATCCTGAAACGTGTGTCCATCTGGCATTGTGCCACCGCACCGAACAAAGCAATGTGCAAAGGCAAGATCAGTACTGACTGTTACAGATAGATTTTCCAGGTCAAACTGCCCTTCACCCTGAGTCTCAGGTTGCCAATCTCCCCAGCTTTGGCGATAAGATTCAGCGCTTTCGTATTTCATCGGTGGTAGCACGTCAAAAGTTACAAGGTCAAGCGCATGATTTTTGAGAATCTCATCCTTACGGTTTTGCCGTGTCGCTTTCGCCCAGTCTTCGATTACCGTGTGAACCTGAGTCTGTGAAGTATTTATTTCACTCATTCCCATTTTTCTAATTGGCCGTAAGTATGGTGACGACAAAACTATCAATATAAGACATCAAATTCGACCTCACAGTTAGACTGAGATGAGTTGTGATGGTTCAGTGAAATCGACTTTCCGATCCTTATTCCCAAACGTCATCAGTCTTGCGATAGGTGAGCCATAATTAGTTGCGTGATTCTAAAAGCTTGCCAAGAGCTTCAATGGACTGCCGCCAGCCGCTTTCCATTCCACTTACAACCATGCCATCCCGCTCTTCCTGACTCATTGCTGTGCTTTGCGAGCGAATCTCAGTTGTCCGTTCGTCAATGGCTACAAACTCAGCTTTTTCCAGCATGACGTGCCCACGTTCCGGCATTCCTAAAAATTCAAACGTCTGCACGATCCGTTCATCCTTAGCAACTTCATGAAAACAGCCGATAAACTCATACTCTTTACCGTCTTCTGATTGCTCAGTAATGTGCCAACTCCCGCCGTCTTTACAATCGAAGTAATGCACTTTCATTGGATTACCGCGACACCACCAACTCGTAAAGAGTTCTTCTTGGGTATAAGCTTCAAACACCTTTGCTAGCGGAGCGTTAATTGTGACAGTACCCAGGATATTTTGTGAGTTTTCTGGGACGGTTACCTTCAGATTTGCCATATCGTTGTTCTCCTACTTAGTTACTGATCTTCTAGTAGTTTTTCCAAAGCATCAAAGCGGGCACTCCAGATTTTTTCATACTCGCTAAGATATGCTGCGGCCACTTTGACAGTTTTCGGTTGAATCTGAATCATTTTCTCCTTGCCGCTTCGACGCTTGGTAATGAGTCCTGCTTTTTCCAACACACTGATATGCTTTGCGATCGCTGCCAAAGACATCGCATAAGGTTCGGCTAATTCACTGATAGTATGCTCTGCTCTCGATACCCGTTTAAGGATGTCTCGCCGTGTCACATCGGCAAGAGCACCAAAAATTTTATTAAGAGCAACACTTGATTCAACCATGTAGTTGAATGATAGAGATCAATACAGATCTTGTCAAGCGTTCTGAGCCTTTTGCGTTGGGTATGGTTGATTCTTAGGATCGCAAGCAACCTTTCTGATAGAGGCCGGTTGAATAACTGGTTGGGCTTCGCGCTATTCGTATCTAGTTAGCCCATTGAGCTTTCTTCCAACGGGAACGAATTGCCACCCAAGCGCTTTTGCAGCGGCGGCATCCCAATGCCCGTCCCCATAGTAAGTAATGGTGGAAAAGGTGCCATTGAGTTGTCGCAGCGCGTGAAGCATTATTTCCTGCCTCTCGAAATGGTCATTGGACGTTGCCAACGGAACGCCTGTTATAGGAAAGCCCGATGTTGATAGCTTTAGTAGCGCCGATCCGCGCCATCCTCCCGTAGCGTATGCAACTTGATGTATGGGTGAATTGTGCAGGCCCTCCACAAAGGTCTTGGCACCTGGAATCTCTGCAAACGAACCGTGCTCAGAGACATGACGAAGAACACTAGCGACGAACCGGTCTCGAACTGCCGTTACTGTTTCTATGGTTGCGTCTATAGCGTTGTCATTCAGAATCTCACCCAATATCCTAGCAGCAGTGAACTGGGTGTACATACTCCAAGTCGGACGCAAGTTGACATCGCCAAGTACGTCGCGGACTGCTGCTAAGTACAACACATCGTCATTCGCATCGGATTGCAGAAGCGTACCGTCTATATCGAAAATGACTGCGTTCATTGTTGCAACGCTTAGCCGTTTCCGGTTAGCGGCGAGAAACCTCTACAACTAACGGATGGTCTAATGCCGTCTGCTGTACCAAGGTCGTTATGTAGCTGAACGGCTATGCTAGCAGACCATTAACAGGATTTGGCACAGCTCGCGCCTGCTACTAACAACTTGAGGCTTTCTCATTGCTTTGCTTCTGAATAAACGCCCTGCTTCAGATTGAGAAGGTAAAGATTTAGAACCGAAGGTAATCAGAATGAGTTGCATGTCAAGCAACTCATTGGTTGCGTAATATCTTACTATGAATGCAGTGTTCAAAGCCCTTGCCGATCCAAGTCGCCGAAAGTTGCTCGATCAGCTATACGTCCGCAACGGTCAAACGTTAGGCGAGCTGTGCGAGCACCTGGAAATGACTCGACAGGCCGTAACGAAGCATCTAGCGCTGTTGGAGGCAGCGAATCTAGTCATTACTGTTTGGCAGGGGCGAGAGAAGCTACATTACCTGAATCCTGTACCTATTCAAGAAATTTACGACCGCTGGCTGAGCAAATACGAACGCCATCGATTAGATGCACTGAGTGAATTAAAAAGACAGCTTGAAGACGATACCCAAAGAGAGAAATCATGACTAAACCCACCTTCGTGTATGTAACCTACATTGCGACTACCCTCGAAAAGCTTTGGGACGCTTTAACTAGCGAAGCGTTTGCCCAGCAATATTGGGAGGATAGGCCAGAAAGTAAGCCAGCAGACGGACAGATTCAGTCTGCCCGGCAATTAGGGGCATCAGTAGAGCGCCCTAATCCAGATGGCGAGTCCGAGAGGCTATGCGAAGTGTTGCACTCTGAGCCGCCGCATCGACTCGTCTACAGCTTTCAATCGACTGACGCGACTGATATGCAACCGTCTCGCGTGCGCTTTGAGTTAGCACAGTACGGCGATACCGTAAAGCTAACGTTGATTCACGATCGGCTAGATACCCAAAGCTGCATGAGCGTCAGCCGCAGATGGCCTACAAAGATGTCTTACCTCAAGCATTTGCTAGAAATGGAAGAGATAATAGCCCTCGTTGCCTGACGCTACCTAGTGATATTTATCAGGAGAATTTCGCATCACGATTCCTACTGTCATTGAACAATCGGGTTGGGAGAAAGAGCCTTCGACATCTATTCTCGCCTGCTGCGAAACCGGATTACCTTTTTAGCAGAAACGGTCGAGTCGGGAAGGACTCATGCCACGCGACTCGAATAAACCGATTGATTGAATCCACAAAAGCTTCATTGAGAGAAACGTTCGAATGATATCAGCGCGCGAAGTCAGTTACGATGTAGACGGTATGACGATGGTCGCCTATTTGACCCGGCCACAAGGCAAAGGCCCGTGGCCGGCAGTGCTAGTTGGACACGATGGGGTCGGCTTAGACAAATATCAACGCAGCCGTGCTGACGACTTGGCAGCGCGTGGCTATGTAGTCTTGGCAATGGATTATCACGGTGGACAGCTGTTCTTTGGAAAGCCGGAAGCGATGCTGGCTAGGGTGATGCCCCTGCTAGCCGATGTCGAACGTATGCTGGCCATCGGCCACATCGCGCTTGATACTCTTCTCGCGGAGCCTGGTGTTGACCCAACTCGACTCTTCGCCCTCGGCTACGGTGCTGGGGGCCGTATCGTCCTTGAACTTGCCAGGGCGGGGGCATCTTTCAAGGCTGTTGCTCTCGTTCATCCGGGCCTGCCAGACCCCGTTGCTGATGACTGGATCGGCGTGGCTAGCTCTTTCCTTCTGTGTACAGGTTCCGAAGACCCACTTTGCACACCAGACCAAATTCTGACGTTTGGCCGCGCGCTTCAGAAAGCTGGGATAGATTGGCGCGCCAATATCTATGGCGGAGCTGAGCACGCTTTCTGGGCCAAGCCAACAAGTCTCGGCGGGTCGCCGCCGAGCGGCAGCACCAAACATACCATTCCCACAGTGCCTGGTGTCAGCTACCACCCTACCAGCGAGGCGCGCGCATGGCAGGATGTGCTGCATCAGTTCGCCGAGTCTTCCCATAAAGATTAAAGGCCGAAGTGAAGCAGTACTAGGAGAGCGCCAAAAAGTGTGGGAAACGTTGAAAACTCATGGAGTAGTACAAACGGTTTTCTAGAGCCTCACGCTGCATACTACCAATGATCGTGGGTTGTGATCGCCAATCTCATGATCTGGAAGGCGCTCATCTGGGCAGCGATCGAACCAGTTTTCGGGCTTTCCCACGGTTTTTGGCGCTCTCACTTGCGTTAACCCTTTCGGACTTCCCCTAGCCCCTTCCCGGTTTAGGCTCCTAGGTCGGGATACTTGCGTGGTCTGCATTCCACTGTCATCATTACTAATGGCAGCGTGACCGGAGTCGATGACTCTGTTACGTGGGGACAGCAAGATAGGTGCTGCTGAGAGATTATCTCCACTCTTAATTTGGCTTTCGCCTCCTTGTCACATTCGACTTAACTACATCGCACCGCCAGCAGTATCCGGTCATTTAAAACACATTAGTACACTGCGAGATCGCGGCTAGCGATTTTGGGGTGACAGCCTATAGTCAGCTATACTTAGGCAGGAACTTTCTATCTAATCATCTTATTCGGGTAGATGGATAGACAAAATCCCACCTATCTACCTTCACAGGGTAATTAGACATTTCCTCATACTACCTGCTTCGGCAAATAACCTCCTAAATATAATTTTTTAGAATGGGCGATTCACGAAACCTACTTGTTCTTGTCGGCAGTCCTCGTCGAGCAGGAAACTCAGCCACACTCGCTACCGCCGTTCAGAGAGGTGCTGAACAGGTTGGGATGCAGGTGACACTACGCTTTATCGACGACTCAATTTCGAGCTTCCTCCGTGATTGTCGTACTTGCCGACTTCCCAACGGCGAATGCTCCATAGCAGATGGCTTTCGCTCGTTGCTTTTCGATGATTTCCTCCCTGCAAATGGAATCGTTTTTTGCTCACCAGTGTATTGGTATGGTTTGTCCGCACAAACGAAGGCATTTTTCGACCGGACTTTCTGCTACTACGCGGCTTCTCATCCTGACTCTGAACTGGTTATTGAGCAGATGTCTGGCAAGCGCATCGGGCTGGTGCTTGCCTCCGAAGAAACCTATCCGGGCGCATCCCTTGGGATCGTTCACCAGATTCAGGAATATTCCCGTTACACTCATTCTCAGTTTGTGGGAGTTGTTCGTGGCGTGGGCAATCGTCGCGGAGAGGTGGCGTGCGATCCTAGTGAACCCACTGTAGCTGCTGAGCAGCTTGGTCGAGAGATCTTTGATCGGAGATATTCTGACTTTCGCATTGATACTCAGCGGAGGGGTCAGGTTTGGCATCAGGAAGATGGTCAGTGATAAGACCAGAGATGCCTAAATAGTCGCTGCACCTAAACGCCATGATTTGTTAGGCCTTCTAAGTGCACCAGAAGTTAGTTAGAGAAGCATCTACTCTTCGTTAACTTCAGCTGTAAAAGTAATTATTCCTTGTGGATTCTCGCTGTACTGCTCAGTGGCCATATCAGGGGTTAAATGAGTAATCGTACAGAAACTCCCGCTAAGGCTGTAGACCTTTCGGGGCAATCACTCTAGGCAAATATTATCATTGAGATTGCTCAGGATACGCAAAGACCTCATGGCCCCGAGCTGGGCAGATTCTGGTAGGTCAAAGAAGAAGCGGCCCAGCATGTTGATGTGGATATGCCCCAGCGGTGAGAGTCGCTCTATATCTTCTGGCCTGACTTGGACTCCTTGCTGCCGTAGGTGCTGGAGCGCAGACTCGCCTATGTATAGGACACGTGCGATTCGTTGAGGCCCCGAAGCTATGACATAAACGCTTATAGACAAAGGTCTCCAGCCTATGATC